>JBKPPH010000261.1:0-11864 GCA_046733535.1 Acidobacteriota bacterium
CAGTAATTCCGTCTCTCGTCTGTCACTTTAGGTCCTGACACTATCTAGAGGCGACAGGGATTTAGTTGCAAACCGAGAACGGCCATAGCGCAAAGGCTCGTGATGACCTTGTTCATATGCTAACGCTGTAAACTTGGAAGAGTATTCATTCGCTCACCAATAGAAGCGGCCACTTGGTCCGACAAAAACTGAAACACCTCGCCGCGACAATATATCAGTTAGATTCTGAACTAAGCCCAGGCAAGCATGCGGCCTGTTCTACGTTACAGATGCGATCAGTTGCCGCCGCAAGTTCCTTACTAATCAAGGAAGGAAATGCACTTTAAAGTCTTCCATAGTGGTCTTCGCTCTACGTCCTCCGCCTTTGCTTAGCAGCTCCGCGCCGTTCCACGGTGGTGTCATATCGTGTTGTGCCGTTCTATGTCTACAACTATTCTGTACTTCGGGATTCATTTGGGGCGTCAATGGTGACTAAGGTTTGGCATGGTAAAGACATCCTACAGAAGGGCATTGCCGATCCACGACAAGCTGTTCCCGACATCAAGGCGCTCGCTACGAGTGACGATTGGAGTGAGCGTGAGGTAGCCGCAACCGCGCTGGTTAAAATCAGCAAAAAGCAGCCGGACAAAGTAGTCGCTGAAATGCTTATTTGGAGCACAGATCGAGACCCAAATGTACGACGCACCGCGAGCGAGGCGTTACGCTATCTAGCCCGAAAGCGCCCTGCGGATATACTTCCTGTTCTGGAAAACCTCAAAACCGACTCAAACTTATACGTTCGTAAATCAGTAGCGAACGTGTTAAGAAATGCGGGTAATTACGATCCCGACTTCGTGCTGAATGTCTGTTCACGGTGTGCTGCGTTGCGCAACACGAATACAAAGTGGATCATAAAAGACGGTTTACGAAAGCTGAAAACGACGCGGGCCTCTGAGGTTGATTACATTCTCAAATCGTAGAGGTAGCATGTCGTTACACGCCCTTTTTGGAGGTGTAAATGTCTCGACTAATTCTCGGAACGATTTGCGGACTCGTTTATGGCATCCTATCTGCCGCCTCAATGTTACCGCTCAGCTTTAGCGACAAGACCGCCGCTTTGACGGGCGCGTTTCTCAATCGTTTCGCGATTGGCTTCGTCATCGGTGCTGCTCGGCTACCAGTGCCTAACTGGGCCAATGGGTTAATCTTCGGAGTGCTTCTCAGTTTACCAGACGCAATCATCACCAAAGCTTACGCGCCAATTCTTATCCTGGGTGCTTTTGGCGGTCTTATAATTGGGCTGATCGTGGGCAAGTGGGGGACCCTCGCCGTCAAGTTCGGGCCTACCTGACACGCTGTAGCGTGATATTGCCTTAGAAATGGAGGGAGAATGTCTCCAAAGTTAGTAATTAAAGCAATCGAGACGATGGTTCTCTCGATGAGCGAACTCGATGAACGCGAGCGCTGGCGAGTTATGCGACCATTCGCACCTTAACTAATGAACTGTTTAGCTGCCAGGAGATGAGGGTAAACCCTCCCACCAGTTTGGTCTCCGAAAAGATGATTGAGCTGATGAGCGGAGTCGCGGGTTTGGCTGGTTTTTTCAACTGGGCAATCTTCGGAGTGGTATCGAGTAAGAGTCGAGACATCGGGAATTTTCTAAGACTTGGGATTGACTAACGGAGAAGAAACTACACCATCGTCATGCTCGAATCGGTTTGGATTGTAGGTTTCGTTATCGGACCGGATCGTCGCTAATCTATTGGTCTTTCGTCTCGGATGTCTATTATGCGTCTATGCACCAGCAATTCCTGAATGTGATTTGTAATCGAAAGTAAATTCGACACAGGAAAAGGGTAGCGGCGGACTTATGGAATTTAAAGGAACCTCGGAGGCGTGGGAACTTACCTTAAGCCATGATGAGGAACTTTCCTTAAGCCATGATGAAGCAGTAACAGCAGATCGGATAGCGTATCTTCTTGCTCACGGCGTCCCCTCGCCGATTACCGCTGCGCTTTGTTTAGGAACGAGCTGTTTACGTTTTGTTGACGCAACAGCAGGAAATAACGGAGTCGCTATAGCGGGTTCCGATAGTAATCACATTATTACTCCAAGCAGAATTCCTATTGTTTCAGGCGCCACCAATTCTCTCAAAATCATATGAGGCATCTTTTTGGAAACGGACTCGAAAATCAATTTTCTGCACATAAAGACCAAAACAAAAACCGCTAGCGGTTTGTGCTAATAGTGAGATCTAACGGGACTTTGAATATCAGAGCGTGGGATGGCTACTGGTCTTGCGATCACCGTAGAAATAACCGAGCAATTGCTAACCGTGATTCATCCGGACTGTGGGAACAATTTCATATTCATCACCTGCGCACTGACAAAGTTGCCATTGCGTCAGTTCCAGTTGCGCAGTATCCCCAAAAATTTATGTCTGCGTCTGAAGGAACTGAAGGAAAGGATCTTTATTTTAATAGAGATCATGTTAATGGAGATTGGGAAAAATTTAGATGGGAATGGAATGGTGATGGCACGTTTTCGTTACGCTCTCAACGCAATAACCATTACGTAAGCGCCTCATAGTTGGGATCCTGGGCCAGTAATGATGTGCAGGAGAAGATCAGAAGTAGCACCAGAACGGGACTTCTTGGCACACACGGCCTCTGACGTCTCCACCACTTGAGCGAAATTTTCATAACAGGAATTTAAGCGTGATGACGGGCAAAAAACAAGACGCCGACCCGAAGCGGTTGCGGCCGTCGATTGCGAGTCGATGTACTGGTGAGTTTCAGGGTACGTCTATAGGAAAACCTGCATTCACCGGAATGGTCCAAGAGCACGAGGTCCAATGATCGCTGATGTCAACGGGCATCCTACTTAATGATTTTAGAGAATACGCCATACCGCATTCCCACGATCGCTGACCTGCCGTTTCTTTTCACTATTGCACTTCCGGCAATCCTGAAGTTCCAATTTGCACTTTCGGCAATTTAATGGTTCCAAAACACGAATTGTGGACAAAGTGGATATGCGAAATCTCTAGGTTTTGATTGAACTTGCGGCAATCAATTGCTTCCAGTCGCGGCAAAGAATTGGTTCAAGTCACATGAACGAAGTACAACTTGTGCGGCTTCGGAAATAGTCACAAGGCGTTTTTGTGGCGACAGCACGCGTAGTTGTGGTAATTTACGCTCTCTTTCATCCTGGGATCGAACACACCGGGTCTCACGCAAGGCCGCATCCCTGCCGCAGGTGGAGTCCATTGATAAAGCTTCCAAGACAGAAGAGAACACAGATTTTTCTCGCTCTCGGTGTGCTCCAATTGTTGTTGGCGGGCGCGGCTCTTGCCTATTTTGTTTACCTCAAGAGCAATGCTAACACTGCTGAGTCAGTTGGATTGGTGGTTAACAAAGCGATTTCCAAGCAACAGCAGTCGACGGGAGATCTTCAACTCTTACGCGCACCTTCATCCAGCGTCGCTGCAAACGAGACAGTGCTTGCCGAACAAGAACCGCTGATTGGAGGCGCACTCACAAAGCTCGTCGCCTTTCAGCGACCAGACCAACCACCCAAACCGGCAGAATCGCCTGACTGTGTGCATTACCGGGTTGTGCCTAATTCGGACACATATTATCCAGGTAAGAAAATTACCCTGGAGCTTAAGATCCTCAGAGCTCCAAGAGACACAGAGGTCAAGGGTTTTGTTTGGAGTATCGACAAAACCAATGGGTTCATTGAAAGTGGGCAGGGGACAAGAAGCATTACGATAGACACCACCAAGTCGTCTGGCACAATCGATTGGGAATTGAACTTTCAAATAGTCAGTTTTTCAAACACTCCGTGTCGAGTTGAAGTAGCACGACCAGTCATTCGTGAAGTTCCTGCGCCAACGACACCCACTCCGGCCCCAAACAAAGTGCAGCGATTCGAGGGAGGGCTCGACTTTGGTCAAAACGTGCCTCCATCGAAAGCAGGCATAACCGTGAAGGGCTATTTAGGCGGCCCAGTCGTCGAAACCACTACGGATCAGCTTGGACGCTTTAGTTTTGAGACTGATCGCCGCGGGCGATTCTTCTTCTCGTTCAGTTCGGGCGGACGCCAACACAAAGGCCAGGACATTGATTTAGTAGATGGAAAAAGCGATCTCGGTCTTATCAGCATAGACGTTGGCCCTTTAGCCTCACCATCCGTTACGCCAAGTCCGAGCGTGAGTCCAACACCGAGTATAAGTCCCAGCGTAACTCCAACACCGACTGCCACTCCGACAACACCAACACCAACGGCTGAAGTCATCTCCACCCAAAAAGCGGATACGGGCGAGTTTTCTGTGAACTGGCCGCGAGCGCTTATGCGCAATGAGGAGGGAGTCGTCACGGTTACTTACACACCTCCCAAAACTGGAGAGGCGCCGCAATTGCCCGGCAGGTACAGCCAGATTCAGATTCAATTAAGTGCAGTGGTTGATGGTTTGATACTTTTAGGAGAACCCGATACACGCCGGTTCGCAACGCTCGGGGGAGAACCAATAACCTGGTCTTATCCAGTCAGAGTTAAAGAAGAAGCAGGATCGACCACAACATGCGATATAAGTCTTGAGCTCACGCTCACATCCGAGACAGGTAACGCAACCAGTCTGCCGGCAATTCCACTCGCCTCTGCACAGATTGCCGTTCCCACGATCCCTCCGGTTACATGGCTTGTCGGCTCAAGCGTTGTTACCCCTTCAGGACTTGCGACTCTCGGCCTGGGCCTCTTCCCAGGCAAACCGCGTTACGTGAACACGAGAATAGTTGACGACGAAAAGCAAACAATTCCTGCGAATACAGAGCTGGGAACGGATCGGTCCTATTATGTCCGCATTAACATCGGACCTCTATCCAAAGAAACGATAGTTCGAAACCCGCTACCATTCCCCTCCGGATTGCTTCCGCAAGGTAAAGGCGGCGGCCACTGGCTCGACGCGGTGGTCGCAAGTGATGACTTTCAATTCGACAAACATCGCTACACGTTTTTTCTGCCTGGCAAAGGACCAAGCTGGGTTTGCGAGTGCAACCCGGACGCACCACATACTTGCAGTAAGAAGACTCGCGAAGACTATCTCGACATCGCAATCGAACCTGTAAGAGTAACTTCGCATGCAAAGCTACGGCTTAGCATCTATTACGCTAACAACGTAATTCAGTCGCAGTTGATAACGGTCGCGATTGCTGAGACTGAGCGCGAAGGACAGGAGTTCAGCTCAACCATCGACTACACGCTCGCGAAAAGCCTCGATAGTCTCAACTCATTTCCGGCACGCACTCTGAACATTCTCACCAACGACAATGAGGATGGAACTCACAAGATCATAATTAACGGCAAACTCGATGATGCAATCGTCTTCAACTTCACTGAGGGGCAAATGACAAATGCGATCGGAGCAGTGCGGGACAAGCTGCGCGATCTGCACATAGTGAAATACGGTGGTCATCTCGGAGCCAAGGAGCAAATCAAGAGTCGCTACGACCAGAACAACGCCAAACCCAAAGCCGAGTTCGTGAAAGATCTAAAGGAACTTGCAACCTGCGGCTGGTTGCTCTGGCAAACGCTATTCAAGAACCAGTTGGAGAAAGGGCGCGAGCTAAAAACCAAGTTATTAAAGGATCCGGGAACCATTCAAGTCTCGCGAGTACACGGGTCTGAGTTCGTCTTTCCGTGGGGAGCTATCTACGACATTCCGCTTGAGTCAAATCCAGAACTATTTCGCACTTGTCGTTTGATTGATGAATGGCAAGGGGCTGAAACCCTCATCAATTGGGATCGGCCCGAGTGTCCTTATGGCGATACGCATACGCGAAACACCATTTGTCCATTCGGCTTCTGGGGGTTCAAACACATCATCGAACAACTGCCTTCAATGCCGAAGGGCCGCGATGTGCAACGTACGATTAAAATTTCGAAGCGTCCTATCGAGTTGCTTACAGCACTGAGTTTGGATCTGGATTCGAAGCTCTCCGAGAACCATCTGCAGGAGCTTGAATCGAAACTTAGCAGCGCTGTAAAGGTCGTTCCTTATCGCTCCCGAAAAGAGATTGAAACAGCTCTTAGCCACCCACAAGTCGAACTGATCTATTTTTATTGTCATGGAGGACGAGCAGAATTGCCGGGCTCGAGTAGCCCCACCCCATTCTTAGGAATTGGTAAAGACGAACGACTTACCACGGGGGATCTCGTTGCGTGGTCCTTCGATTGGGGAACTGCTCACTGGGTCGACACCTCTCCTCTGGTATTCATTAACGGCTGTCACACGGCGGAAATCACGCCTGAGTCCCTTGTTAACTTTGTTGACACGTTTGTCGGAGTGTTCGCAGCCGGCGTGATCGGTACAGAGATCGTATTGGACCAACGGATAGCAAACGAAGCCGGTGCGACCTTTTTCTATTACTTCAAAGATCAGAAATGCTCGGTAGGTACGGCGTTGCAGCATGTGCGGCGCACATTGTTGTTGAAAGGAAATCTGCTCGGTCTGGTTTACACGTCATACTGCGCGGTGGATTTACACCTTTCCTGAATACTGGACCATCAGTGCTCTAGCTTGCTAACGGAGAAGATTCACTATGACCCTTCCAAATTTTGGCGCCGCCTGCTTCGGGTTTGTAATAGGTTGGGTGACTTACAGGACTCTGCGACGCACATCCGGAGCTGCTGCGCTCTCTGACATCGCAACCGTCCTGGGAGCAGTCGGGGGCGCGGCTGTTACTACCTTGTTCCGGAGCGAGGATTTATTTGCCTCCTACTCAATCGGCCTGGCAATCGGTTTCATCGGTTATTTGATTCTGGGAGCACTCACCAGCGGCCGTGAGGAGTTCTCGAAGTGGATGGGCGAGCCTTGATGGCTAGTGTTTGTTACGACGAATCATCACCAAGATTGCGTCTATGATTTTTTTCAAAAAACAAGGGTGACGACACAGGGCCATCACCCTTGAAAATTCGTTGACCAACGCACCGCGCGGACTTAAGACGCCGGGCAGAGCTTTGAATACCTGCCGTCCTGGTTGGGACCTTCACAAGGATCGGGGTTGCAGTCCGGACACTCGATCGAGCAAACCGGGCGAGTGCCCGCGAAAAGGTTATCGACCAGAGTGTTGAACTCAGTACTCAACCGAAATGCCTCGATCAGGTGTTTACGGCCGTTGTTGTTATTCAACCAGAAGTTGAAACCATCCGGATCTGGTTCACGCAATAGAAACGCCCGGTACAGGTCGGTAAGGTAGCCCGCCGTTCCGGTGCCGATGAAGGGATTACAAAAAGCGGGATTGATCGCTTCGTATTCTCCCGTCTGGCAGTAAGTGGTGAGGTCAGGGGCATCGTACGACGCCTGTGTCTCAAACAGAGTGCTGACGAAGCGTTGCGCTTCCTGATGTAAAGCACCCACGGACGCGGCACTCACCAGCGCGTCGTATTCAGCTCGTTCTTCGAAACAGTCTGGAAACCGGCCCAGTGCTCCCACGTATGCGCCATCGATAAAATCGACGTAGGATCTGGGTATCGTGGGGTCGGCGGAAGCAATCTTACCGGGCATGCTAAGCGGAGTAAGTCCCGGCAATGCGATTGCAAGCAGCATAACCACCAAACAGAGACGACAAACTACAGCTCGGCGGGTAAGTAAAAACATATTTGAGGCTCCTTTCTTGTACCACTCGAGAGCGCGATATAGCTGAAAGGCTCACGCGAAATGAGCGGAGAGGTTAGTTGTTGGCAAGCGGTACTTTCACAACCCAGTGCTGTGAGGCTCGCTCGTAGACTGACACGGGAGAGTTGTCGGGGCACGCATTGTAGGGCCTGGTTGTGAGTTTGTCTCGTTTCATTTGAGTTGCGATGCGATGATATTCGCATCAACGTTGTTTCAAGTTACAGCTCGAGGTAAGTGAAATGAAAACCCAAAAGATCCTGGCGCTTTTCCTCTCTTGCGTTGTGCTTGGTCAGACAGCGCTTGCGCAGAAACAAACAGAAGATCCGCGCGTTGCGAGGCTGGCCGGGCTAGCTAAAGTTTGGGGTACGGTGAAGTACTTTCACCCGTTCCTTGCCTACCGCGCCATCGATTGGGACAAGGCGCTGATAGAAACGATTCCGAAAGTTAACGCCGCCAAAACTCCACCGGACTACCAGACGGCTCTAAACCAAATGCTGTCTGTGCTGAATGACAAAAGCACACGTGCGACAATTGAAATTGAAATAAAAATAGACGCGACCGAGAAGCCTGCCGTCGTCGAGACGAATCCCATCCATACTGAAAACCGAGTGCTGGTGATCGATGCGGCACAAATCGCCAAGACCTTCGCTCAAGACAACTCTGCGCTCAATGGTTTCGTTGCAAACATCAATCAAGCTCTACCTGCCGCCGCAGGCATCGTCATCGATTCGCGCAGCAAGAACAAGATGACTGAGATCGAATCGTTTTATTTCGACGTCTTCATTCGCCAGACTTTACCGTCGATGCTCGACATGGACGTTGTGCTTGGCTCCGCACGCTACCGAATGCACAACGGTTATCCGACGCAGACTGGCAGCGGTGCGAGCTTCTACTCGTCCGCCTTTGTGAACTCTTCGCCGCAGGTCATTCAAGGACGGGCGAAGACCAAAACGCCCGCGATGGCCTTCATCGTTAATCAACACTCACCGGCAGTCACTGAAATTCTGAGCGGCATGCAAGCGGCCAATCGAGCACTTGTTATTCAGGAGGGCGAGCGTGCGCCCGAAGCAAGCGGTGGCGTCTTTACGATGGAAGTGGCTGACAATGTCAAAGTGCAAATGCGCACATCTGAAATAATCAATCCCGATGGCTCGACAGATCTCGAACCTGACAAGGTTGTGCCCCAAAGCGCGACGGACGATGCGGCCATGAAAGAAGCGCTGCGGGCCGTGCAGGAGAACAAACCTGGACCAACGGCGAATAGAGCCGCGCCTGCGTTCACGCCGCAAGTCGGACAAACGGACAAAGCGTATGCGGAGATGAATTTTCCAACCGTCGAATACCGGTTGCTTGCTCTATTCCGGTTCTGGAACGTAATCAACAACTTCTACCCGTACAAGAATCTAATCGGCGATTCGTGGGAAAGCGTGCTGCAACGTTACATCCCGAAGTTCGAAGCCAATAAAGATCAGGCGGACTATCAACTCACTGTTCGCGAACTGGTTGCGGAAATGCGCGATTCGCACGGTGGCGCACGCAACACGAACGCGGCCGGCGAAAAGTTTGGGACGTTTCACCCCGCCGTGTTGGTTAAATACGTGGAGGAGAAGTCGGTTGTAACAAAGGTTTTCGATGACAAACTGCCGATCAAGGTGGGCGATGTAATTCTAACCGTCGACGGTGAACCGATCGAAAACCGGCGCGAATACTTGTCGCGATACATCGCGTCGTCGACGCCGCAGTGGTTGATGCGGCTTGTCCATTTTCGTCTGCTGACCGGGCCGAAAGATAGCGTTGCGAAGTTGCGTGTGCGTGGCGCGGATAATCAAGTTCGCGAAGTCGATTTGCCACGCTCGCTCCCGCTAACGGATCCGAAGTTACCAGCGGCGCTGCAACGGTCTACGCCAGTGGTTCAAGTTTTGCCGAGCGGCTACGGCTACGTTGACCTCGCGCGTTTGCAAGGCAGTGAAGTCGACAAGATGTTCGATACAATCAAGAGCACGCCCGCGGTGATTTTCGACATGCGCGGTTATCCAAATGGAACGGCGTGGTCCATTGCTCCGCGTCTAACCGAAAAGAAGAATGTGGTCGCCGCGTTGTTTTCACGTCCACTGCTCGAAGCAAGGAGTTTGAGCGATTCCGAATACGCTGAGACTCCCAGCTATTCTTTTGCTCAAAAACTGCCGGACCGCAAAGGTGACGTTTACAAAGGCAAAGTCGTGATGCTGATTAACGAAGACGCGATCAGCCAGGCGGAGCACACTTGCATGTTTTTCGAGGCGGCGACCGACGTCACGTTCATCGGGACGCCTACCGCGGGCGCAAACGGCGACGTGACTTTCATGGTCCTGCCGGGAAACCTGCAGGTCAGTTTCACCGGACACAACGTGCGCCACGCCGATGGCCGGCAGTTGCAAAGAGTTGGAATACAACCAACCGTCAGAGTCGCGCCGACCATTCGCGGTATGATCGACGGACGCGATGAGATTCTGGAAGCGGCAGTCAAATACTTGCGCGACAATCTGAAGAAGTAACATCGACCAGATCTTAACGAACCGTCGCGCCTCGTAGTAAACTCTCGGACGCTTTGCCCAGAAGAACACGCAGGAGGTTCCCGCCCATGAAGACCAAGTTCCGGTTTACTTATGCCATCCTGATTTTTCTCGTTGTGATTGGACTCAACCCGCTCGCGAGTGCGACACAGGACCAACCAACGGTCGCGAAAGACTCCATCCAGATCACCGCGTTCACGCTCAACGTATACAAAGGCAATTACGACAATTGGAGCTGGGTGCCGACCATGAAGTTTCGCGTCAATGGCCCAATCGCCAGTGGCAGCCAACTCTACGTGGAATACACCCTCCCGACCGGCCCGTGGGTGAAGTTTGACTGCGACACAAACAACATCGAAAAGGGCTACTGGTGGAAGACCGAGTGTGGCGGCCGCCAAATTCCCGAAGACAAAGGCAGCCTTTACACCGGCCCCGTAAACTTCACGATCAAGATGCGTAACGAACTCGCAGGCACTGACTCAACGCTCTTCAGCGGCAAGATGAAAGTCGCAAAAGCCCATTCAAACGAAGTTGGACCAAAGGCCGCGAACAAGTGGGTGTATTTCGTGGACCATGATTGGAACCTGCCGATCGGATACGTTTACCTGACGCCGAGTGACGTGCACGGTTGGAAGCTGCCCGATTTCCACGTTGCTTTCTGGGTGCGCGGTGAAGCAGTGCGGTTCGATCCGCACCTGTTCTATCAAGGCAAAGAAGTCGGAAAGAAATTCATGGATGGTATCGAAGTTGGCAAGGCGAGTTGCGATGCCGCCGTTGAGAACAACACCACTCACTACGTCGAGGACTCCATGCCGCAGAAAGCGAAATGGGCGCGCGTCGAGTGCGACTTCCCGATGATCAAAGGCAGCAACAAGACCGACGACGACACCACCAAAGATCTCTTTACTCTCGCGGCGAATCCGGGTGAGTACGAAGTGAAGGTGCTTTGGAACAACAAGCTCGCGCGTTCGCTGAAGTTCACCGTGCAACCCGGTGGAAGATTCGACAACGGCATCGCCAGCAGCAACCAGCTTGGCAGCGATCGCGTGATCGTGCCGGTGCAAATCATCGGCGACCAGGACGGCATGTGGAACAAGACCGCGTGGCAGACCGACGCGTTTTATAGCAACCCGCTCAAGGGGTTCGCCGCACTGCCGTAACCGATCCGCTACAAAAAAAGTTTAAGTTGTAAAGCAAAGTCCGGTGTAAAATGCGGGCATGAAAGGTTCGCCGCCCGAACTGCCCGCGCTCTCCTTGAGCGAAGAGATCGCAAACAGCATCAGTCATGGCTTAGGCCTGCTACTGGCGCTGGTGGCAGCGCCGATTCTGGTGCTTTCCGCGATGCGCGCCGGCAGCTTTCGATTCATCGTCGGCGCCGGCGTGTTTGCCGCAACGATGGTCCTGCTTTATCTCGCCTCGACACTCTATCACTCGCTCACGCACGTAGGCGCGAAGCAACTGTTTCGACTCCTCGATCACTGCGCAATCTTTGTCTTGATCGCCGGCACTTACACGCCGTTTAGTTTAGGCGTGTTGCGTGGTCCATGGGGATGGACGCTGCTTATCATCGTTTGGTCGCTGGCGATCGCCGGCATCACGCTCAAAGCGATCAAGGGGACCCATCATTCATGGGTCTCGATCGCACTGTACGTCGT
>JBKPPH010000262.1:0-24508 GCA_046733535.1 Acidobacteriota bacterium
CATTCCGGGCGTCCACTGTTCGTGAAGCGCGCGATCGTAGCTGGCCTTTACTTCGGCCATGTTCCACGTTTTCCTCTGCGAAACCGAACCATCCGTGTACTCGACACGATTGATCAAGACGTTTTCGTTGAAAGGGTTCGCGGAGTTATTCGCGAGCGTTTTCACATCGACGACATCGCTCGGCCCTGACAGGCTAAACCCCTCGAGCTCCTTCCCTTTTCCGGCCCCAATGTTCACCACACAGAGAAACTGTCGACGCGCAACCAGGTCCGGGTTCGCAGGGTCACGAAACTGATACTCCCAAAACACAGCTTCCACGGTCTTTTCGCTCATATTCTGGACTTTGATGCGATACGCGAAGCCGTCTACCGGGCCTGTATTCTTCGCCCGCGATTCCGCCACGCTCTTCTCCATCGCCGCGCTGCGGCCATCGAGCGTATCAGCGTTTGGATCTCTGGCTCCCGCCGGGTCGTTGACTCTCGCATTGCGTGCGAAGATGCGGTTCTGCGGAATCATTGCGCGCGCCGGAGGCGTCCCCTCCGGTGCAGCAGTTTCCGCATTGCGCCGCGCGCGCGACCATTTGAAACTGCTCACCGTCAACGGCGAACCGTCGTTCTTAGTTGAGACTTGAAACGGAACGAGGAGACTGAATAGAAGAGAAAGCAGCAGGAGGATCTTCATAGTGGCCGCAGTATGCGCCAGTTGTCGCAACTCTTCAACTATTCGACGTCAAAGCAATCTCAAAAAAAATTTTTTGACTTTAAAATCTTTGTAGTTAATATACGCACTGTCTCTCAGTTCACCTCGCCCACCTATCACTCTAGACACTCGGTGACCCTTACCGATTAAGAAAGGTTTCCATGAATCTAAAGCATCTACCCTCTATGCTCACACTTCTGTTTGTTGTCGCTTGTTTCAATGTTTCAGTTCCGGGCCAGACAAACGACAACAATTTCGCCAGCATCAGCAACATCGGATCTGGCGTCAGGTTTGACGTTGCTGTGCCGCACGCAGCCGTGACTCTGACGGTCATTGGACCAGACGGCTTGACCTTCAGTAAAGAATTCAAGGCCGGCGCCTCGCCGGAATTCAAGTTAACGGGTGATAGGCTGGCCGACGGTCAATACACCTACGAGCTTCGGCTTGTCCCCATCATCTCCGCGGACACAAAAGAGCAATTGAAAGCTGCTCGCGAAAAAGACAACGTAGCCGAGGTGCAACGCGAACTGCGAAAACGCGGAGCGTTGCCGGCGCGTGACGCCGTACAGTCGGGCGGCTTCGTCGTGCTCAATGGCTCGATCATCGTCGCCGGAGCCACTGAAGAAAAACAAACGGCACGCGCCGCAGTTGAACAATCGGCGCCGGTCGTCGCGCGAGTTTCCGCGCCTGTTTCTTCGGGACGGACGTCTTACAAAATTCAAAGACATCACCCCAGCTTCATGGTCTTCACTCAAGTGATACCAGACGATCTCGTCGTTCAGGGAAGCGTATGCGCGGGTCTCGATTGTTCCAGCACGGAAAGCTTCGGCTTTGACACCGTCAGGCTGAAGGAAAACAACACGCGCCTGCAGTTTGACGACACCAGCACATCGGCGGGCTTCGCCACCAACAACTGGCAAATAAGAGCTAACGACCAGGGTAGCGGTGGGACTAGTTTCCTCGGCATCGTCGATCAGGGAGCAACCGGAAACTCTGAAACGGGAACGATCGTGTTCGCAGTGACTGCCGGCGCTTCCGCCAATTCGCTCCGAGTTGGCAGTAACAGCAAAATCGGATTACGGACTGCAACACCGGTGTTGGACATTCACGCGAACACCAGCGACACGCCCGCGATTCGACTCGAGCAAAACAATACCGGCGGTTTCAGTGCGCAAACGTGGGACGTCGCCGGCAACGAGGCAAACTTCTTCGTCCGCGACATTACGAGTGGTTCACGTTTGCCTTTCCGCATCCGGCCCGGCGCGCCGACCAGTTCGATCGATATCTCAGCAACTGGCAGCGTCGGCGTGGGGACCGCGAGTCCATCGGCGTCGCTGCACCTGAGTGCGGCGGCCCAGGCATTCACCACCGTGGGCCAGTTTCTGATCAGCGACTCCGCGGACATCAACAGGCAACTGCGCTTCGGGTACGATTCGAATCTCGAAGCCGGGTGGATTCAGGCTTCAAAAGTTGCCACCAGCTTCAAACCTCTCCTGCTGAACCCGAATGGCGGCAACGTCGGCATCGGGACGAGTGCGCCAACAGATGCTCTCTCAGTGAACGGCACCGCGAGCAAACCCGGCGGCGGAACGTGGGCTGTCTTTTCAGATGAACGGCTGAAGAACATCAAGGGTTCGTTCAATACCGGACTCAAAGCTGTGATGCAGTTGCAGCCAGTGCGCTACGAGTACCGGCCCGACAATAAGGCGGGCATTAAATCAGAAGGTGAACACATCGGCTTCGGAGCGCAGTCAGTGCAGAAGGTTATTCCGGAAGCGGTGATGACAAGCGCGAATGGTTATTTGATGGTCAACAGCGATCCGATCCTGTGGACCATGCTCAACGCGATCAAAGAACAACAGAAGGAGATCGTGGAACTGAAACGACAGATTCGCCAGTTGCGTTCAACGACGCGACGCCGGCGGTAAATGCCGGCAATGATTGACAGGATGGTGGGATCGAATCCCGCCATCCTGTCAAAACTTTTCACGGAAGCGGCACCTGAAAATCAACCACGTTCTGGCACGGCTTCAACTCGATCTCAGTCTTAGCCGCTTCTGCATCGCGGCGCAGCCTCGCGCGCATTTCCGTTTCGTCTGGCCAGCGAAGTTTCCTCATCGGTGACTCCGCTTCATCGCTCGCGACCTGGGCCAGAACCCAATAATGTCCCGGCGCGACACTATTCATCGCGATCTTTCCGTCAGCACCGACTGCGACGCCGTAGAAACGCAATACATCGCCGGCTCTTTCCTTTTCAGCAGGCACGGCATAAACAAACAACTTCTCCGGCAGCGTCTCACCTTCTCGTAGCGCGATTTGTCCGTTCAGTGTGGCAGCGCCTTGAGTGAGTGTGACTGTCAACCCGGAAAGCTTCTCGCCCGTGTTTACATTCGTCCAAACGCGCGACGCGTCGATCAGCTTACTCGTCTTTGCGCCCGGCGCGGCGAATGAAATCGATTGCAGGTACCACGATTTCGTCGGGAACCGCGCGACGAAGTGATACTGGCTCGGCGCGAGGTTGCGCAGCGTAACGTTCCCCTGCGCATCAGCAGGCGCGGGTTGGCCCAAACTCCAGATGAATGGCGGTAGTGTTTTGGCGGCTTCCGTCTGCCTGTGCCACGCGGAAATGAATGTTTCTTTAAACGCCGGCCGATCCTTGTCCTTGCACTCCGCTGTCTTCGACTCTTCCAGAACTACACGGCCGCTAATTGAAGCCATCGGCCGCACAGCCAACTCGATCCCTTCGACGTCGCCGCCTCTGACCTTGATCAATCTCGCGTCGGAAATTTCCACTTCTCCGCGCTCCTGATACGTTTGTGCAGTTAAATAATAATCTCCGTCGGCGACGCCGAAGAACACAAAGCCTGCACTCTCCGTCTGTTGGGAATACGAAAGGCCTGACTCAGGGCCCTCCGTTACCGGAGTCAAATTTATATTCAACATCGAAAATTCGCTGGCTGTTGCACGTCGCGCGACACCACTGACCGTCCGGCCGGGATCACCGCGATAACGAATGTCGATGTTCGAAATTTCTTCCCCGGCACGGACGCTGATCTCTGCCGCCGTGTCACGCGTCGACGAAGGCGCGTAAGTGGGAAGATTGGTCTCGAACACGGTGCCGGCGCTATACCCATATCGCGGACTGCCACCCGCCACTACGAAGTAAGTTCCCGGCGGCAGGCCGTAAATTCGATAGAGGCCGCGATCATCGGTAGTGTTCTCGCGAATCATGAATCCGTTTGTTATTAGCTTCCCCTTATCGTCTCGAATCATCTGCGCGCGCACGGGAATTCCAATTACGGGATCGCCCGCAGTCGTCGTGACCATCCCGTTGATAACTCCGCCTTTGATGAGAACGAAATTCGCCGAGTCGCCAACCTTGTACTGTTTCGGCGAACGATTCTCCGGATCGAAAGATGCGCTTACATACGAAGGCATAGCGACATTGATTGTATAAGTCACTGGTTGCAAGCCCGTCACCCTGAATGTCCCATCACGATCCGTGCTTGTTGGCTCAGTCGGGCGTGGGCCACCCACGGGTTGCACGTATACGGTCGCATTTGGCAGCGGTTGACCACTGTCCGTAACGACTCTACCCGTGATTGCACCGGTCTTTGGCAATTCGCCCGTTGTTTGCGCGACGACACAAGTCGAAGTGAAGACCAGGAGTGATAACAGCCCCGCTAACCGCGGTAAAGACCTTGGTTGCTTCATGTTTGTGCCTTCTTGAAGCTACGGCCTGGACGGAACAGGAGCATCGGGATCGATCATGATCGTGACGTTAGTCGCGGCCGCGTTACTAACGACGACTTGTTGCTTCGTCCGGCGCCACGGAGTACGCATGTCAGGCGCGTACGAAGCCTCCACTTCATACGTGCCGGGCAGCAGTCCTTCCGCAACGAACTGTCCGCGAGCGTCGACTTGCGGCTGATCAACGGAATATGAACTGTATGGCCCCTCATCGTTCTCATCGAGCCTTCTCAGTGAAATGATGAAATGGCCCTCCGGTGGTGCAGTTGCTTTTTCGAGCTTTACAACGCCGCGAATCGTTCCGTTCGCATAGCCGACGACGACTCGCAACCCCGTAAGCCGCTCAGCTTCCTTGATCTCAACACCTCGAAAAAAAGCGACTCCGTCGCGCTCAATTCTCACGATCTTCAAACGCTGTTGCGGGTATAACCCAAAATTGAGAACCCCAGCTTGCAAACCACCGATGCGAAAACTTCCATCCGGATTAATTGTGGTTGATGGACTCGTGCCTCTATCGGGCCGGTTCGTCATGACGTGCGCGTAGAGACGTCCGGTAATGAGGTTCGCGTAAACGCTTTTGTCGGTCGTTCCTTCCACAACGATTACACCCGAAGCGCTGCCGCCCTTAGTAGACGTAGCTATCAATCCGGTTACATCCCGATCGACCACTTCAAAGTGGACGGGGTCGGCTCGCAACTCGCTGTTCGGTGGAGTCTCAAAAAAGATCGCGTATTTTCCCGGCGCGAGATTGGGCCACTTGAATTCGCCGTCACTGTTGGAAACGGACCCATTCGTCATCGAAGAACTGCTGGTCGGATCGATGAACATCTGGATGCCGTACCGTACGTTTGCCAATGGCCGGCCTGTTTCGCCATCGACGATGCGCCCGCTGGCAAAGTACTTGACCATCGCTCGTCCGACAGTGATATCAACGTTCGAAACTTCGGCTCCCTCTTTCAACTCGATTACAGTTCCCGCGGCAGGTTCTGGTGCATCGGGATAATAAGTTCGCCGGTATACAACCTTGCCACGCATACCGCCAAAGCCGCCGTCTTGTTGTCCGGTAGCAACCTTGTAACTTCCCGCAGGCAGTCCAAAAATTCTGTAGATGCCGCGGTCGTCTGTTCGACCGTTCCCCATGCCGGAAAAAACATAACGGCCCTGTGTATCGACCGGCATCGCGTAGATCTCTTCTTCAATCAAGGGATTCCCGTCCGGATCAACCACTTTTCCGGTAATCACACCACCACGCGCCAAAGCGAAGTCGATGTTATCCACCGCTTCACCTTTGTTGAGGATGACACTTTGTTGATTGCTCGAGCGGTCGACCGAGGCGAAACCAGGCGCGGAAATCGTCACCGTGTAGCTTCCGGGCGGCACGTTTGTAATTTTGTAATTCCCCTCGTCGTCGGTGACGCCTCTGTGTCTCGTCGTGGAAGGATTGCCTCTGTCGACGACAGTTAAGCTCACGCCGACTCCCGGAACACCTTTGCCTTTGAGTGTGACTTTTCCGGTGATGGTTGAAGTCGGACCTTTTTCAGCAGCACTCTGCGACTGCGCATAGATAGATCCACTCAGGATCAGGAGAATGCAGGCGATTGCCCGGCGGGAGGAGGAGACCATAGTGAGTTGCGCCTTTCGTCGAAGCGTGATGATAACGCAGGCCCCACGATTTGTCTTCAAGGTTGGAGATAACGGCCCACGAGTTTCTCCAACACCGCCATATCGATGGGCTTCGGCATGTATTCGTTACAACCTTTGGCAAAGGCCTTCACGTGCGTGTAGGACATCGGATAGGCCGTCACTGCGACGATCGGCACATTGCCGAGTTCCGGTTGCTGGCGTATGCGCTGCGTGGCGGCGATCCCGTCGAGTATCGGCAGATCGAGATCCATGAGTATCAGATCGGGATGCTCGCGACCGGCGATCTCGACGGCCTCCTGCCCGTTGCTTGCTTCGAGCACGCTGTAACCCAACTTTTCGAGCCCAAACTTCAGTAGCTGGCGTGTGTCGTCGTAGTCTTCGACGACCATAATCGTGTGCTTTGTCATACCCCAGGTTCCGTGACGTGAGTTAATCGCGGAAAGATTTTGACATCGATAAGACGATTCGGCAACGTCCAAAGATAGAAACGTTTTTGTTGACCCGAGAGATTCGCGGGCGTATGATGCGGCCACCGTAATCAAGCGATCTAAACAACAGCTTCCTTGCCGTAAGACTCTCTCGCATCTGATCGGCAACAACTGCTTTTGACCGCAACCTCGAACGCCGCCGATCGCTCACGCGGTTAACAATACTCTGAGAGGTCTCACCATGTGGTGCAACACCCAAGTCACTTACAGTCCGAGTACAGCCAACGCTCGCAGCGAATCCGAGCTCGAAACCGATCCTCGCAATGCGCTGACTGTCGTGGGCGCGTCAAAACGTTTCAACAATATTCTTACTTACGATTTTACCCTCGGCGCGTATGCGAGCGCGGATGGCGGCGAATCGTGGACAGAGGCGCCGCCGCTCACACTGTTGAGCGACCCCGATCCGAATAAGCGATGGGCGGGCATAACCGATCCTGTTCTTGCATGGGACGAGGCGGGCGGCTGTTATCTTGTGGCGCTCGCCTTCCCTGGTCCCACCAGTCCGTTCATCACGCTCGGCATTGCGGTGTACAAGTCGATCGATGGAGGCCGCACGTGGAGTGCTCCGAACTTTATCCACCCGAACACCACTGGCGTCGACGACAAGCAATGGGCGGCCAGTGATCGAAATCCAGCTAGCCGCAACTACGGAAACGTCTATCTCGCGTGGGACAACGGAAGTCAGTTGGCCTTTGCGCGCACTACCGACCACGGCGCGACCTGGACGGGCGTGGGAAACAAACCGGTCGGCGAGCCATTGGCGACTGATTCATTTTCTCCGAGCATTGCCGTCACGGACGACGGTTCTGTCTATATCTTCTGGATCGCCGGCAGCACGATAAAGTTCGTGAAGTCTACAAACGGCGGAAAGAGTTTTTCGAATCCGCAGGTTGTTGCTTCCGGATTGACGACGCTGACAGCCGGTTTAGGCGGTGGTGGTTTCCCGAAGTTTCCGGGAGGACGGTTTCGCGTGCTGACTCTTCCGACTGCCTGTGCAGGCGCGGGAGAGACGTTGCTGGTCGCATGGGCCGACTATCGCGACGGCATCTCGCGCATTTACTACCGCCGCTCCGCCGATGGCGGCAGCACATGGCTTGGTCCAACATCGGGTCAGGCACTTCTCCCCTGGTATCTCGCGTCCGGTCCCGACCAGCAGGATTTTCATCCGCAGTTGACAAGCCGGCCAGGCGGCGAAATCGCATGCGCGTTTTATGAGTTCGGCCCAAAATGGTCCGGTGGTCCACCCTGGATTCACGTCTTCCTCGTGACCTCGACCGACGGCGGCGCGACGTTTACAACTCGTGAGACTGTGACGAACGTGGCGTGGGATCCCGAGGTCGATGCGCCGCTCTCCCACGGCGATCCAAATACGACATTCATCGGCGACTACTTCGGCCTCGCCGGCAGCACGCGCGGGTTTTTGCCGTTTTGGACTGACACGCGCACTGGCATTCAAGAGATCTTCTGCGGGCAGCGGATGATCGTTAGCCCATGGGTAAACGTGCAATTCACCGGACGAATACCACCCGGCGCGACGTATCGCTGGTTCACATGGAATTGGCCTGCGTGCTGGCACGTCTTCTGGACCGTGGTGCCGACTTCGGTGCGTGTCGGAGCGCCGCAGATTCGCTGGCGAGTTCAAGTGGAGCGGGCGTCGTCGGGCAGAATCACTTACTGGATCTCAATCACCAATTTAGTCGACGTCGACGTCGACATCGAAGCACGCTATGCGGTGTTTGCTTACGACTAAAAAGACGAGCGCCACGGCGCCTTGAATAGGAGATCATCATGGTTGTTGGAACGCAATTTACCGGTACGGTGGCGGCCTTCTCGTCAGCGCGATGGTTCACGTTCAATTGGCCTGCGAGCTGGCACGTGATATGGACGGTTGTTTCGACTTCGCCTGTTGTCGGTGCTCCGCAGGTCGAGTGGGACGTCGCCGTCGAACGCGCTTCGAGCGCTAACATTACGTACTGGATTACCATCCGCAACATCACGGGTAGCCCGATTAACATCGAGGCGCACTATGCCATAGCGAATCTGTAGGAGAGCATTACCATGCGCATAACAATTGATACTGACGACAAAGGTAAAGTCAGCGTCGATACCGGCACCGGTACCGATACAGGAATTAACGCCGGCGAGAAACCCGGTATGTTTGAGAGTACGGCCGATGTGCCGGTGATCGACGCCGGCCCGGCGCCGCTCCAGGAAATCGAGCGGCTGCAAAAAGGCATCCCTGCGACCGAAGTCAGTAGCATCTCCGCACGGGCGTCGGCTGAGGATCGCGAGGCACAGTTGCCGCTAAATCCGCTGCGGGCGGGAGCTGCCGCAGCGTATCGAGACCCAGCCAATTTAAGGAAGAGAGCCGCGGAATCTGAAGGAGCGCCTGTCGCTCAAGCGACGGCTGCCGCTGAAGGGATGTCTGCCGCTCAAGATCAATCAATGGTCATAATCGACGGCGGCTCAGCGCACATCCCGGAAGACAAAAGATCCGACACGCCACACGACAGGAAACCTTGACGTATTAATAGCCACGGATTTTCACAGATGACACTGATCGGAAAACCATCAGTGAGCATCCGTGAAAATCCGTGGCTAAAGTACGCCTACGCGTCTTAGTTCTGCGTGCCCGCCTTCTGCCGGTCAACGGCGGCGCTTTGAGTCTTCATGTACTCTATTAACGTGTTCACGTCCGCTTCTGGTAGACCCAGGGGAGGCATCCTGATCTCCTTATATTTTTTGAACAGCGCTGTGGCGATCGGATCCTTCTCCTCGATCAATTTGTTCGAGTCGACGATCATTCTGGCCAGCCAGGCGCGATCTCGCACGTTTGTGACGCCGAGCAGGTCCGGTCCAATCTTGTCGCCGTTTCCAATGCTGTGGCAGGCAGCACATCGAGTCGAAAAAAGATACTGCCCCATGTTGATGTCGAGTTTGGTAGCAGTCGTGGTGGTATTTTCTGAGGCGAGAATGCTGCGCGCCCCATAACCCATCAAGTGCTGGATCTTCATCGCCAGGAATCGGGTATTGTCCAGGGCTGAGTTTTTCATCCACAGTCCCGTTGCTTCATTGCCGACCAACAGATGCGGTGTGTGGCCGTCAGGATCATCAGCGCTGGGTAGCGAGTCCAGTCCTAACTTGTGGCTAAGCAGCTTGATGTCTGCTTCCTTACCTGTAAGGAATAACCAGCCAGGTCCCACGTTATATTTCTCCGCATACTCTTTGAGCACCTCCGGCGTATCGTGTTCCGGATCGATCGAGATCGAGTAGAAGAAGACATCTTTGCCCATCCGATCGCCCATGAGTTTCTGAAGCTGGACCATTCGCGCGGTCTCGAGCGGACAACTGTACTTGCAGGTGGTGTAGATAAGGTTGACGGCCACAATCTTCCCCTTAATAAGATCGTCGTAGAAGCGAACCTTCTTGCCGTCCTGGGTGATTAGCTCAACGTTGGGAAAGTGGCTTCCGCCCCCCGACTGCGAGTTAGCCGTTGTTGGCGGCGCATCCGCTTTCGACACCTGCTTCAAAGTCATGCCGCATTTCGGGCAGGAGCCGGCAGTCTTTGACTTGACCTCCGGATGCATCGGGCAACTGTATTCGGTTTCTTGCTGCTGCTGCTGGGCTAAGCTGACTCCGGCTGAAAATTGAGAATTGATTACCAGCGGTACGCCCATCATCAGCGCTGCAAGCAAAAGCAGCTTCGCGTCTTTAAGTTTCATAAATCTGTATTTCTCCTTATCCTAAAACTGGCATTGAGCTGAGCTAATCCTCGTGACCGCTCACCCGCGGGCAGCAGGATCGCCCAGCCCAATGTCAGGCGCCGCGAAGCGCGATCAATTCACCGTGAACGTGCCAACACCCGTGGACTTAAACACGTTGGACCCATAAGTGAGGGTTCCACTCGTCAGTGTTCCCGTGCTGATGTCGAAGTTGAGTGTAGCTGTCGCCAGGAATGAGCTAGCCGACAGAACATCCTTCGTGCTGTCATAGTACGGGACCGTGACGACGATTGTGTCGGACGCCTGGAACGGCCTGAGGGCCGTGGCATGATTGTCTCCGGTGACATAAGTAACAAGTGTTTTCCCGCTCCCGGTTGTTCCCGTCAACTGCGAAAAATCGAAGTCAAGCAGGACAAGCGGAGGAAGTGTAGCCACGGTGTTATCTATCACCCGTCTACATTTGATAATCACGTTTCCGCTGAGCTTGATGGAGCCGCTGGGATCGCTCACCGTGCCATTGGTCTTAATCGTGATGCTACTGTCGACGGTCGAGGTCGTCTGCGCCTGGACGGAGGGATGGCCCAAGACCAGCACCGCAATGACGCCGACCAGGAGTGTTAGGACGTTCGCGCTGAATCGCCGTCGCCCCGTCTTGATGTTTACCTGTGTGTTCATGTGGTATCTCCTTTATTAACTCTGGGCCGCCTCAGAAAGCAGTCGGAAGTATGTCAGTTGGGGCCACGAACGTGACGCCCTGCGGTGTTGGCCTTGGAGTCGGCAGCGGTCGCAGGAACGGCGCACCGCCATCGTCGATCTCCCACCTCAACAGCATCGCGTTGTCTTCGTGCATGGTGTTGTGGCAGTGCTCCATGAACATGCCGCCAAAGTCGCGGAACTGAAGAGTGATTCTCACTTCTCCGCCCGGTCTCAGGCGCCACACGTCCTTGCGCCCGCGTTCCCAGGCGGGAACGTTAGCAGCACTTCCGTCGCGAGCGAGAGTCTGGCATTCCTCGAAGTGGATATGGATCGGGTGATCCCAGCCACCGCCACCGTTTTTCAATGTCCATATCTCGCGCGTGCCGAAACGTGGCGCCGCAGAGATACGGCCAAAGTCCGCCGCGAGCGTTCCTCCCTGATTGTCGGTTTCAATGCCCCACGGCCCGAAGAACGACGACACGGGGTCGTTGGTCGTCTGATTGGCGCCTCGGTTGAATTCGAAAATACGTTCGCGAGCCACCGGAATCGCAGACAGGTCCGGGTTCGGGATCAGCGTGGAGGGCACCTGACTTATATCAGGCTGTGCAGGATCGCGAGCGATTCGGAACTCGAGGAATTTTCCTACACAAGGATCGGGCGAGTTGCCTGAGAGCGCCTCCGCGATACTGAGGTCCTTATCCACCTTCTTGCCGTCCTGATGTTCAGCGAGGTTCACCATCCAGACCTTCTGCCCAACGCTGTAACGAGAGAAGTCGATGACGATGTCATAACGCTCAGCGATGCCCTGCTCGTCAAGTTGGGTGAGCACCACCGGGCGCGGTAACAAATTACCGTCGTTGGCTATCTGGATCATCGGCGAGCCGTCACTCAGCGCGATCTTGAAGAAGCGCGAGACTGACCCGTTGAGGATGCGGAAGCGATACTTGCGCCGCTCGACGTTCATAAACGGCTTGTAAGTGAGGTTTACGGTCATCTGATCGCCCAGGAACCCGTCGAATTCGAAGATGTCCATGGCAAGCTGCCCGTTCGCATCCCAGGCCTTGTCGGCAAGCATGAGGTTCACGTCATAGTCGAGGTTGCCCCATGATTTGCCGCTGACACTGGCCCGGCCGCTCGGCAATCTCAAGTTGACACCGTCGACAATGTCTTCGGCGCCTCGATCCAGGCCGCTATAGATATTGAACATTCCGGCCATGCCCTTGTAGACGTTCTGCGCAGTGAAGCTGAACATGTGATCGTGGAACCAGTGGGTGCTCATCGTCTCGTGCCAGTCACCGGGGATCTTGTTAAGACCGCCGGCATCCGTCGGACCGGAGGCGCGAGCGTCAGTCGCTGTAGTATTGATACTGTTGCGACCTGCGAGGACGACTGGGTAGTGATAGTCATAAAACTGGTTCGGGAAGAAGAACGCACCGGTGAAGCCGTCGTTCTCCGCTCCGTGATGCCCGTTGTGTTCGTGCGTAGAAATCGTGTGGATGCCGAAGCCTCCGTTATCGTTTTGGTTAACGGGGAGTTTGTTGCGGAGTCGGAAGAGGACTGGCTCCCCATACCGGACCAACATAAGCTTGGGAGGAATGGTTCCGTTGTAAGTCCAATCCTTCAAAAGGTTCTGCGTGGGCAGACCCGGGTGAAACTTATACGGGATAGGAGTGGTCGGGTTGATACCGGAATTCTGAAGCGACGGAACGGCGGGATTGTAAACATTATTGGTCTTCGCGCCCTCCATCGTGGCTTGGATGGCAATCACGGGAGGGAGCTGCGTGAACTGCTGGTGCGCCCAGATCGGTCCCGGTGGTCGCCCCTCGATCGGACCGGTACCTCCGCCGAGCGCAGGGTCAACCGGTTGTTGTGTGGTATTCGCCTCGGCGGTTGGCGTCGGACTCAAGACGGAAACCGGATCGCGCGGCAACACGTCGAAACGTGGCATCGGCGTAGAAAATGCTGTCACTCCGAACAACGGACTAGGCGGAAGTCCAGTCGGGATGTTGGAGTCGGCGAATGCACTGCGGGCAAAGGGACTAAGGCCACTAATTGGAACAAGCAGGCCGGTTCCAGTAAAGAGTCCCATTTTAATCAGATCACGACGCGAGACCTGTCCTTGGGAATGTGCCCTGATAATATCCCAACGGTTTTCTCGCGCGTTCTCCGCTTCTCGCAAACGAGCCTTTGAGGCTTTTTCTGACAAAAAGAAGTTTCTATCGGACATCCTTTTTCTCCTTCGGTCTTACGAAAATCAGGAAGGCTCTCGCAGGTAGCGGAACGGCGAGCGGACATCCCACCAAATGCAAACCTTCACTTCGGATCCAAATGGATCACTGTTGTGCGGCGTGTTTATGTGTCAGTTTCTAATAAAAGACTTCTGACGCGTGACAGGGTCAGACTTTACTGGCGACATGAGTATCTATCGGGGCTCATCTTCAGAAAGAAAAATATAACGTGAAGAAGAGTGCTGAGCGTCAGCCATCAAGCGACCTAACTAAGTGAAGCGTGAGGATACAATGCGCCCGAAATAATGAATGTCAATTAGGTTACAATTGGCGAACAGATTATTTTCCGCCCGATCAATCAGTCTCTCGCATGACCGTGCGTCTGACGATCACGGCAAATCGGACCTCTCTTTTTTTTGTCATTGTGGTGTTTGTCCGCACTTTCTCCGGAGTTGTGAGTTATACTGTGCTTCCTTGCTTCCCCTCGATCAACGTTAGGGTCGGGACTTCGTTCCGAATTACTCCTCGTGTAATTACGAACACCCGTGTCCTGCTACAGGCATAAACAGATGAAAAAAACTCAGCTACCGATGAATAACGTTCAGACCGTTAGAAAGAAATGTCATGCCTTCAGGAACAGGAACTGCTCACGTTTTTTCCAGTCATTCGTTTATAGGCCAGCTTGAGCTCTTGAGGGGAATGAGTCAGCAGGCAGTGCATCGGTTCACCACGATGACGCGGACCACTACGCGCCAGCGTGGCGAATGGGTCTTCGGGATAGGCGACCCGGCCGAGTTCATCTACTTCCTGCAAAAAGGCCGCATGAAGATCACTGCCCTGAATGAGGACGGGCAGGAAGTGTTGCACAAGATCGTCAGTCCCGGCGAGATGTTCGGCGACACGAGTGCGCTTCTGGGCATGCCACGCACGACTTCCGCTCAGGCTCTCGAGAGTTCCCTGCTACATGAAATCCGTCGCAAAGATTTCGAGTCTCTCTTGTGGACGCATCCGGAAATGTCTTTGCAGTTGCTCAAGTCAGTGGGTATGAGGTTGAAAAAGGCCGAATCCCAGTTGGTCAACGTCATCTGCTACGACGTCTCGCGGAGAGTCAGGGAGGCTTTGATCGATCTTATGGAGCTCGAGCCTGGTGCCGGGCCGGCGCGTCCTGTAAAGATCAAGATCACTCAACAGGATCTGGCAAATCTAGTCGGCGCGTCGCGACAAAAGACGTGGCAGGCTCTCAAGGGGTTGGAGGATTCGGGCGTGTTGAGTCTGAAGTACGGCAGCATCCTGATTACGGCGCCAAACAGGCTTCGCAACTCGCGTGTTTGATGAAAAGCCGCCGGCTCCGATTTCAATCGCTCTTTAGGAGGGATTCCTACCTCATTCGTACCGCAGGGCTACCAATGGTCCCGCCTATCCCGAGGGCCAGCTTCTTCTTTCGATTGGAGCACCTTTACCGCTTCCAACGATCTGAGTCCGGTATCGCTCTCACCTTTTACTGGTAATTCCTGAAGGTATGCCGGTTGCCCAGAGTGAGTTCGCCTTTATCTTTCGGTAGGAGCGAACACTGTGATCTTTTCAAAATGGTTGGACCACTGGCTGGTGGCCGCGATGAAATACGTGTTGATAATCGGTGTACTTTTGGTAGCGTCAGCTACTCCTCTCTCAGCACAACAGGACCAGCAACTAACCCGGCCTAAGGTTGAAGCCAAGGTCATATTCGGTAGCGCCATCTTTAATGAGGACATCGAACACAAAGTTGTCGGCGGCGCCGTGCGCGTTTATGTGACGAAGCGGCTTAGTATTGAGCCTGAATACTTGTACCTGCGTCACTCGGACAATGATCAGGACTATCTCGTGCAGCCGAATGTTGCGTTCGATTTCACCGACCCTACGAAGCGCCTCGTTGCTTACGGCATAGCCGGCGCCGGCGTTCTTCACCACACCGGCAGGTTTTTCGGCAACGACTTCGTGACGGGTGCACCGCGTGTTTTTGACACGTCCTTTACTACATGGACCGCAAGTGCCGGCGGCGGGCTGAAGATATTTTTGACGAAAAGATTCTTCGTATCACCCGAATTTCGAGTGGGCCGAGAACCCACTCTCCGAGCGTCAATCAACGTTGGATATGTTTTCGCTGGAAGACGCTAATCAACTGATCCGCGAGCGAGGCGACCTCGTGCACGCGGCTTCTTAGGCAGGCGATAGAGATTAGCCCGGCCACGCCTGCCGATTAGCTCGATCATCTTCCCTTCCCGCAGACAGTAGGCGATCTTCTGGGCCAACTCTGTGCCGGTATCGATTCCCGTAGCGAGATCTCTAGTCGTGAATGATTCCAGTCCGTCGGGAACAAACCTTAGCCAGTCGGCCGGCTCGCGAAACAAACGCTGGTCCATGACCTCCAGCAATCGACGTCCTTCAGTAACCCATCCTCTCCTGCGCCATGCTCGCTTCCCCGCGTATCGCCTCACTTCTTCGCCCCTGATCATGAGGACTTCAAGCGAGAAGTTAGGGTTCGACAGCAACTGGGGGATACTAACCAGTTCCCAAAAAACATCGTCCCACCGCCCGCGCTTGGGTGACTTGCGGCGAATGGCTTTACGAGTATGATCGGTGGCCAACCGGACAATCCATTTCTCCTGGATGATGGGATAAACCAATCGCACCGGATGTTGTTGCGCGAGCCTGGTAAGCTTTGATTTGAGCGATGAGAAATTGCGGGTCTGGATCTCAATCAACAAATCGTCTCGGACGATATCAATCACGAAACCGTCCACCGGGACTTCGAATCGATCTCCCGGCCGCGCATACCACTGTTTCAGTGATGCGTGGAGCGGCTTCTCGTTCAGTAAACCGATTCCTGACATGTGCACCCGCATCATACCAAGAATATGTTATAGCTGTGCTGCCGAATATGTTGGAGTCGATCGTGAGGTGAACCATGCAAACAGTCTATGAAGCAATGGGCGGTTTCGACGGGGTGCTGAGGTTGGCGCATGCGTGGCACACGCGGGTGCTGGCCGACGAAGTGGTTAGCCATGCGTTCAGCCACGGATTCCACCCGCAGCACACCGAGCGCCTTGCCGCCTACTGGGCGGAAGCACTCGGTGGTCCAGCAACGTACTCCGACCGCTACGGTGACGAGACGTCAGTCGTCCGAACTCACAGCGGCAACGGGCGGCACGAAGAGATGGACCAGCGCGCCATCGCCTGTTTCGATCAGGCGCTGCAAGATGCCGGACTCGATACGGACGAGCGACTCAGAAGCGTGCTACATGATTATTTCGCGTGGGCAACCACGACCACGATGTCTCGTTACCACGACTCAGCCGACCATGTGCCGGGCGGTTTGCAAATCCCGAAGTGGTCCTGGAACGGACTCGTGAGCGGCGACATGTAAAAATTGGAGCGGGCGACGGGACTCGAACCCGCAACTTCCAGCTTGGGAAGCTGACACTCTACCATTGAGTTACGCCCGCTCAGGTGGAGGAAAAGATAACACGAATCCGCCTTTTAATCTTTGAAATCCGTGTCTAAATAATTCTTCACAAGGTCGTCCCAGCGGCCCTGCGCTTTCAGAATCAGTTCGACAACCTCGCGTACCGCGCCACAACCTCCACGCGCATTCGTTACGTAGTGCGCACGTTCGCGAGTTTCAGGGGCGGCGTCCGCAACCGCCACACCCAATCCTGATTGCAGCATGAGGGGAATGTCGTTGAGATCGTCGCCGATGAACGCGACTTCCGCATTCGTCACGTCAGCTTCCCGCAACGTCTCGAAAAAAGCTTTTCGCTTTTCCGCGCAACCTTGGCGAACGAACGACATGCCCAGCCCTCGGGCGCGACGCTCAACGGCGTCCGACGTACGACCGGAAATGATTCCCGACCTAAGTCCCGCACGATGCAACATCTCGATTCCGAGTCCATCGCGCGTGCTGAAAGCCTTCTGATCGCCGCCCTCTTCAAGTACCCAGATGCGGCCGTCGGTGAGCACGCCGTCACAATCCATCAAAAGTAGTTTGACGCGGGCCGCACGTTCCTGAATTTCTGAAGGTGTCATCGCACTTCAAAGAGTTCGATGCCTGAAAGTTTCAAACCGGCAGGCGTGCGCGCAAGCATCAGCACCGCAGTACCCGAACCGGCAGTGCCGAGCTTGTTCGCGCGGATTTGCACGTCCGCGGCGATCAGGTTGTTATTGAGTTGTTCCGTGCGCACGACTTTAGTTTCCCACATCTCCGTACCGATACTCGCGTTAATAAATCTCACCAACTCACCCGGTACGATACGCGCCTCCAACTCGCTTTTCTTGTTGCTCACCACAGCCTGCGATAGTTGATTGATGAACGCGCGCGCAGTCTCATCAACCGGCGGCGCATTGTTCGCCGCAGCTTCCGCGCGAATTCGCGCCGCACGCGCGGCCAGTGACGAAGGATAGTCACGACTCGCAATCACCGCCGCGTTGAATAGCTTGGCAGCCTCGGCGGGCTGATTGCGTTTCATTGCAATCTCACCCAAACCGATGTTGCCCCACGCGACAGTTGCCGAAAACGGCAGCGGCTCGTCGAGTGCTGCGCGAAACAGTTTCTCAGCGTCCTCGATCCGGTTCTGACCAAGCAACGCGCGCGCGAGGATGATCTGCGCTTCCTGAAAGCGCGGCGTCGTCGCCAGCATCGCCCGCGCGGTGGCTTCCGCCTTCGCGAAGTCCTGCGCCCCCAACTGCAACGACGCGTCGTTCAACGCTTGTGAAAGATCCTTGCCGAGCGGCATTACGTCGTTGCTGTAATCAAGCTGCGGATAAAGTTTGTCGGGATCGACTTCAACGCGCACGAGCTTTGCCGGCGTCTTAAATACAGCCGAACCGAAATTCTTGGCCGGCACAGTCGCTTCCGCAAGCACCTGTTCGCCGCGATCGGTCGTTGCTGCAACCTGAACAGTCACGTCGATCGAGCCGAGATTTCGCAGCATGGAAACCCACTCAACGCCCCGCTGCTGAGGCAAGCCAATCATCAGGTCGGTATCGATCACCTGATCGAGTTGCTGGTCCAGGATCGGTTTGAGGGTGTCACCACCACGCGCGACCAACGCTTCACGGACACCTGCGAGGTTCAGTCCATTCGGATCACTCTTTCCGGCTTCGAGTGCAGCACGAAGGACGCTCATCAACACGTCTCGCCCCAACCGCCGTTCAACTAAACGCCAGAACATCGCGCCGCGATTCGGCACTGAAGCGAAGTACGTGCTATCCAACTGGCTCGTGCGCGCGAGTGGTCCATCGCGCTGGGCCACCGTCGCATACGCCAGACGTTGACGGTACAACTCTGACTTCACTGCGTCAGGTCCAAACTGTTTTTGGAGAAACTCAGTCGCGAGAAAACGCACAAAGGCATCACGCAAGACACCGCCGCCCTCACCTTGCACCGGTGTTTGACCGCCAACCCACAAACGCGCGACCGCTTCAGCGACCGAAAGCGCGGTGGCTGCGTCGATCTTAGGCAGACGCACGGCGTCCGCATCGAAAAGCACCGTGCCGCTGTCGCTAAAACCGGCGCCGCGTCGAACAGCCACCAGCTTGAGAGGCGCTTCAGGCGCGGGACCGAGTGACGCTGCATAAAACGCGCGCGCCGCGGCGGCAAACGCGATCAACGACTCGGCGTGCTTGCGATCTTCGGCGGCCGTACCTTTCTCAACTAGTGCGACGATGCCTCGCCCGTCACCCGCACCTTCGACTCTGTCCCAATCGCCTTGCACAAAGAACGGCTGACCGTGCAACGACTGCTCGAACGACATCGATCCGCTTGGCCCAGGCTTTTCGACGCCCGAAGAAACGACGTTAGGGATGTTGACCGTCAGACGAAACGGCGCCGTGTCTGCACCGCGGACGGAATACGGCGTGTTGGGCATTGGGTACCAAAACGAGAGCGGCAGAAACTGCGTCCCGATCGGACTAATCGCGGTGAGCCCGCTGTTGCTCTCGACTGCAAGCGCGTAAGTCACAGCAACTGTCACATTCGAACCTGGAGCGACTGAGGACGGGAGCGCGATCTCGATTCGCTGAAGATCCCCGCGCGGCTCTGTACCTGGTCTAAACGATCCGGGCGCGCCGCCAACGCTCACAGACTTGACGCTGGCTTTTGAATTAAGACGAACGGTCAGAGTTCGACCTGGACCACTCCCAACGTTCGTTGCGTTGATAGTCGCAACCGCGCTCAGCGTCCGTTCGTTTTGCTGGACATTGGCGTTGACGTCGAACGAATTGACTTGCCAGATAACGATGCCCGTCGTCTGCGCACTAGCCGCGCCCACAAGGCATAAAATCAGTGTCAGTAGAAGAATTAGTTTCATGCTCCGGATTAGTTGTAGGGGCGGCCTCTGTGGCCGCCCCTCGCATTGATTCGATAGAGGGGCGGCCACGGAGGGCCGCCCCTACAACTGCGCCCCTGAAGATCTCAAATTTTGAGGCGAACAAGCTCGTGAATGTCGCGCAACTTCAGTAGCAGCGGTTGAAGTCGATCCAGCGGGAGCGCATTCGGTCCGTCTGACAACGCCTTCTCCGGACAGTCGTGCACTTCCATGAAGACTGCATCCACTCCACACGCAACTCCTGCACGCGCGAGCGGTTCGATGTATTCCGATTGACCGCCCGTTGCATGACCGAGACCGCCCGGCAGTTGCAACGAATGCGTCACATCAAAGACAACGGGCACGCCAAACCCGCGCATGATCGGAAACGAGCGCATGTCGACCACCAGATTGTTGTAACCAAAACTCGCGCCGCGCTCAGTCAGTAAGAGCTTCTCGCAACCAACTTCGCGGGCCTTGTCGACGATATTGCGCGCGTCATGCGGCGCGAGGAACTGCCCTTTCTTGACGTTGACTGCCTTTCCCGACTTTGCGGCGGCGACGATTAAATCCGTTTGCCGCGAGAGAAAGGCAGGAATCTGTAAAACGTCGACGACCTCGGCTACGCGTTCGACCTGCGACACGTCGTGCACGTCCGTAAGCACGGGAACATCGATCTCTTCCCTGATGCGCTGAAGCACTTCGAGTCCCGCTTCCATACCGAGGCCGCGAAAGCTCTTGATCGACGAGCGGTTCGCTTTGTCAAACGACGCCTTGTACACATAGTCGAGGCCGGCAGCCTGCGCACGAGCGCGACACTCCCGCGCCATCATCATCGCGTGCTCCGGCGATTCGACAACGCAAGGGCCGGCAATGATCGTGAGCCGGCCGTCTCCAAATGTTGCTTTGCCAGCTGAGAAGGGCTTGGTCATGGTAATCGGAAAGGGCCACAAAGAAGTACAAAACACAAAATCGCCTTTTGTGCCTCTTTGTGGCTCTTAACGCTTCCCGAGTATACGCTTGACCTTGTCTAGAAATGAACTGGGCCTGGTTGGTTTTTCAGTGGTCACTGGCTGGACGTTCGTGGCGCCTAACACCTTGATCTCGTTCGATCCGGAACTGAGCGCACGCTTTTCACGCAGGCGAGAGATGTCAACGACCAACCGTCCGGAAGGCGATTCCACGCCGGCATCGCGCAACGCTTCGATATCAGGCGCACTCTTCAACGCGTGATGCTCGAGTCCGAGCCGCTCGACAGTTTCGAGAAGTTCGCGTCTGAACTCAGCCGCATTCGCCGGTCGATCAGATGCTTGTTTTTCGAGCGCATGCAGCACAACGCGCTCGACGTCCCCGGGAATTCCAGCAACGATCGTTCGCGGCGGATGTGGCGGATCGTTCGTGTGCTTTTGCGCGATCTCAGCCGGCGTCGAACCTGTAAAAGGAGCCATGCCGGTTAACATCTCGTACAGAATCACACCGAGACTGTAAACGTCGGAGGCGGGCGCCAACTCGGTTCCGTTTGACTGTTCAGGCCCCATATAACGCGGTGTGCCGATTATCGAACTCCGCTGGGCCAACGCAACCTCCTCATCGTCGTCGAACTTATCGGCGGCGAGCTTTGCGATCCCGAAGTCAAGAACCTTAACAACGGCGGGTTGATCGGCGCTTTGCGTCACTAAAATATTAGCGGGCTTGAGATCGCGATGAATGATTCCCGCCTCGTGCGCTGCTGCCACTGCGTCTGAGACTTGCAGCATGATCGACACGGCGCGCGCAGTTTCAAGCGGCGCTTCGCGGGTGAGAATCTCGCGCAGCGTGCGACCTTCGAGCAACTCCATCACGATATAGACACAACCTTCGGACGTTTGCCCGAAGTCAGTAACCGACACCGCGTTGGAGTGCTGCAACAAGACTGCCGCTCGCGCTTCCATGTGAAATCGAACTCGTGCCGCTTCGTCTTCCACCAGACGCTGATGTAGGACCTTGATCGCCACCGGACGATCCATCAACAAATGACGTGCACGATAGACCGCGCCCATGCCGCCCGCGCCAAGGCGCTCCTCGACGCAATATTTCTCGTCGAGAATCCGGCCTACGAACGGATCTTGTATTTCGATCATTTGCTAATAAACCACGAACAGAGCACGGGCCGACGGGAGGAGTTAATTGAGAGGTTAATCTGGGGCAACGCCACAAAGCACGATAACCGGGAGTTTATACGTTCAGCACTCGTGCCATCTTTCACTTCAAAGCTTTTGTGCTTTTTTGTGGCTAAAAGTGCTTCTTCGTGGCGCTAATCGCCGCTGGTGGCAGTCAATCGTTCGTGCACCACCAAATCGACCTCCCCATTCTTCTCCATAGAGGTCTCAGAGTGCAAACGATTTTCGTAAGCGGCGCGAACAAATGCCGCAAACAGCGGGTGAGCATTCAACGGCTGCGACTTGTATTCAGGGTGAAACTGGCACCCGATAAACCACGGATGCGCGTCGCGCGACAGCTCGATCATCTCCACAAACTTGCCGTCGGGTGAGACACCGCTGAACACCAAGCCTTCCTTTTCGAGCCGCTGTCGAAACTCGGGATTAAACTCGTAGCGATGTCGATGGCGCTCGCTGATCTCGTCTGCGCCACTGTAGACTTCCTGGACCAACGAACCAGGCGCGAGCCGGCAGGGCCACGCGCCGAGCCGCATCGTGCCGCCCAGCTCTTCGACGTTCACCAGGTCTCGCAACTTGAAAATAATCGGATGCGGCGTTTCGAGATCAAACTCGGTCGAGTCAGCGTCCTTCAGTTCGCAAACGTTTCGCGCATACTCGATACACGCGGTCTGCATGCCCAGACAGATTCCGAAAAACGGCGTGCGCGTTTTGCGTGCGTAATAGATCGCGCGAATCATTCCGGCCACACCGCGCTTGCCGAAGCCGCCGGGAACGAGGATCGCGTCGAAGTCGCGCAGGCGATCTTCGTAGTCGTCGTCCATCAATTCTTCTGACTCGATCCACTTCACGTCGACGCGAAGATTGTTTGCGACGCCACCATGCGTCAGCGCCTCACGCAGCGACTTGTACGAGTCTTCCAGTTCAACATACTTGCCGACGATCGCAATCGACGCCTCGCCACCCGAAGGCTCGCGAATCGTCGCTACCAGTTCGCGCCACTCGGAAAGATCTGCCTGCGGCGCCTGCGCTTCCAAACTGAGTTGCGTCACGATCAAATCGTCGAGCCCCTGTTCGTGAAACGCGAGTGGAACGTCGTAAATCGTGTCGACGTCCTGCGCGCTGATCACTGCTGTTTCTTTCACGTTACAGAACAACGCGATCTTGCCGCGCAGTTCGCGTGACAAGGGCTTCTCCGATCGACACAAAAGAATGTCCGGCTGGATACCGATCTCGCGCAGGTCACGCACTGAGTGTTGCGTCGGTTTTGTTTTTAGTTCACCTGCCGCAGCGATGTAAGGCACGAGGGTTACGTGAATGAAGAGCGCGTTGCCGGCGCCTTCTTCGTTCCCCATCTGGCGAATCGCTTCGAGAAAAGGCAGTGACTCGATGTCGCCGACCGTGCCGCCGATCTCGACGATGATCACGTCAGGCTTGTCGTTCTCGGCGACCTTGCGCACGGCGTCTTTTATTTCATTCGTGATGTGTGGAATGACTTGAATAGTCTTGCCGAGGTAATCGCCGCGACGCTCTTTCTCGATCACTGAAAGATAAATTCGTCCGGTGGTCCAGTTGTTCGCTTGCGAGAGATGCGCGTGCGTGAAGCGCTCGTAGTGACCGAGATCGAGATCCGTTTCGGCGCCATCGTCGGTGACAAAAACTTCGCCGTGTTGAAACGGCGACATGGTTCCCGGATCGACGTTGATGTATGGATCCAGTTTAATGAGCGCCACGCGCAGGCCGCGGCTTTCGAGCAGGCAGCCGATTGACGACGCTGCGAGGCCTTTGCCGAGGCTGGAAACCACGCCACCAGTAACGAAGATATATTTAGGCATCCGTTTCTCCATTGGTTACCCCTTCATCGTTGCTATCACCGGCCTCCGGAGGATCTCCGGATTCCTGTTCCCCGTCGTAACGCCCGCGCTTTAGATCTTCCACGACCTCGACTGATTTTTCCTTCGCCGGATCGAGCGCGCTTTGTAGTCCTATAAGACTTGCGCCGAGCAGCCCTGGTCCTTCCTGCGCGCGGCGCTCGAATTCTTCCGTCGAGACGTTGTAGGGCTTGCTTAAACGCGATAATCCGAAGAGCCCGCAAAGGATGATGAATGCGATAATGCCTAATCCAATCCAGTCGCTCATGCTCCTATTTCAACCAGCGCGCGCACGCGATCGAGGTCCGCAATCGTATCGACTCCCGTCGAAGCTGTACATGCTTCGACGAGTTTAATTTTCACTCCATGGGCCAACGCTCGTAATTGCTCGAGCGCTTCGATCTTTTCGAGTCCCGACTGAGGCCACTTCGTGAACTCTAACAGCACGTCGCGGCGATAGACATACAACCCGGTATGTTTACGAAAGTTCTTCCAGAGTTCCGGTTCGTTTTCCAGTGCTCTCTCCGGACTGCCTCCATGTCGTTTGGCTGCATCACGAGGAAACGGTATCGGCGAACGGGAAAAGTAAACGGCGTTGTCGTCGTCGTCGAGGACGACCTTCACAAGATCGAAATTCAACAGATCTGCAAGCGATTCGATCGGTTCCCACGTCGAAACGATTCCAGCTCCGTTTGAGTTCGACATCTCGACCGTCATCGCATCGACAGCTCGTTCAATCGTCTGCGGTGAGATCAAAGGCTCGTCGCCTTGTACGTTAACGACGATCTCGGCGTCTGGAATTGTGGCTGCAACTTCCGCGACTCGATCCGTTCCGCTCGTGTGATGAACGGACGTCAACACCGCTTCGATATTGCTTGAACGAACTGCGTCGACAATTTGCTGACTGTCGGTG
>JBKPPH010000263.1:0-20396 GCA_046733535.1 Acidobacteriota bacterium
CCCATCGGCATCTCGAACTTCTGTGAGAAAGCAAAGGGAACAAGCACGCCTTCCACTTCCTTAAACTTGCTGTTCTCCGTTCCCAGGGTGACGCCGGCGTGGTAGATGAGGAAGCTCATGACGCGGCCCGTCTTCGGATCAACGTAATAGTCCGTCGTGTAACCTTCCGGGTCGACGATACGAAACGCGCGCTGCTTCTTGTTGTCAGGCAAAGCCGTGATCTGGTAGCCGGGTTGATCGAATCTTGCGAGCGCACCCAAACCAAACTTCGTCAACGGCGGCACTTCCACGTTCGGCATTGAACTGTAAGTAGTTTGCCCATCGTAAATCTGCTTGAAGACGATCGCGGGCCGAGCGTCAATTTCCATTCGCAACTTCGGACCAGCAGTCACGAGTGAAAACGATCCCGGAATCGACTGCACGCTGTTCGGTGGATAAAGCTGCACTGATCCTCTCAAGATCATGTTCTGCACCGCGCGAAACTTCTCACCACCTTGCGCCGCAAACGCCGCCCGAGCGAGTTCGAGCGGACTCGTCTCAGACGTGATCACAACGGCCGGCGCAGGCGCAGGCGCACCATTCGACGGAGTCGTCTTCGCCGGCTCCTGGGCGAGTATCGTTGCACCGAACACAATCACGAAAACCGTTACAGCTAACTTCTTCATTACCAAACCCTCTCCATTAGAAGTTCAATCGCACTTGCGCGAAGATGCGGCGATTACCCGCGCCACTACTGCCCGTCGGTCCAAAGCCTCCAACCAATAGCCCACCCGTTGCCAACGACTCACCGAAATTCGGAGATGATAGGTTGCCGACCGGCGTGGCCAGATTCACGTGATTGAGAATGTTTTGAAAGCTAATCGAGACGTTGAGATTGAACCGCTTCTCGCTTCGAGCACCAGCGCCGCCACCCTGTGGCCCAGCGCCGATGGCCGCAGGCCTCGCGCCTCCACCCGCCACCGCTGAACCACCTGGCACACCAGCAGGACCCGGTCGAGCGGTCGCGCCACCCGCGGGTCTTTGAGCAGCAGCATTACCTCTGTTGATTACTCCAAAAGCAAACGCGCGGCTGACGCGCAGGTTGACGATAAACGATCCCGGCGCCTGGCCAAAGTTACGCGGAATGATCGTCTCACCTGGCAGCGGCACGAGGTTGAAGTTGCCAAAACGCGTGCAGCGAATCGTCGGCGCCGAGCAATCGGCATTCGGGCCCGCGAAACTCGGACGTTCGTTTACTTGCCGATCGAGGTTCAGATCCTGGCCCGTCGTGATATTGAAACCCGGTCCAGTGTTGGCCACGATAAATGGATTCAACACGATCTTCCACCACGGCAGGTTAACTGTGCCGAACATCGTAAAGCGATGTCGAATGTCGAAAGAGCTGCGTCCAAACTCTCCCGACGTGTCGTATGAATTCATCGGGAAGAGCCCGCCACCCTGCCCATCGGTGTCATTCGTCGTCTTGCTGAGATTATAGTTGCCATTGATCGTAAACATGCGACTCAGCCGGCTATTGAAACCGATGAAGAGCTGTCGCTGATTGAACTGTCCACTCGCCTCGTAACGATAAATTTCGCCTTGCGTGGGATCGGGCCGGATTCCGTTCGGCGTGAGCGGCGTGATCGTCGCGGGAAGCGGCGCGTTCACGTCGCGCGCACGGATCACGTGAATGATGCGAATGTTGAAAAAGCCGGCGAACATCGTGATGTTGCGCGGCAGTTGTCTTTCTACTTGCGTGCCCATGAGGAAGACTGTCGGAACTTGTAGATTCGGATCCACCTGCCAAACGGTCTGCTGAGTTGCGGGTATGCCTGCAAGCGACGGAACAGCAGTCGGACTCCACTGATTCAAGATCGAATAAATACCGGCGACGTTCGGCAGTTGTTGTTGGGCCACAGTCGGAGGGAGCACTCGCTCAGCCGGTTCGGTGACTGAGGTCTGCAAAACGTTCACGCCGTTGAAGCGACGACTCTGAAGCGTAGAGCTTTCGTTGAAGCGGTTGTAGAAGAAGCCGGTGCCGAAACGAATCACCATCTTCGGCGGACGAGCGCTGTTCGCTGCGCCGGGCGACCACGCCATCGCCAAGCGCGGCGCGAAATCGTATTTGCTGTGCGCGTTTGTTTGCGTCTCGTAGCGCAGGCCATAGCTGAAGGTAAGGTTCGGTTTGACGCGCCAGTCATCCTGAGCAAAGACACCGATGTCGGTCTGACTAACGTCGGCGAACGGATTTCCCGTGTTGATTCTGAACGACGCTGCACCGCCGCCCGCAGCTCGAATCTGTTCGGGCGTGAACCCTTGTTCTTGCAATCGCAGCGTTAGCTGGTAACGCTCGATGCTCGTCAAACCAAAGCCGCCTGTAAACGCCCACGAGCCGCCAAAATTGCGTTCGTTAGTGTCGTCGATCTTAATGTGTCTCAGGCGGCCGCCAAACTTAATGGCATGCATGCCGCGCTGTTTCGCGGTGAAGTTATTCAGCTCCCAACTCCGGCGCTTCTCGACCGATTCGCCGACCTGAGAACTACCTGAACCAAACGCTCCACTGACGTCCAACGACGGTATCGAGTTGTCATCGGTTTGCTCGTTGCGGACGTGGGTAAACTGAAAGCGAGTCTCGTTGATCGTCGTCGGGTTCAGGATCGCGGTCTCGGTGATTTGCACGTTCTGATTTGTTAACAGTGTATTGAACGCGCGTTCGGGGAGCGAGAAGCCGCCGATGCCCTGGTTCTCGACACGAGTGCGATTGAAGTTGTAGCGAAAGACGAGCGTATGGTTCGCGTTGATGGCGTAATCGATTCGCGGACTGAAGAACGTGTTTCTGCGAGGCACAACAAACGACTGGCCAAACTCGACCACGTTGAGGTTCTCGTCAAGCAGTGTCGCCCGCACCAGTTCGTTATCGTCAGTTTCGATGCGCCCAAAATTGAAGAAGTACGAAGCCTTTCTGGAGATAATTGGACCATTCAGATTCATATCGTACTGGCGAATCTGAAAGGGAGTACGCTTGCTGGAGGTCACTGCAAACGGGTTCCGCGAGTTGAGACTCTCGTCGTTGAAATTCATCGACGCGCCGCCGCGCAATTTATCAGTTCCGGGACGCGTCAAAACATCGATACGCGCGGACGGCTGATCGTTCTCAGCGGCGAATGGATTTTGATTGATGCGAATCTCGCGAATCGCGTCTTTGGATGGAAGAGTGTTGCCGGTGAATCCGTCGATAAAGATCTGCCCGCCGTTTGGACCAACCGAAGGTCCCGCTAACGCCTGCAACGCTGCCGCTAATTCGTCCGGGTCGTCGGGCAAAGCGTCGAGATCTTTTCCGGCGATGACGGTTTGATTGGCGTTTTCCGTCGCATCCGTGCTGACGGCTGTGTCAGAAACTATGACCTTTTCTTCGATCGTCACTTTCAGCGTGAGGTCCAACGACTGCCGCGCGCCGGTGATATTGACGTCTTTCGCCTCCGACAATGCAAAACCTGGCGCGACTGCCTGAAGCGAATACTTGCCGGGCGCGAGTCCGGCGAAAGTGTAAACGCCTTCACCATTCGTCGTGGTCTTCTTTTCAACTCCGCTTGCGTCAGTCAACGTGACGTTGGCGCCGACCACCGCTGCGCCTAATTCGTCGGTGACCAAACCGCGCAACGTGCCGCGTGCTTGTTGTGCAGCGACAAGTGCGGCGCAGACGATGAGGACTAAAGCGGCGGAGAAAAACTTGCGTGGCAGCTTTTGTACAGAATTCATTGGGGGACCTCGTTACGGATTAGACAGGATTACACCTGCTAACCCGTGTAAATCCTGTGAACTACTTTTATGGCAAGCCGATGCCGAACGAAATGCCGCTCCCTAAACCAGCGGCCGGGTTGGGTGCTGTTTGTCCGGGCTGCGGCCGCGGAGCCAGCATTGCGAGTAAGGTGTCCGCTCCAGTCACCAGAGAAATGGCGGTCAGGCGAGTTGGATCCACACCCTGCGTACTGGAAACGATGATGGTGTCGCCGACCTTAACATCCGCAATCGGAATTGTCGGCAATCGTTCGAGCATGTTGTTGATGTCAAAGCCGCCACGCCCACCCGGACCACCACCGGGGCCGCCAGCGCCCTGAGGTCTTCCTGCCGACTGGCCCTGTGCGGCCCCCGGAGGCTGACTACCTGAGGCCGGGGCTCCAGACGGCGCTCCACCGCCCGGTCCTCCGGGTCCGCGGCCACCCATCATCGCGCCCATCTCTGAAGCCGGGGGAAACTTGCGCAACACCGAGTCCTGCTTGACTACGATCGTGAGCTGCTTCTTCTTCTCCAAGTCGTTGATCTTGATCTCACCGGTAGCCGCGTCAATCGCAGTTACAACGCCGCCGACCGTTCGAAAACTTCCAGTCACGACCTTCTGCGGATTGAAGTGGAGCTGATCTTCCGTACGATCTCCCAGCGCGCGTAACTGGTCGCCGACTTTCAGCTCACTAAAACTACTCGGCTTTGCGTCGCCAAACTTGATTGAATCAGGCGCGTAACGGCGCATTTCGGTCTTGTCGGTGACCGGAATCACGATAGTTTGCGTGCCGGCCATCGTTCGATGGGAGATGGTGATTTCTTTGCTCTCAGGCTTGAGTGCGGTGATCACGCCGAGGATTCCACGTCGCCGCCATTCCGCGCGTTCCGCGTCCTGCTTCTTCGCGAGATCGCCCTTCGTCATCACGACAACCATGACAGCGGGCACTGACTTCCGATCTTCTGAAACGTTTCCTCGCGCCATTACGCGGTCGCCCTCGGCGAGATCCGCAAGGGCCACGTCGGTCGCGCTCGTCAAAGACGTCTCCCCGGGAGCGAGTTTCTTGTACGTGGTTTTTTCGCCAAGAGAAACGACGACTACCGAGCCGGCATCGGTTTTAATCGTCAACTGTTTCGCCGCCGCGTCGATCGCCTTGACCTCGCCAATCGCATATTTGGCGGTGATGTTCGAATCGGCGGCCTGGGCGAAGGCGGGGCTGGAAGCCAATAGGGTGATTATTCCGAGCGCCGCCGCGAAAAATAGCGTCCTCATGATTTCCCTTTCTGCTGTTACGTGAACACCGCAAGCTGCGGATTTATGACTGGTAAGTACCGATTTTTGGTTACGCGCTAATTCGGGAGAATGTTCTCACTTATACGTGGCTAAATTCCAGTTCACACGGTATCGGGCCGTGAGAGCGAGTCCGAAGCTGATGATCAAAATAAACGTCGCCATGAATGGCCAAACGTAAGGCAGCGAGGTTAGTAACACCCAAAGACTCGTCCCTAATAATAACGCCACAGCTTCTGAATTTTTACCAAACGGAACATACTTTCTTTGCAGCCAGCGGCCCGTGGCCGCGTACAGGATCACTCTTCCGAACAAGCTGGCCACCAGCCACAGCGCCAGGGCGAGCAGGCCGACCAATACACGAACCGGTTCCGGCATGATCCAGAGGCATAGCAATACACCCACGAAAAGCACCACCACGCCGATGAGACCGATGGCGGCCACGCGCAAGCTGGTTAACTGCAACCGCGCGACGCCGCGACTGATCGTGCCCGGCATTGCGGCCGTGAACCCCAGCGATACGAGAAACCAAAACAGCACCACCAGCAATCTCGTGCCGAAATAACTCGGTGTCCAGCGCGGGCTGAACAGGCCCGTCGGATTTCTCATGATGTCGCGAAGTTCCTGCTGGTAACCGGCGTACATCATCGTCTTCGACGCCGGGTTGCGATTCGGAGTTGTGTCGTCGGCATGGTAAGTGCCGCCAAGTACGATCACATCGCCGCCGATACGGGAGCCCGGTTTTTGAATTACCGAACCGCCGATCGTGGCGACGTCGCCTTCGACCACGCCTTCGACGATCACATCGCCGCCGAAAGCCATTGCTCCCTGCTTCACCGTGCCGGTGATGCGCACGGAGTTTCCGACGCCGAAAACAGTAGTGTCGTTCGTGCCCTCGATCAGGACCACCTTTTCGTCAGTCGAGGCTTGAGCACAAGCAACACCGACGAGCACGAGGAACCACAGCAGTAAAGCAAAGAGCCGGTTCAAATCGAACTTCGAGAGAGAGATTCCGGGAAGAGTGGAGTGTGAGTGAGTAATAGCCATCGCCACGGCAGCCCCCTTACTCGGTTGCACCCGTGCGATGGTAGTTCGAGATCAAGCGGGAGAGTATCAGAATGGCGAAAGCGAGGAGGACGAGTGCGGGAACGAGCGAACCGCTTTCAATGATGAGCTTTCTGCTCAGCACTCTAAAAATCACTGCGAGTCCGGCAATAGTGTCGTACACAGCCGTTGCCACAAAACCAAGAACGCCAAGACCGGTGACGACGAATTTTTTCGCTACGACGAAGATCGCGCCGCTGGCCCGAACGCCGAGAAGAGCAAAGCCGGCGAGGGCGAGGATGATGCAAATCCCGAGGGCTTTCCGATTTTCCGAACGCGTGCGTACGCCGCTCATGTCGCTGGTTGCGCGCGCGGCAATCATGCGCGAAAAATCTGCCGGCACGGGAACGTCGGCGCTGTTTGTCAAAGCCGCGTCCAATTCGCAGATGAAGAGACGATGAGCTCTCAATTCGGCGCGGCACGCCGCGCAGTTCTGCAAATGATCTTCGAGGCGCAAAGTCGCATCTGCTTCCAATTCACCGTCGATGTACGCGGCAATCAGATTTCTCTCGCAAATGTTTTCGTGGCCTATCAAATCCCGGTGATCCCCTTTTCCACAAACTGCTGCCGCATCATCTCGCGTGCGCGAAACAGGCGGTTCTTGACGGTGCCGAGCGGCAATCCCGTCACGTCGACGATCTCTTCGTAGCTGAGGTCTTGTGAGTGGCGCAGAATAATGAGTTCGCGGTAATTGGCCGGGAGTGCTCGCACGACTGATTCGATTTCGCCGCGCCGCTCTTTACGTTCACTCTCCTGCTCCGGACTCAGACGACCGCTTTCAACCGGCAGATCGTACTGATCGCCTTCCTGACCCATGACCAGCGACTGCTCGCGGGTAGCATTGCGACGCAGGTGATCGACGGCTGAGTTGTGCGCGATTTTGTAAATCCAGGTGGAGAACTTGAACTCTGCGCGATAACGTCTGAGCGAGCTGTAAACCTTGATGAAGATCTCCTGCGTGAGATCGAGCGCAGACTCGTAGTTGCCGACCATGCGGTAGACGTAGGCTGAGATGGGACGCTGGTAGCGGCGAACGAGTTCTTCGAAGCTTCCTTCGACGCCGCTGACGGCAGTGGCGACGAGATCGCGGTCGCTGGCGGCGGTTAGATCTCGATGGAAGGCTCGGGAAACGGAGGAGGCAACAAGGTTCATAATACAGGGGTGTTACGTGCGACTATTTGGCTTTGTTTCAAGTCTGCCGCTGATTTACGCAGATTAACCCGAATCATTAATCTGCGTTTATCTGCGTAAATCTGCGGCTTACCAGGAAAGGGTGGCCAAGCCGGCGGGGGCGGCAATCGAATCGAAACTGAAGTCGCGGCTCGGCAACTGTAACCCTAAATCCTCAGCTTCAAGAGGCCGTAGGTCTCCGCCGGTAGTCTCGTTGACGATCTCCCCGGCTCGTTGCTTCGTGATGCCCTCGCCGATGACCATCAGGCGCAACAAGCCCTGGCCGTTACCGCCAACTTCGGAAGCCGCGCTGCGGTCGCGGTAGAAGAGTAGCAATCGATAAAACTCGTCCTCGAATTCCGCTTCGGTGCACGTGACCGTGCGCACGATCAGCGGAGCTTTGCCGCGAAAGATCACCCCCGTAAAACCCTGGCTCGAACCACTCAGCAACAACGAATCACCTGCAGCGCCGTTTCGCACCAGCCACTGCGCTTCGCCAAGATGTCGCGGCAGGATCAAGCCCGCTCTCCATCCCAACGATTCGAGCACTGCCTCATACTCGGCCAGGATGGCTTTCTTCACGGCGATGACGAGGTAGCGATCGCGTCCCTGCGCGTCCTTTTGCAAACGCTCTTTTGAAATAGAGAGCTCTTCAAGCGCAGCTCCAAACCCTCGCTCGACCTTCCACTGCAAAACCTCCTGCAGTTCGGCGCCCGATTGCGGCTGGCTCTCCATCGTCAATACGAGCGTTCGAGTGGTCGCTTCGGGCAAACTCATCGACCAGCGTTTCTGTCGCAGTAAACCCGCGCTCGTCGCCAGCTCCTTCAGTACGGCGGCGAGTTGCGGAGCATTCTCGATGTTGGGCTCGTCGAAGCTGGGCCGGACCAGCGATTCGGCGATATTGAAAGTCGCGGCACGTCGCAGCTTGCAAATCGAGCCTTTGACAGGTTCGAGTTGAACTACAGAAGCAACGCCCTTTTCCAATCCGATAGCGGTGGCGGGATACCAGGGTTCGACGAGTCGTGAAAGAAGATTAGCCACAGATGAACACGGATCTTTACTGAGAAACTCTAATCAAAAACCAATCGGCAATCAGCAATTGGCAATCGGCAATGTTTTTACCACTCGCTGTACGGCGTTCCCTCGGTTGATATTTCCGCGGAGCTGCTGTGGACGTCAGTCATGCCCTGCTCGCCTTGCAGTGAATTCGGATCCTCGCCGGTCGTGATGGCCCAATCTTTTTGTCCAGTGAACGGATCGACCGGAACTTCGCGCATGTAACCTTCACTCACGAGATCATCCAGCGACTGCGGCAAACGACCTTTGTCCGCCGCAAACTGATCGATCAACGAACGCATCTTGCGCAGATCATCTTTCAGCACCGTCTCGCGCGTGTGCATGATCGTCTTCTGGTACTGCGGCAAGGTGATCGCAGCGAGAATGATGATGATCGAGATCACGATCATCAACTCGAGCAACGTAAACCCCGCAGTCTTCACTCTACCAATCACTGTACTTCTCTCCATTCAAAGCTGTGTCTCTCGACTTCGACCTCACGTCGAAAACGTTCTCCCCGCCCCAGGAGCCCGCGTCGCGCGCGTCGTAGCACGATCGCAACTCCCAATCGCTCTTGCCCGTCATCGGATCCACCGGCATGCCGCGCAAGTAAACCTTCTGCTTGGTCGATAACTGACTACCAACTTCGGTTGCATTCACGCCCGGCTGGCCGCGTCCGCCGGTCGAACCGCGCGGCAGCACGTTGACTCCGTTGATGAGCGTTTCCAGATCCGGCGGATAGTGATCCGGATTATCTACTCCAAAGATCGTGCAATCGCTGACTACCACGTTACTGCGCGGATCGATGACGGTCGACGTTGGCGGGGGTTGTCCCGGTTGCAGCGCCACGCCGGTGCAAACCATTCCCACCGTGTCACGATGAAACTCGTCGATCGCCGTGCGTATTTGACGCAGTGTCTCTCGCAGTTGCTGCTCCTTCTGCCGTTTGACCGAAACCTTCACGAGCGGCAGCACGCCCATCGTCAGGATGGTCAACACGGTGATCGTGATCATCAGTTCGATTAGTGAGAAGCCTCTTTGCTTCATGTTGCTCAACCGTTCGGAACTCGCAAAAAAGCACAAAAAGCACAAATCAGAACAACCGGAACTTTGCGCTTTTTGTGCTCTTCGTAGCGGAAAAACTTACTGCTTCACGGTTGCCGTTCCCTGGACCACCTCAGACACGACATCGCGCGCGTCGGTAGCAACCAGGTGCAACGTCTCCTTCACAAAAACCAGCGCGGCATCGCCGGCGCCAATCGCTTCGACATCGATGAAAAGCAATGGTCCCGATCCTTTGAACGATGCCTTGCCGTTTAGACTCGAGATCGATATCAAGCATGTGCCTGATGCGTCGATTGACGGCGTAAAGAGCGGCGCGCTTTCTCCTGTCGTCGGGAGAATGCTGCCCGCGGTTAGTGCATGGACCTTCACGACCTTCGGATCGAACTTCAAAGCCAGCAGCGCCAGGCTCAGAGGCACATCCGAGTTCAACTGGATCGCGTAACGTCGTTTCTCACCAACCTTGAGCACGTCGCCTTCGGGCAACAAACTCAGCTTGGCCACGCGCGGGCCGCTCAGCTTGTTCTCGAGAGACGTTGCGGCTGGTTTCGGCAGCGAAGTCAAAACTGCGTTCTGAGTTCCGGCATTACCAGTGTTCACTGTTGCGACAGTCGCGGCAGCTTGATCGCTGATCAGCGACTTCGGAGCCGGCACGAACGAAGGCAGTTCTTCTACGACGGCGGGCTTGTTGTTTTCAGCAACCGCCGGCTTGGTGGTTTCCACCGCTTTGACGGGAGCAGGCGCTGGCGCAGAGGTGAATGCCATCGTACCCGCAGGCGGAGGCAGATTAACCGGCGTCGTGTTCTGTGCCGCCGTCTCACCCTGTTTCACTAATGGCGCATCGGGAAGTTGCAAACTGACGTTCCGCGGCAACGTGCGCGCGGCTGCAATCTGATCTTCACGATCGGCCTCGCGAATCATTTCCGCAAGCGATCCGGTCGTAGGCGACTGCAAGGTTCCGCTGGGCCGCATCTCTTCGTCTCGCGGAGTCACTGCCGGAGCACGAAGCACGCGCGGCGTAACAGAGATCACGATGTCGATTGTTCGATTGTCGCGGGTCGGCGAAGTGAACAGACGACCAAGTATCGGCAAGCCGCCGAGGAACGGCAGCCCTTGCCGCCCGTTCGTCATAACATCCTGAGAAACGCTCGCCAGCATCATCGTGCGATTGTTTTGCACGCGCGCGGTGCCGGTGATGGTGCGTTCAGTAAAGGTCGGCGTCAACGTACTCGCACCGAGAACATCTTTCGATTCGATGTTCATCTTCACTTGCACGTCGAGATTCGGAAACACCTGCGGCGTGAACTTCAACGTCAGACCAGTTGGCTCATAGTTGATGACCGGGAATCCGCCGCTCGGGAAAAGGTTTCCGTTATTCGGCGATGGTGTGCCGGTTTGTACACCGAACGGATAAGCCTGCGCGGTTTGGACCGGAACACGTTGACCGATGCGGGCGGTGGACTCTTCACCGTTGAAAGCATGCACCTGAGTCGAAGCGATCAGTTTCGTATTGTTCTTGCTTTGGAAAGCCGTCAGGACTGATGGCGGTATCACGAGCGCGGCAGCGAGTGCAGTCGGACTGGTGATGCCGAGGTTTACACCGCGACCCTGGCTCCCATTCACTATGCCGTTATCAGTTAAGAGCGCGAAACCGGGCGAACCGCCGATGCTGAACACGCCGTTGCTGCCCGGCACTCCCACCTGGTTACCAAACTGAAGCAGATCACTCTTCGACACTTCATAGATGCTGACGTCCATCACGACTTCAGCGCGATCCTTGTCGATGCTCTGAAGCAGGTCACCAATCAGCCGCACGTTTTCCGCGGTGTCACGCACAGTCAAACTGTTTGTTGCATCGTCAGGAACGACGATCGTCTGCGGACGTCCAACTGACGGCGGAATTGCTTGTTGGACCAACGTGCGCGCGTCGGCCGGTTTCATGTTCGAAAGGAAGAACGTGCGGAGAACCAGTTGTTGATACTGCGGACGGCGGGCCTGGTCGGCAACGAGTATCGTCCTGCGGCTGAGTTTCTGGAAAAAGAGTCCTTCCTGCAGGAATACGTAATCGAGCGCCTGCGCCGTGGTTACGTCTTTCAAACTGATATCGACCGGACGCGATTGCGCGAACGACTGGCGGTCGAAGATCACGTTGAGATTGAGTTGTTCCGCAAGACTGCGAATCAGTCCTTTGAGATCGCCTTTGACGTCGATCACGCGAAGCTGTTGTTCGCGGGGCGTGACGAGATCCTGAGCCTGGCCGTTTCCAGTCGAGCCGTTTGAAGGTGTGCCCGTGCCTTCAGACAAGTCACCGTTCTTCGCACCATTCGCAGTCGATCGGCCTTCCTTCACGCCCTGCATTCGCAGCATGCGCTCCATCTCCGAAACCGCGAGCTCGTTCACCGGGTCGTAACCGTAGGCCTGGCGGAAAGCGTTGTAGGCGCCGACGAAATCTCCACGTTCCGCAAGTGACCTTCCTTGCTGCATGTACGTTTGAGACGCATTGAAACTCGCGCGCCGAAAATGGAGCTGATACTCCATATTTGACGGGTCGGCAGCGACTGCGAGCGTAAACTCCTGGGCCGCTTTGTCCCACTGCTGCGCCTCTTCGTACTGCATGCCGCGCTTGAAGTTCTTGTCGCCTTTTTTGCCAAACACTGTTACCGGCAGCGACAACAAGCTGATGGCAAGAACCAAAGAGATGAGTGTGCGAATTCTATTGTTGTTTTTCATGACTTCTACTCGGTTCGGGAGGTGGAAAGTTTAGCGGCCTAATAATGCCGCCGCGACGCCTAAGATGCAAGATCAAACGGCCAATTTCCTTACACGCGGGCAGTATATTTCAGTTCCGCGGAGACGCTTCTAATTCCGGAACACTTTCAACCGCGGATTACACGGATTTCTAAATCGGATTGAAATCCGGATTTAAGATCCGCGGCATCTGTGGTAACCAACCATAGAAGCTCCGGAACCCACAGAGGTTGCACACAAATTTCAATGGAATCGGCCTACTTGGCCGCGCTGAGTTCCTCGACGAATGTAACGCGATTGATTTCGTGCAAGGTCGAAATCCCGCTGAAAACCTTCTGCAGGGCCGATTCTCTCAAACTCGTTAACCCTTCGGCCTCCGCCGCGCGCCGGACTTCGGAACCCGGCCGCCGTTCGACAATCATTTCGCGGATATTATCCGACAAATCCAGCAATTCGTGAATAGCAGTTCGACCGCGATAGCCGGTGTGGTTACAGGCGTCGCAACCGACGTTCATGTAGAAGGGTTTGAGACGGAAAGTTTCCGGGTCGAGTCCCGATTCGGCCAGCTCGACGTCGTTCGGATGATATAGCCGCTTACAATAAGGACAGAGCATGCGAATGAGACGTTGGGCCAGCACGCAGTTCAGCGACGAGACGAAGTTGTACGGCTCGACACCCATGTTCAAAAAGCGTCCGATCACGTCGATGACGTTGTTCGCGTGAACGGTGGTGAACACGAGGTGACCGGTCAATGCTGACTGGATCGCGATCTGCGCTGTTTCGGTGTCGCGAATCTCACCCACCATGATCTTGTCCGGGTCGTGACGGAGAATCGAACGCAGACCACGATCGAACGTGAGACCTTTCTTCTCGTTGACGGGGATCTGAGTGATGCCGTGCAACTGATACTCGACCGGATCCTCGATGGTCACGATCTTGTCTTCTTCGTTACGGATCTCATTCAACGCCGCGTACAGCGTCGTCGTCTTGCCGGATCCGGTTGGACCAGTGACGAGCACCATGCCGTAAGGCTCCGCGATGTAACGGCGAAACTTTCGCAAATCTTCTTCGGCGAAACCAACGACGTTCAAATTCAGGTTCTTGAACTCTTCGTTGATCTGTTCTTTGTCGAGAATACGGATGACGGCGTCTTCGCCGTGGATCGTCGGCATGATCGAGACACGGAAATCGACGTTGCGTCCTTTGTAACGAACCCTGAACCTGCCGTCCTGCGGCACACGACGTTCGGCGATGTCCAGCTCAGACATGACCTTGATACGCGAGATCAGCGTCTGGTGGTAAGCGAGATCAATCGGATCGACTTTCGCGTAAAGCGCGCCGTCGATTCGATACTTGACCTGGACCTCCGTGTCGCGAGTCTCGATATGAATATCTGACGCGCGCGACTCCATCGCGTTGTAGATGATCGTGTCGACGAGTTTGATGATCGGCGACATGTCGGCGTCAGTCGCCAAACGATCGAGATCGAGCACTTCCTCGCCGTGCTCGGTTTCTTTTACGAGGGAGATGCGAAAGCCCGAAGCCGCTTCCTGTAGCACGCGCTGCGTCGTGTCACCTTTGCGCAGCACCACTTCGACCGCGCCCGCAGTCGCGACGTGAGGAACGATGCGAGTGCGAAGCGTGCTCGAAAGTTCGTCCAAACGCTCGAGGTCAGTCGGATCCGCCATCGCGATGTGCAGACCTTTTTGATCGCGCTTCAGCGGCACGAACTGGTGCCGGACCATCAAATCGACCGGCACTTCCGCAAACAGATCGTAGTCGATGGGCGACTCGCGATCCGGTGGCAGCAGATCGACAAACGGCAAGCGGTAACGGCGCGCCAGTTCTTTCGCCGCTTTCATCTCGGGCGGCACATGCTCTTCGCCGTCGTGACCGTTCTGGCCGGCCGGTGGCACGGGCCGCACCAACGGTTCCTCGTTTCCTGACATTTGCTTCATAAACGAATTCCGATTTAATGATGAGCGCCGGTAACTCCTGCGCCACTCGAGATTGACTGGATTATCGGGAGGTAAATCGCCAGCAGGATCGTCACTACGACGCCACCCATCACGACAAGAATCGCAGGCTCGAGCGTGGTCGTCAACTGTTCGAGGCGCACCTCGGATTCCGCGTCGTAAAACACCGCCACTTCGTCGAGCATCTCGCGCAAACTGCCGGATCGTTCGCCGATGCCGATCATGTCGATGGCGAGCGGCGGCATCCAGGCCGCGATCTCGAGACTTTCAGTGAAGGAGCGGCCCTCGCGAATCATCGGCAGGATCGAAGAACTGCGGCGCCGCAGTTCCAGATTCGTGATCGACTCCGATGCGATCTCCCACGACTCGACCAGAGTGATACCGCCCGCCAGTAACGTCGCTAGTGAGCGAGTCGCCTGCGCCACGGACAGTTGCACCGCGAGACTTCCCGCGAGCGGAATCTTGAGTATGAGCTTGCTGATCTGCAGTTTCCCCGCAGGCGTGCGTGACCAGATGAACAACAGCACCGATCCGCCGATGATCAGTGGACCAAACCAGAGCACGTTTGACGACAGCCAACGCGAGATTCCCACGACGATCTGAGTCACAGTCGGCAGTTCATTACCGAATCCGGAGAAGAGCTCGGACATGCGCGGCACGACGTAGATGGTCAGGAACGTGACCATACACGCGGAGGCGAACAGCAAAAACATCGGATACGCGAGGGCACCGCGAATCTTGCGCCGCAGCGCGACGTTGCGCCTCATGTACATCACGTAGCGACTCAACACTTCGTCGAGCGCGCCCGATCGTTCCCCTGCGAGTATCGAAGCCGTGTAGATTCGTGGGAAGATTCCACCCTGCGAGGCAAACGCTTGCGACAGTGCGGAGCCGCCGCGGATCTGGTCTTCGACGTCGCCCAGCACGGCCCGCAGTCGCGCCGACGCTGCTCGTTTCCGCAGCATCGAAATCGCCTGAAGGATGGGAATGCCGGCGCGCACGAGTGCTGCGAGTTGTTGATTGAAGAGTAAAAAGTCGTTTGCTTTGACGCGCGGATGACCACCGGGACGGCCGAATTGCGTTAGGGCTGAGACGCCGGAGGTGCGCGGAGGAGTGACGTTGAAGACGCGAAAACCTTCGCGCTCGAGCCGCGCTCTTGCTTCCTGCACGCCCGTGGCTTCGACGGTGCGAGTCACAACTTCACCGGCAGGGGTTCCTAATCGACAAATAAACTCAGCCATGGCAGCCGATTCTATCTCACGCGCCCCCTAAGCAGAAGTTGCAATCCGTGTATTAAATCCGTGTAATCTGTGTCGTGCTCCTTTTTCACCTGAGTTCACGCGTTCTTTTTCTGGAGGGTATAAACTTTGACAGCACCGGCTACTGAAACTACTCAAAACACAAATCAACAATCGGCCCAGGTTCAAATGCTGCAAATCATCAGCGGCTTTTGGATCTCTCGAGCAGTTTACGTTATCGCCAAACTCGGAATCCCCGACCTACTAAAATCAGGACCAAAGACCGCGGAGGAGTTGGCGTCCGCAACCGAAATGCACGCACCGTCGCTTTACCGCATTCTGCGCGCGCTGGCGAGCGTCGGCGTCGTCACTTGCGACGAAGGCAAACGGTTCGCACAAACGCCCGTGTCGGAAACACTGGTGACCGATGCGCCCGGGTCTCTACGCTGGTTCGCCGTCTCGGAATTAGGCCAGGAACACTATCCCGCCTGGGGCAACCTGATGCACAGCGTCAAAACCGGCGAGATCGCTTTTGACAACTTCTTCGGCGTTGATATCTGGAAATACTTTCAACAGAACCCGGAAGACGCGGCAGTCTTCAACAACTCGATGAGCAGTGTAACTGCCGTCACTAACGAAGCGATCACCTCGTTATACGATTTTTCGGGTATCGAAAAACTCGTAGACGTCGGCGGCGGCCATGGCGGCCTGATCACGTCGCTGCTCAAGTCGAATCCAGAGATGAAAGGCGTTCTCTTTGACGCTCCCCAGGTCATCGAGGGCGCACGCGCAAAGATCGAAGCTGCGGGACTCGCCGAACGCTGCGAGACCGTGGCCGGCGATTTCTTCAAAGCGGTCCCGGCAGGCGGCGACGCGTACATCATGAAGTGGATCATTCATGACTGGGACGACGAACGCGCCATCACGATTTTGAAGAACTGTCGGGATCAAATGCCTGCAAACGGCAGGTTAATACTGGTCGATTGCGTCGTGCCGGAGACTAATGAACCGCACTTCTCGAAGTTCATCGATCTCAACATGCTGGTGATGACGGGCGGAAAAGAAAGGACCGCGAAAGAGTTTGAAGAACTCCTCGCGGCCGCGGGATTCAAGCTCCTCCGCGTCATCCCAACTGAACTTCCGACGAGCATCGTCGAAGGCGCACCAATGTAATTGCCGATCTCCGATTGCCGATGGCCGATTGCTAAAACCGGCAACCGGCAATCGGCAATTGGCAAGTCTTGCCCAAATCCACACCCTGTCCTAGAATGGCCGTTGCCAACACAGCAAAACTGAAACGCGCGCGGCCGTCTCCCCGTGAACATTTCATGCTCTGGTTTTGATAAGTCGGGCATCACTCGTTCCCAAACGAGCATCTGTGTTGACAGTTCCCTTTCGAGCCCTGACGGTACTTAAAAATCTGAACCGTGAAGTGTAGTCCGGGGGTGACATGCATTTGGCCACTCGTTACGCCACCAAGATCGCAGCGGCTTCTGTCTCGCTGTTAGCTGTGCCATTGCTCTTTTCGCTGGCAGTGCATAGTCAGGAACCTTCAACTCAGGACAAACCTGCCTCTGCCGCTCCGACGCAAACTCCGTCGCCCGAGCCCAAAAAATTGGGCACCGAACTCGACGATCGGTCGTTAATTACCAACACCGACCTGATTACGCTCACAGTTACCGTCACCGATACCTACGGACGTTATGTTTCAGGATTGAGCAAGGGCGCATTTGCGGTTTTCGACAACAAACAGCCACAGGAGATCACGTTTTTTAGCGACGACGACTCACCGGTTTCCGTCGGCGTAATCTTTGACGTCTCCGGCTCGATGAGCGGCGACAAGGTGAAGCGAGCACGCGATGCGCTGAGCAAGTTCATTCAAACGAGTCACGATTCCGACGAGTATTTCCTAATCGCCTTCAACTCAAGAGCGCAATTGCTGCTCGATAAAACACGCGACGGCGATTCGATTCTCAATAAACTCACGTTTGTCGAAACCAAGAGCCAGACCGCGCTCTACGATGCTTGCTATCTCGGCGTTGAGAAAGTGCAGCGCGGGTCGCATCCGAAACGCGCGCTCCTGTTGATTAGCGACGGACAGGACAACGATTCGCGGTACACCTACAATGAACTTCGGAAGCTGCTGAAAGAGTCGGACGTGACGCTCTACGCCATCGGCATTCTGAGCGGCAGCGACGCCGGCAGCGCGATGGGCATGGAAGGTCAGGGGATTCTCGACGAGCTCTCGGGCGTTTCCGGAGGCAAGGCGTTCTTTCCCCGTTCAGCCGCGGAAATGGACGATATTTTTGAGCAAATCGCCCTGGAGTTGCGCCACCAGTACTCCATCGGTTACAAACCCGAAACGTTCACAAACGACGGCAAGTGGCACCGGGTCAAAGTAAAAGTGACCCCGCCCCGCGGCCTCCCCCGGCTGTTTGTGAGATCTAAAGAAGGCTACTACGCGACGGCTGGAGCCCGGTAAATCCTGGGTTCGGCAACGCAGGATCGGTTACCCTGCATCTTTGGACGTGTGTGTAGTGGCTGCTTAACCAGCGACGCTGTTGCCCCAGCCCCGCGCGTTTGAGGAGTTTTTAGAAAATTGTTTAGTGAGCAGAATCTTAGGCGGACTGGGATAGTCGCGGTCTGTGGTCTGATCCTTTCGGCACTGATCTTCGGATCCAGCGCCGAGGCGAGTCGCAACCAGAACCGTCCGCGAAGCACCCAGCAACCGTCACCCACTCCGAGCGTACAAAGGGTCGTTCCGGCGCAACCGTCGCCAACCGCCACACCCACACCCGTTCCCCAAACACAACGACCGGCTGGAATAGATCGAATCGCGCCGACACTCGGCGAGCCGCCACCGCCACCGCGTCTGAAGCCGACGCCAACGCCGACGCCGCCACCCGAGATCGATCCCGGCGACAGGATCACGATCAATGCCGATCTGGTCCAACTTCACGTTCGCGTGATCGATCGCAACAACCGGCCGATCAACAACGTGACGCAGAATGAGTTTCATGTGTTCGAGGACGGCGTGCCGCAGCCCATCGAAACGTTCACGCGTGAGGAAGTGCCGATTAGCTACGGCCTCGCCGTCGATACGTCCGGTTCGTTGCGCTCACAGTTACAAAGCGTGATCGACGCGGGCAAGACCATTATCAACAGCAACAAGCCGGGTGACGAGACGTTTCTCGTGCGGTTCATCAGCAGCGACAAGATCGAGACGGTCCAGGATTTCACTGCGAACAAAGAATTGTTGATGGATGGTCTCGACAGCTTTTACGTCGAGGGTGGCCAGACTGCGATCATCGATGCCGTCTATCTTTCAGCCGAACACGTTTCGGAGTACCGGAAGGGCGACGAGGGCGACAGGCGACGCCGCGCGTTGATCCTGATCACCGACGGTGAGGACCGGAATAGTTTCTACAAGCCGGACCAGCTCTTTTCGCGCTTACGCGAGCAAGACGTTCAGATCTTTGTGATCGGGTTCGTCAACGAGTTGGACAAAGAAGCGGGTTTCATCCGCAAGAGCCCGCGTGACAAGGCAGTCAACCTGATCAATAAACTCGCTTCGGAAACTGGCGGCCGCGCTTTCTTTCCGGAGTCGATCTCTGACCTGCCGCAGATCGCAAACGAGATCATCAGGGACCTGCGCACGCAATACGTCATTGCCTACAATCCTACGAACAAGACCCCTGACGGCACATTCCGCGCAATCAAAGTCACGGTGGACCAACTTTCGGATTCTTCTGAAAAACGCATCGCGCTGACGAGAAGCGGGCGCCTCGCGCGCAAGGAAGGTCAAAACACGCCGCGGCCACCGTCGGTGAGGATGCCGTCGGGTACGGCTACGCCGAACAAAAAGCCCTGAACCATATCGTGTGAATCTTTAAAAATCCTGTAAATCCTTTAGACCAGGTTTCATCACTTACCTTTCCCATTGGTCTTTTCCGGCGCCTTCTTCTTGTACTTGGTCCCGTGTCGCGTCGCCGCTTCCTCGATCGAGTGCGTCGCGGTCAGCACATCATCCTGTTTCGCGAGGTCAATCAGTCGCTTGTAATACGCGCGCAGCGCATCGATCTCCGGTTCGCTCAAATCCTCGACGTCAATCAACCTGTTGCTCGCGCCTTCCAGGGCTGCGACGATCTCGTTCAACTTAAGGTGTATCGCGAGTGCGTCCTTGTTTTGCGCGCGCTGAATCAAAAACACCATGAGGAATGTAACGATGGTGGTGCCGGTATTGATCACGAGCTGCCACGTATCAGAGAAATGAAAAACGGGGCCGGTGATGCCCCAAATTAGGATCACCGCCACAGCCATAACGAAAGCGAGCGATGTGCCCGTCGCTCTCGTGGCCTGGTAGGAAAACCTCTCGAGCATGTGACTGACCGCGTTTCTCTTTTTCGGTGACATCAATCAACCTCTTGGTCTAACGGAACCACTGATTTTTTTGCGCGTCGTTTCACCGGTGTGCAAGACCGGCAAACCAAGATCCACATCCGAGTGTGGTTGCGGAATCACGTGCGTCGCGACGACTTCGCCGACTCGCTTTCCAGCGGCGGCGCCGGCGTCGACGGCGCTACGTACCGCAGCAACATCGCCACGCACGATCGCCGTCACGAGACCAGCATCGATCTTTTCCCAACCGACTAGGCGGACGTTCGCCGCTTTCACCATCGCGTCGGCAGCTTCAATCATCGCCACGAGGCCGCGACATTCGATCATTCCGAGTGCTTCCGGCATCAGCTCCCTCCAATCGCCCGAATAGTAACAAAAACACGCGGCAATCAAGCGACAAAAAGCAGTTCATGAAATTAACTCAATAGGTGCCTTTTATGCTTTGGTGGAGCCTTGCCTTAAAAGTCGGGCGTCATTCTTGGAGACGGTCAGTATAGGGAGCGGCAGCGACCTGGTCAGTGATCAGCATGCGATATTTCCCAAAGATTTTTGACTCCAATCGTTGACCAGGTCGCTAGCGCTCCCTGTACTGACCGT
>JBKPPH010000264.1:0-25441 GCA_046733535.1 Acidobacteriota bacterium
GTCCTGATTCACGGCTATCCTTTCAACAGAACGCTTTGGACGGAACAGGTCGAAGCGTTGAGTAGCAGTTATCGTGTCATCGCGCCCGATCTGCGCGGTTTTGGTGAAACTGATTCTTCGCAGGGACCTGCAACGATGAACCGCATGGCCCAGGACGTGGCCCAGTTGATGGACCACCTCGAGATTCCGCGGGCCGTGATTGGCGGTCTGTCGATGGGTGGTTATGTGGCGCTCGCGTTCTACAAACAATTCGCTTCGCGCGTCCGGGCGTTAATTCTCGCGGACACGCGCGCGCAAGCCGATACGGAAGAAGCTAAACAAACGCGCGCCCAACAAGCTGAAAAAGCGCTCGCCGAAGGCATGGCTGGAATCGCCGATGCCATGTTGCCGAAGTTGCTTACGCCCGAGACGGTGAGCAAAGTCCCGGACATTGTTATGCGTGTTCGCGACATGATGTTGAAAACCAAACCTGAAGGCGCTGCTGCTGCGTTGCTTGGAATGGCGGAACGCGAGGACCACACGCCGTTCCTGTCGCAGATTTCTTCGCCAACGCTGATTCTCGTTGGAGCTGAAGACGCGATCACGCCTGTTGCCGACAGTGAGCAGATGCATTCGTTGGTCGCGGGGTCGCGTTTGGTGGTGCTGGAACACGCAGGCCATGTTTCCAACCTGGAACGAACTGCGCAATTCAACGAAGCGTTGCTGGAATTTTTGAGAAGCTCCGTCTGAGATGTCCGGCCATAAAAAATTTACGATTGAAGAGCGCGTGCGCTGGGGCGATGTCGATGCGGCGCGCATAATTTTCTACGGCGCTTATATTCACTTCTTCGAGTTTGCCGAGACAGAGCTCTTTCGCGAAGTCGGACTTCATTACGGAGTGATGTTTGACGAGCTGCAGATCTGGTTGCCGCGAGTGCATCTCGAATGTGACTTTCATCGTGCTGCGCGGCTCGATGATCTTTTGGAAGTGACTGTTTACGTCGGTCGCTTCGGCACCAAATCGATGCGATTGAATTTTGAAGTGCGCCGGCAGGGAAGCGACGAGCTGGTCGCAACTGCGCACTTTGTTTTGGCGGCCGTTAACCAGAGTACGTTCGAAACGGTTCCGATTCCTTCAGAGTTGCGCGAGAAGTTGGCGCCGTACACCGCAAACAAATGACTGCTCTTTCTGACAATCCGGAGCTTGCAGGTCTCGACGAAAAACTGATCGATCGAGATCCGATTAGGCAATTTCAAACGTGGTTTGCGGATGCGATCGCAGCGAAACTGCCGATGCCGGATGCGATGACGCTCGCGACCGCGACGCCCGATGGTAGGCCGTCTGCGCGCATGGTTTTGCTGAAGCAGGTTGACCATGCGGGGTTTGTGTTTTTCACGAATTATCGCAGCGCCAAGGCGCGGCAACTGGACGCGAATCCTTACGCGGCTCTGGTCTTTTACTGGGCGCAACTTGATCGCCAGGTGCGTGTGGAGGGAAGTGTCACTCGGACGTCGGCGCAGGAGTCACGTGATTACTTTCAAACTCGGCCGCGTGAGAGTCAGATCGGCGCGTGGGCGTCGGCGCAGAGCGAAGTGATATCGGGCCGTGATGTGCTCGAGCAACGCGCGCAAGAATTAGAGACGTTGTACTGCGACCGCGATATCGATTGTCCTGAGCACTGGGGCGGTTATCGTTTGAGGCCTGAGCGAATTGAATTTTGGAAGAGCCGCGTGGGACGCCTGCACGATCGCATCTCGTATGAATTACAGCCCGACGGCTCGTGGACCATCAGCCGCCTCGCTCCGTAAATTAGAAGAGGCGGGAGAAGAAGCGGATTCCGATGATTTTCATTTCGCGGCCTTCGCGGATCACTGCGTAGTCGTCAATCTGATAATACTCCTCATGCAGTCCAAGAACTCCTCCCTTGCTGTAAGCAGTCAACGGCTTAACCCTGGACTGCGGCAGCTCGATCTTTTTAGCCAGATCACTTTTGAACTCGCGGATGCGTTCGGCAACGCGTGGATACCGGCTGGCGAGTTGATATAGATGCGAGCGAAACTCAGCGACGTCGCGTTTTAGTTGAGCCGCATAAGCAGAAAACTCCTCCGCCGTGGCGGGCGGCTTCCGTTCAAAGATCGCGTCGATGGCCGGCGGAAAAAAGAGGGCCTCTTCCTCTCCGTTGTTTGGACTTGCCAACGGCAACATCAGAAACAGGATCTGCATGCGACTCTTGAACGCATCGATCAGCGTCGCGTTATCGACGTGTGAGAAGTCGAGACTGCCGAACTCACCTTCAGTGATCGCGATCTCCCGGCGCCGCGCCGCGTTCTTTGTAAACGTTGCTTCGAAAGCGCGATCGAAGTCGAGATCCTCCGCCATCAGAGTCTTGAACTGCTCGCATACTCGATACGCTTCAACAACCTCGCGCGGCTGCCGCACACGTTGGCTTAACACACTCTGTGTCGTCGCGAACGTGATCAGCATGCAGATGGTTAGTTTGAACATTAGACGGGTCGAAGCGCGCTCTTCACCAGCTTCTTTTTCAAGTCGACATAACCCTGCTCACCGGCGACGAGATCTCCCAACACGCGCTTCACGCCGCGATGCCCGCGTGCAAACTCGATCATGCGTTCGGTAAACGGCGCGCCCCAGAAGTTTCCGTAAAACCGGCGACGCATTTGCGCAGCGCGGCGTAGCTCTGCGCCGAAGTCTTCGCGCCAACGATGTTCGTACGACGATGGCGCTCGGCTGAGATACGCTTCTGCAAATAGCTCCGCCGAACGTAACGCGTAATAGATTCCTTCGCCGGTGACGGGATCGGCAAAGCCTGCTGCGTCGCCAAGCAATGCCCAATCGTCACCGCAAACTTTTCTGCTGTCCCAGGTCTTCGCGGCGAGCCCCGGAATTCGCGCCGCGTAGCGTTCCGAAGTTGCACGCAAATGTTCGTGAATGCGTTCGCTGTGCGAGTTGTTGGGCTCAACTTGCCAGAACTTGACCTTCTGCCCTTCGCACTGCTGGTAGTAACCAATCATGAACCGCCAGAGAAGATCGTCAAGCGGCTGACGCTCGAAGGCGTCTTGGGTCGTGGCGATGCCGAACGAAATGTGATCGGGACGAGGAAACGCCCACGCGTACCCAACCCAGCCCGGGAGGAAAGCGACGACCGTCGGCGCGGTGTTGTTTGTAGGCAGCGGCGCGCGGTAACCGAAAGCGACTTCCATGTCCGACGGTGGCAGAGGTCCCGCGAGCATCTTTGCAATCCCGCTGTTTGCGCCGTCGGCGCCGGCGAGGAAAGCTCCGGTCCACTCCGCACCGCTTTCAGTTTTCAACCGCCAACCGGATTCAGTTCTCTTCGTTTTCCTGGACGAGATCTTCTCTGAGATGACTTGCGCACCGGCGTCGCGAGCACGGTCGCGCAGATAACCGTCGAAAGCGATCCGCGAGTAGATCGCAAACGGCTCGTCAAGGTGGAGGTGAAGTCGTTTGCTCGCGGGAGAGTACAAATCGAGCTCGGTGATCGTGCGGCCGACGGCGTTCAGCAACTGTGGCCACGCCTTCAAAGCCTTCGCAGTCACACCACCGCCGCAGGCCTTCGGTTCGCCTTCCGGACGCCCATCAAACAGCGCCACTTTCGCGCCGCCTTTGGCGAGCAGTTCGGCTGCAAACGAGCCTGCGGGTCCCGCCCCAACGATCAACACATCAAATTGCGCCATAGCTCACCACGAAGTTGTAGCCTTCTTCTCGCGGCGCTAGAATAACAGCCGTTCCCTCCAAAGTACGAAAGACGTGCGATGACTAACTCGAGCAGTCTAGTCTTTTCCGGTATTGCCCCGCATCCGCCAATCATGGTGCCGGAGGTCGGACGCGAATCGATTGCGGGTGTAATCGCCTCGATTGATGCGATGGCGGAACTGACGAAACGAGTCGTCGACAGCGGTTCGGAGACGGTCGTCTTGATCTCACCGCACGCGCCGTTGGAAGCCGACTCGTTTGTGGCTTACGAGGGGCCGGAAGTCTACGGCGATTTCTCACACTTTAATGCGCCGGGCACACGTTTCGCCGTCAGCGTCGATGAGGAATTGCTGTCCGCAATCAAACGCGCCGCGGCTGCGAAAAACTATGACGTCTCGATGTTGCCGGAACACGATCTCGACCACGGTACAGCCGTTCCGCTTTACTTTCTGCTTCAGAATGGTTGGCAGGGAAAAGTTGTGGCGCTTGGCTACAGTTTTCTTTCGAATGAGGACCATTTGCGTTTCGGATCGTGTATCAAAGACGCGGTGGACCAAGTCGGACGTCGGGTGGCTTTCATTGCGAGTGGAGATCTGAGTCATCGACTCAAGCCGCAAGCACCTGCCGGTTACAATCCGGACGCGCACGTGTTTGATGAAGAGGTGGTGGACGCGCTCCGCGCAAATGCGCCACAGAGAATTGTCGGAATCGATCACGGTTTGCGCCGGCTCGCGGGCGAGTGTGGCTATCGATCGATGTTGGTGGCCATCGGCGCGAGTTCCGATCTGCCGTGGTCGTGCGAAGTGCTGAACTATGAGGCGCCGTTCGGGGTTGGATATCTCGTGGCGCAGTTAACTCATGGGCCAGAGCGCTCGCAGAATGACGAGGCTGGTTTGCCAGCATTGGCTCGCCGCGCTGTCGAAACGTTTGTTCGTTCCGGGGAAATTCTTGATCCACCGAGGATGTCGGAGGGCCTTTTGGGAGCGCGGGCGCCCTGCTTCGTCTCGCTTAAAACGTTGAACGGAGAACTACGCGGGTGCATCGGGACGATCGAGCCGGCGAAAGACACGCTCGCGGAGGAAATAGTTGCTAACGCAATCAGCGCCGCGAATAACGACCCGCGGTTTGATCCCGTCAGCGAGGACGAGTTGTCGAACTTGCGCTATTCAGTCGACGTGCTCTTTCCGTCTGAGCCGGCGGTCATGGAGGAATTGGACCCGCAAATCTTTGGTGTGATTGTCGAAGATGAAAGCGGGTCGCGTCGAGGGCTACTGCTTCCGGACATCCCCGGAATTGTCGACGCACACCACCAGGTTGAGATTGCGGCACGAAAAGCCGGGATCGGTCCCGGCGAACCGATCAAGCTCTATCGATTTAAGGTGGAAAGATTTCGGGAATAGTTAGACAGAATTGCAGGATTGGACAGGATTTACATTTCAATCCTGTCTAACTAAACGTCGAGGTTTCTGACGTCGAGCGCATTATCCTCGATGAACTTCCTTCGCGGCTCGACCGCATCACCCATCAGCACCGTAAAGATCTCATCAGTTTCCACCGCGTCATCGATCCTAACTTCCAACAGGGTGCGCTTGTCGGGATTCATCGTCGTTTCCCAAAGCTGCTCCGGATTCATCTCGCCCAGCCCTTTGTAGCGCTGAATGGACAGATCTTTCTTCGCCGCCAGCAACACTTTTTCCAGCAGCGCCTCACGCGTCGGCACCTCTTCGCTGTTTCCGTTTTCGCCTGAGATGAACGGCGCCGCGAGATCGTCTTCGAGGGTCTTGAAAAGCTCCACCGCCTTCTGGAACTCAACGTAGCTCGCGAGGTTCCAATCGATGACAAGGTTCACCCCGGAATTGGAAACCGTCTCGATTTCCCAGAGCCCGTGCTCTTCGTCCGTCGTCAGCTCTGTTTTGTATCCAGCCTTGTGCAAGGCCCCTTCGATCTTCGCCATCAGGTCGCCGTCCTGAAAGACCTTGCGTAGGTTCAATCCCTCTTTTCGCAGGACACCTTCGCGCCCAGCTAAAGATTCCAGCAGGAGGTTCAGCAGCTGCGGGTCACCACCGAGTCGTCGTGCGGCTCGCTCACAGTAACGTTTAAAATCAACCATCTTCTCAAGGGATCTCGCCAGCTCCCGGCCCTCGATCTCCTTGTTCGATGCGGCCGACTTCACGTTCATGTCGGCTGTAGCCTGGCGCATGAGGTACCGAATCATCGAACCCTCGTCCTTTATGTACTCTTCCTTCTTGCCGCGTTTTACCTTAAACAACGGTGGCTGCGCGATGAACACGTGACCACCCTCGACGAGCGCCGGCATCTGCCGGTAAAAGAAGGTTAGGAGCAGGGTGCGGATGTGCGAACCGTCGACGTCGGCGTCGGTCATCAGGATGATCTTGTGATAACGGAGCTTGCCGATATCGAAATCGTCTTTGCCGATGCCGGTGCCGAGCGCAGTGATGAGCGACTTGATCTCGCTATGACCAAGCATCTTGTCAAAGCGGGCCTTCTCGACATTCAGAATCTTTCCCTTGAGCGGCAGGATGGCCTGGTTCTTCCGATCGCGACCTTGCTTGGCTGAACCTCCGGCCGAATCACCCTCGACAATGTAAATCTCAGACAGCGCCGGATCGCGTTCCTGGCAGTCAGCCAATTTGCCCGGCAGCATCGTTGAGCCCATTGCGCCTTTGCGTACGATTTCCCGGGCCTTGCGAGCTGCTTCGCGCGCCCGTGCGGCGTCCAGTGCCTTCCCGACAATCTTTCTCGCCACAGGCGGATTCTGCTCAAAAAATTCGGTCAGTCGATCGTTAAGGAACGACTCGACCGCGCCTTTCACATCGGAATTGAGCTTACCCTTCGTCTGCCCTTCAAACTGCGGCTGGGGCAGCTTCACTGAAATCACGGCTACCAATCCTTCACGCACGTCGTCGCCCGTCAGCGAGCCTTTGAAGTTCTTCGCTAGACCCGATGATTGTGCGTAAGCATTGATTGTTCGTGTAAACGCCGATCGGAAACCTGAGAGGTGCGTGCCTCCGTCTACCGTATTGATATTGTTGGCAAACGAATAAACCTTTTCGTCATAGCCATCGTTGTATTGAATCGCCACTTCGATCGAGAGATTTTCGCCTTCCTTCTCGAAGTAGATCGGTTTGTCGTGCAGCGTCGACTTGTTCTTGTTCAAGTGCTTGACGAACTCGGCGATGCCACCCTTGTAATAAAACTCGTGCGAACGCTCCGGCTCTTCACGCTCGTCTTTGATCGTGATTCGAATGCCCTTGTTAAGGAATGCTTTTTCGCGCAGCCGCTCGGACAGCTTGTCGAAACTGAAAGACGTTTCAGTGAAGATTTGCGCGTCGGGCTTGAAAGTGACCTTCGTTCCGCGTTTGCGTGTCTTGCCGGTCTGTTTCAAAGGCGCAACCGGGATCCCGCGCGCATACTCCTGCTCGTAAGTTTTTCCGTCACGCCAGATCTCGAGGTGCAGTTTCTCCGAAAGGAAGTTGACGCACGAAACACCAACACCATGCAGGCCGCCTGAAACTTTATACGCGTTTGAATCAAACTTGCCCCCGGCGTGAAGCTTCGTCATCACGACTTCCGCAGCCGATCTTTTTTCTTTCTTGATTTCGTCGACCGGAATGCCGCGGCCGTTATCGATAACTGTAATCGAATTGTCGAGATGAATAGCTACTTCAACCGTGTCGCAATAACCTGCCAGGGCTTCGTCAATTGAATTATCTACTACTTCGTAAACGATATGATGGAGGCCTATCTCGCCCGTCGATCCGATATACATCGCTGGTCTTTTTCGGACCGCATCGCGACCCTCCAGCACGGTTATCGAAGACGAGTCGTAGGCTTGTCCCTTCTTAATTGTTGGTCCTACTGTTGACAATCTATTCTCCTATACGACTTTGATTAACGCTTTTACGCGAGGATCGAGTTGGCCGAAGCGGTGTCAGTTCGAGTCTGACTGCTTCGGACTTTTCCTTCCTCGATTTCGTATACGTGCGCCCTTGAAAAGAACCCTTCGACATGATTCCGCTTTGAGGTAGTGATGAAGGTTTGCGTACGATTTTCAAGGTATTCAAGAAGGTGTCTTATCCTTCCTTCATCCAGCTCCGCGTCGACGTCATCGATGAGAAAAACCGGATGGTCATTCGCGTTTGAATTATACAATGAAATTGCCGCTAAGTCTAATAATAACAATGCGCTACGTTGCTGTCCGGAACTCCCGTAAACCCGGATTTCGCGCCCATCGAGATGGATCTCCAAATCATCACGGTGAGGACCGATCAAAGCATGCCCGGCAGCGACCTCCGCGGCTAAGCGAAGCGCAATTCTCGAGCGCAGCAGCGACTCGTAATCGCTGAGATCTCCTTTGTTCTCGAGGGACGAAACGTAGCGGGTCGTGACGTCGCGTCGCTCGAACAATTGACGTTCAAGCGTGGTATTCAAACCTGCGACATATTCTTCGCGAGCTCGATGAATCAACACTCCCAACTTGATCAGTTGTTCGTTCCACGGCGCGAGCAGATCTTCAACCTGCGCGAGGCTGATCTCGTTTTCGTTAGCGAGTTGCAGCACTCTGTTTTTTTGTTTAAGTACCTTCGCGTAGTCGGCGATGGTTTTGAGATATGCGGGTTGCAGTGATGAGATCCCGCGATCCAAAAAGCGCCTGCGTGCATCAGGCGCGCCGCGTACAACTTCCAGATCAGTGGCTGTGAATGAGAAGACTTGAAGTTGGGTTAAGTATCTTGCGAGTGTTTCTCGTTTCGAGTTGACGAAGATAGTTTTAGAGTTATCGTGAAGACTGATTTGCAACTCTCTTTCGAGATCTGAGCCAGTCGTAACTGTTCCTCTTATAACCGCGAGCTCTTCTCCAAACCTGACTGCTTCCTGAAGACGTTGAGTGCGGAACGACTTGGTCCTTGCAAGAAGATAAATGGCTTCGAGCCAATTCGTCTTACCCTGTCCATTGTTTCCATAAATGATATTCAGCCGCGGGCCCCATTCGATTCTCCCACTAAGGTTTCTAAAATTCGTTGCTTCAATCGCCGCAAGCAGCATGCGTCGATATTAACAGATCACAAAAACATCCACAGATTACGCGGATTGTTTCTCTGTTATCTGTGGATGGATTGAAGAATCTAACCTGTAAAATCTTTTCAGATGCGCATCGGCATTACGACGTACTTATAATCGTAACCTCCATTCTCTGACGGATGCAGTTGCGCCTGAGAGTTGCCGTCTTTGAATTCGAATGAGACTTTCGCGTCGCCAACTACGTTTAGAAATTCCTGCAGATACTGGGCGTTGAAGCCGATGTCGGTAACGTCGCCTGCGTAATCTGTTTGAATGGTTTCGTTGGCTTCACCTTCTTCAGCATTTTGAGAACTGATCACCAACTGATTGGGCTCGAGATGGAAGCGAATCGCATGCGAACGTTCATCAGCCATCAACGCAACGCGCCTGATCGCCAGGTTGAGTAAACTGCTATTGAACTCAACCGCTTTGTCGTTGTTCTTCGGCATTACCATCTCATAGTTTGGAAACTGCCCGTAGAGCATTCGCGAAATCAAAAGCCTTGGTCCAACCTGGAAATAGATGTGATTCTCATCCAATCCCAAGCTGATCTCTTCATCGAAATTTGCGGTTAGTTTCGTCAACTCAGCCAACGTCTTCCTCGGGATCAGCGTATCGATACTCTCGTTCGAGCCGTTTCGAACAATGTCTTTCTTTTCCACAAAGGCGAGGCGATGACCATCAGTCGTAACCATCCGCGCTCCTGAACCGTCCAAAATAAACTTAGCACCGGAGAGCGTGTAACGTGATTCTTCCTGGGTGATAGCAAAGATGGTGCGGTCGATAAACGTTTTGATTACGCTCGCGCCGAGCTTTGTTGGCGCCGACTTGAACGATGGAACTTCGGGAAATGCATCTCGAGCAACGCCCACCATCTTGAAGCGCGCGCGATCGCATTTCACGGTTACCCACTCGTTGTCTTCCTTTTTGAAACTAACTGGAGCATCGGGAAGCAATCGAGCAATCTCGAACAACTTCCGCGCCTGGACGCACATCGATCCAGGAGTTGTGATCTCTTCGGCATCCATGTCACAACGAATCGTCACGTCGAGATCTGTGCCCGTGATTCTGATCGTGCTTTCGCCGACTGACTCGATGAGAATGTTCGAAAGCACCGGTATCGTATTTTTCTTTTCAACGACACCTTGAACGAAGCCGAGTTCTTTTTGGAGGTTCTGTTTACTTACAACGAATTGCATTGCCATTCACTCCTTCAACATCCACAACGACCGTCGCGATTCTTCTACTCCAAGATTAAATCCTATCTATTTAAATCTAGTAGCAGTAGTAGGTGCCTGTGGATCTGTGAATAATTACTTAAACCTAATCAGTCAAACATTTAGAACGCTAAACGCCCTGTGGAAACCTGTTGGAATTTCCATCTCGGGCTGTGGGAAAAATCAGAAGACGTGAACATTAGCATATTTCCACAAAACGTTCTCGGTGGATTGTGAAAAACTCGTATGGCCGACCTATTTCTGTAATGACTCGGAGAGTTCGCTGATGAGTCTTTGCAGAGTTTCATCGGTCGCGACGAGGGCTTCGATTTTTTCCACTGAATGAATAACGGTGGTGTGATGTTTACCGCCGAACGCGCGACCAATCTCCGGATAACTATGTTTAGTTAAGTTCTTGCAAAGATACATTGCAACCTGTCGAGGATGTGAGATGTGCCGGGCATTGTTTTTGGAAACCAACTCTTCGCTCGTCAGTTTATAAGTTTGGGCCACTAACTTCTGAATCTGCTGAATAGTGACAAGATCTGATTCCTCTTCCTTCGCGAGATTTCTGAGAGAGTCCTGGGCGAGGGTCTTTGAAATCGGCTCACCACGAAGCGAAGCGATCGCGATCAAACGGACCAGCGATCCTTCCAGCTCGCGAATATTGCTCTTCACTCTCCCCGCGATGAGCATTGCCACATCATCCGGAATCGACACGCCAATCATGTCGCCTTTTCTCTTCAGAATCGCGATCTTGGTCTCCAGATCAGGCGGTTCGATGTCGGCAATCAAGCCCCATTCGAAACGAGAGTGCAGACGTTCTTCGAGTGTGGGTATTTCTCTTGGCGGACAATCTGAACTGATAACGATCTGCTTCTGTTGATCGTAGAGCGCATTGAAGGTGTGGAAAAATTCTTCCTGAGTGCGTTCCTTGCCGGCCATGAACTGCACGTCGTCAATTAACAACACGTCAACCGATCGATACTTCTCGCGAAAGCTCTGCGTCTTGTCGTAGCGAATCGCGTTGATGAGATCGTTCATGAATCGCTCGGACGATATGTAACAAAGTTTGAGGTGCCGGTTGCGAGCCTGGATTGCATGGCCACAGGCGTGCATCAAGTGAGTCTTACCCAGTCCCACACCGCCATACAAATAAAGAGGGTTGTATGTCCGGCCGGGCGCCTCGGCGACCGCGAGTGATGCCGCATGAGCAAACTGATTACACGTGCCCACTACGAAACTCTCGTACGTGTATTTAGAACTCAACGGCGGCTCTGATTGTGTCGAAGTAGCAGGCGCACTGAGAGACACGAGATCGCTCGACGGAGGGGCTGTCTTGAAACTTAAATCAGCAGGAATTAGACATTGCGGATCGGACTGAGTCAGGGTGATTTGCTCAGGCACCCAGTCAGAAACTTTACCCACGACCCAGCCGACGGAGTAGCCAGACAAACGCAGTTCGTTCAAAGACTCGGCTAGAACCTGACCGTAGTTAGTGACAACCCAATCCTTGACGTCCTGGTTCGGCGCGCGAAGATGAATGACGTGTTGAGAACTGTCGAGCCGCTCGAACTGAATCGGGCTAAACCACGTGTCGAGGGTTTGTTGATTTAGTCGGCCTTTAAGTGAGTGAAGTATCCTGCCCCAAACATTCGTCTCAGCAGAGGTGTTCATCGAAAACCCGTCGGGGAAGGCGTTCAATTTGACTAAAGCTTCGCAGTAAAACCGTACGCTGCTGGCTTTCGGTTTACTGTCGGAACTCTAACCTGATCCTATCCCGCTATTCCTTACCAAAGCAGACCAAAGACGAGCGATCCAAGGTTTTCCACAACGATTTCCACAGCAAGTGGAAAAACCTCAGCGTGTTAAAGTGTTGCTTTAAAGTCTTTTTGAATCAACTGTTTACAAGGCGGTGACTGTCAAAGCGAGCGGAGACTAACACAGAACTTTCGGATCGATCAAGGTATGTCACTGAATAAAACAGCACCCTATGATCGCCTCCCAAAATTCCTCGGAAGCCGAATGCTTCAGGTACACCACATTGTTGAACGCTGGGTTTCGCAAACGAATTTGGACCGGGGTCGGAAGCGTAACGCGGTCACCTTGGGCGCGCCGTTAACAATTGATCGCACGGGGCATCGCATACCCGCGACGCACCCGACGTTGCACCGTTAATATACTGACCCCGTCCAAGTTCGTTGCGATTTTTCAAACCACGGCACTGTTAGGGGCCGTCGGTTTCTTGACATAAACAAAGGCCGCGACTAGTCTTAGGGTTTTCGTTTATAAGGAGAATTCATTTCTATGTCCAAGCGGACCTTCCAACCAAACAACAGACGACGCGCAAAGACCCATGGCTTCCGTGCGCGAATGGCGACCAAGAATGGTCGCTTGGTGCTGAAGAGACGCCGCGCCAAGGGAAGAAAGCGCCTGACGCCGGCTCATTACTGAAATGGCTACTTCTCTGCTGCATGCGGAAGTATTTGCGGGATACTGCACAATTTCAGCACGTCTACCGGAACGGCAAGCGGTATGAAGGCGTATTCATCACCGCGTTCGTCATTGAAAACCAGGAACTGAACCACCGGCTGGGAGTGACGGCTTCAAAGAAGGCTTTGGGCAAGGCGGTGCAGCGGAATCGGGCGAAGCGATTACTTCGCGAGACGTTCCGATCGAATGAATCATTGTTGCGCGAGCTCGGCCGAAACTACGATTGGGTCCTGAACGCGAAGGCGGCGGTCCTGAGAGAAAAAGTAAACGCGCCGTCCGAGGAGTTGAAGGGAATAATTGAAAAGGTTGGAAGGTTGGAAACGCGCGATCCCGTTAAGTAAGCGATTGTGAAAAGCGTTCTAATCTCATTACTCAAAGTTTATAAGTTGGCGATTTCACCGCTTCTACCCCCTTCGTGCAGATTCATTCCCACATGCTCGGAATATGCTGTTGACGCGATCTCTCGCTACGGAGCTTTGCGCGGAAGCGGCATGGCGCTACGTCGATTGCTCCGGTGTCACCCATTCAATCCGGGTGGATACGATCCGGTTAAATAGTTTGTTATTAGGGGAGGTTGATTAACTAACCTCTTTCACGATGCAACAAAAACGACTTCTACTCGCGTTAATACTCTCCTCAGCAATTCTGTTTTTGTGGAGTTATTTCTATCCCGTCGCTCCTCCGACAAAACAAAATGCGGCTGCGACACCTTCGCCAAGTGCAACAGCGTCGCAAACTGCGTCTTCGATTACGCCGGCAGCGACACCGGCTCCCGTTCCAACGCCGAATGTGAATGCCGCGCCGCAGCGAACAGTGACCATAAGAACTCCGCTGTACGATGCGAAGTTCGACACGTTGGGCGCCGAGCCAACGAGTTGGATAATCAAAAAAAATAAAAACAGCGAGGCGGAAATATTTTCTGTTGCGGGCCACAAGCGAGACAGAATTCCGCTTGAACTGATTTCGCCCGAGGGATTGAAGCGACAGCCGCGCCTCGTTCCGTTGCAATTGCAGACTGGCGATAGCGCTTTGGACGCAGTGCTCAGCTCTTCCACGTACAGAGTCGAGGGCGTCGACTCCGCGAGTGGAGACGTCGACATCAACCTTGGCTCAGGTGAAAAGAAGGAAATCACTTTTGTGCTCGAAGACAGCAATCGAGTGCAGGTGAGAAAAAGAATTGTCTTCGACGCCGAACGTTACGAGACGGATCTCTCGCTTCTGGTGAAGCGTGGCGATGAAACCATTCCGCACGTAAAAGTCGCGATTGGTCCGAGTATCGGAGACCAGGGCGTCAGTCACCACACGTTTTATTCAGTTGCGCCCGAGGGCGTGGCTTACGTCGGCGACAAACTTCAGCGGCATCTCGCGGCCGGAATCAACGGCAACAGCAGTAGCCCGGATCATCTTACTTTGAATGGTCCAATGGATTGGGCGGGGGTTGGGGACACGTATTTTGCGATGGTGGCGGTCCCGACGAGGAGAACAGAGGGACTGGAATACAGGACCGCAGCCTACGAGCACAAGCCCAATGGCCGCGCTGCGGAAAAGAGATACTTGATCACGGCGCTGGTGCCTATCCTTTCAGATGGTTCACGAACAATCATCTATTCGGGTCCAAAAGATCACTATCTGCTCACTAAAGGCAGCCAGGATATTAGCGCGCTGGTCCAACGTCCGATCGATCTCGAGGGATTGATCGACTACGGTTTTCTCGGTTGGCTCTCGCGACCGTTGGCAGTGCCCATCCTTCAGGCAATCACATATTTAAACAAGTTAACCGGTAGCTATGGTGTCGCCATCATTCTTTTCACCATCGTGATCTACTCGCTGTTCTTTCCCTTGAAGTGGCGCTCGTCAAAAGCCATGAAGAAGGCGCAGAAGCTGGCGCCGAAAATGAAGGAGTTGCAAGAGAAGATCAAGGGGATGAAACAGAACGATCCGCGGCTGAAAGAATTGCAGATGGACCAGCTACGGCTGATGAAGGAGGGCAATCCGCTCGGTGGTTGCTTGCCGTTGCTTATTCAGATGCCGTTCCTGTTTGCACTTTACCGAGCCATCACCATCTCACTTGATTTCCGGCAAGCGAGTTTTCTTTGGATCCCCGATCTTTCAGCAGCCGAGCCGCACCTGATACACGTGTTGCCGATCCTGATGACGGCGACTATGGTCGTGCTGCAACTGGTGACACCCGCTCCGTCCGCGGATCCTCTCCAGCGAAAGATGATGGCCATCGGCATGCCGCTCTTCATGCTTTATATCTTGTGGAGTGCGCCGTCGGGCTTAGTTTTATACTGGCTTGTTGGTAACATCGTCGGGTTCTCGCAGCAGTTCCTGATCAATCATTGGACCAAGCCGGACGAAGAAGAACTTCCGGCGCCACCGGTGAAAGATCCATCAGGACCAAAGAAGAAGCGTGGACGCGACGGCGTCGAGCTAGTGAAGGACTAAGTTGATGCCCGAGATCTCTCAACAAGCAGCCGAGTTTCTCGAGAACGTCTTTGAAATGACGGGCCTGCAACTGCGCGTTGGGGTGAAGCAGGGCATCGCCGGCGAAGTTCTGGATATCGAAGGCAAAGACGCGGAGCTACTGCAGGCGCAAACGGGCGAGTTGCTTGAAGCGTTGCAGCACTTGATCAATCAGGTTTTCGGACGAAGTCTGACCGGCGGCGCGCGACTTGTTTGCGACGTGCACGGGTTCCGCGCGATTCGAGAGGCCGAGCTGCAAGCAATGGCGAACTTCGCTGCGAATCGAGTGCGACAAACCGGAACGGCTTTTACGTTTGAGCCGATGAGCGCAAACGAGCGAAGAATTATTCACCTGACCCTGGCAGACAGTCCGGATCTGTTCACTGAGTCGATCGGTGAAGGCGCCGAGCGTAAGTTGAGAATTGGTCCCAAGAGTTCTGCCCGCAAAGATTCGTAGTCCCCTCCTAATCAAATCTTTCGGTGGCCTTGCCTCAAAAGTCCGGGCGTCGGGCTTGGACACGGTCAGTACAGGGAGCGGTAGCGACCTGGTCAGCGATTAGCATGCGATATTCTAAGATTCTTGACGCCCATCGTTGACCGGATCGCTACCGCTCCCTGTGCTGACTGCGTCCAACAATGATTTCGGACTTTGAGCAAAGCTTCTTTGGTTAACTCACGATGAGTACGATCGTCGCACTATCCACACCGAGAGGGCGCGGAGCTCTCGCCGTGATTCGCATGAGCGGTGCGAATGCGATCGCGATTGCGAGGCAGCTCAGCAGGCTGGATGAAGTTGAGCCACGCCATGCGACGCTCACACACTTGCGACGGCCGAAGAGTGATGAGGTGTTGGACCATGTGCTTCTGACGTGCTTTCCCGCACCTCACTCGCTTACGGGAGAAGACGTTGTGGAGATCAGTTGTCACGGATCACCGGCGGTGGGGCGAAGCATCATTGATGCGACACTCGAGTTGGGCGCCGTGCTCGCTGGTCCTGGTGAGTTCACACTCCGCGCATTGTCGAATGGAAAGATCAACCTGGCCCAGGCGGAAGCCATTCGCGATCTGATTGCGGCGCAAACTGATGCGGCCGTGCGGCAAGCCTCTCGTCAGTTGAATGGCGAACTGTCGAACGCGCTTGGTCCATTCAAAGAGAAGCTGCTCGAGGTGATCGTCTTGTTGGAGTCAGCGCTGGAGTTTGTCGAAGAAGATATTCCTGCGCCTCGAGCTAACGAAATCGACAACGACCTCGCGACGGTTGCCGCTGGAGTCAAAAAACTCAGCGAAAGCTACAGTGCGGGACGGTTACTTCAGGAGGGCATTCGCGTCACCATAACCGGCCGTCCGAATGTGGGGAAGTCCAGTCTTTTCAACAGTTTAATAGAGCGCGAGCGGGCCATCGTAACCGAAATTCCGGGAACGACCAGGGACACCTTATCGGAAGCCATCGACCTGGAAGGTATTCCCGTGATTCTCACGGACACCGCCGGGCTGCGTGAGACGACTGACGGAATCGAGACCTTGGGCATTGAGCGAACTCGTCGCGCAATGGGAGATTCGGATCTCGTTCTCGTCGTGCTCGACGGCTCGGCCGAACTCGGATCATCCGATCGAGATCTGCTCAGTCAGACTGCAAATGCGCGACGATTGGTGGTGATGAACAAGAGTGATCTCCCGAGTTTCGACGCGTCGTCTTGTTGTGCTGAAGACCTTCGAGCTATTAATGTATCAGCGCGGACTGGCGAGGGCTTGGCGGCTCTGCGGAGTGCGGTACTTGCGAGCTTGAATGGCAACGGACTCGAAGACGGCAGTCTATTGATCACGAACGCCAGGCATTACGATCTGCTGTGCAACACGCAGCGGGAGCTCGAAGCAGCAAGAATTGCTTTGCGTGACCGGCACAGCGAAGAGTTAGTGCTTGTGCCGCTGCACAACGCTTTGAGGTTGTTGGGCCAGATCACTGGAGAAACAACTACCGAAGATATTCTGTCGGAGATATTCGCGACGTTTTGTATCGGGAAGTAGTCATGTCGTTTGATGAAGTCTTTAACGTAATCGTAATCGGCGCCGGGCACGCGGGCTGCGAAGCCGCGTCCGCCGCGGCCCGGCTCGGTGCGGAAACAGGACTGATCACGCTGAACCTCGATCTCGTGGGTCAGATGTCGTGCAATCCTGCGATCGGTGGGATCGCCAAAGGTCATCTCGTGCGAGAAATCGACGCGCTCGGCGGAATCATGGGTCGCGTGATTGACCGCACGGGGATTCAGTTTCGGCTGCTCAATCGTTCTCGCGGTCCAGCGGTTCAATCGCCACGAGCGCAAGCGGACCGCATGCGATATCGCAGCGAAATGCGGCGGACACTCGAAGCGACCAGCAATCTTCATCTGCGGCAAGGCAAAGTCGTCGACTTCGTATTGGATCAGGGAAGATTGGCGGGCGTGGTGTTGGAGGACGGACGACGGTTCGGTGCTGAAGCGGTGGTTGTAGCAACCGGCACGTTCCTGAACGGCTTGATCCACACCGGGCGCCGCACTTACTCGGGCGGGCGGGCAGGGGAGCCCGCGGCGATCGAACTCTCTGAGGCGCTGAAACGACTCGGATTTCCTGTAGGCCGGCTGAAGACCGGAACTCCTCCGCGCCTTGATGGAAGAACAATCGATTGGAGCGCGTTCGAACCACAGCCGGGCGACAAAACACCGGTGCCGTTCTCGTTTTCGACTGACAGTCTCGAACAGAAACAGATCAACTGCTACATCGGCTACACGACCACTCAAGTCCATGACGCGATTCGCGCAAACCTCGCTGAATCACCGCTTTATTCCGGAAAGATCAAGGGCGTTGGCCCGCGATACTGCCCGTCTATTGAGGACAAGGTCGTCAAGTTTTCCGACAAGTCTCGGCATCAGCTCTTCCTCGAGCCTGAAGGACATGATACGAACGAAGTCTATTTAAATGGCTTCTCGACTTCGTTGCCTGCCGAGATGCAGCAAGACTTGGTGCGCATGATCCCCGGTTTGGAACAAGCACGGATAATCCGGCCGGGTTACGCGATCGAGTACGACTTTGTCGACCCGCGAGAGTTGGGGCCGGACCTACAAACTGCGCGGGTGCCGGGCCTGTTCCACGCTGGCCAGATCAACGGCACGACGGGATACGAAGAGGCAGCCTGCCAGGGACTGCTTGCGGGGATAAACGCCGCGCTCTACACGGAGAAGCGAGACTCGCTCCGGCTGCGACGGGAGGAGTCGTACATCGGCGTTCTGGTGGAGGACCTGATCAAGCAGGGAGTCGACGAGCCATATCGCATCTTCACTTCGCGAGCGGAATACCGTCTCGCGCTCCGGTATGACAACGCTGACGAACGCCTGCAACGCTTCGGTAGGGAACTGGGCCTCGTCGGCGACTCCGACTGGGAAAGGTTCAACTCGCGACAAGCCCGCCTCGCGAAGTTGAGAACAGCCTTGGACACGATTCGCTTGCGACGTTCCGACGCGCAGCACGCGGCTATCTCGGCCCTCATCGGCGCCGATCTCGGCGACTCGATTTCGCTGTCTCAGCTTGCGAAGCGGCCGAAGATGACGTCGGACTTGGTGATGTCGCTGCTACCGGCTGAGTTGAAGCCTGTGACTGAACCGGACCTGAATTCCGTTCTGGCGGATTCGCTTTACGCGGGCTACCTGGATTCGCACAAGGCGACAATCACGCGGCTCTACCAGCATGACGCCCTCAAGATTCCGCGGCAAACGACCTTTCGCACGATTAGCGGTTTATCGAACGAGGTGATCGAGCGTCTGGATCGAGCGCAGCCACAAACGTTCGGTGAAGCACGGCGACTCCCCGGCCTTACTCCCGGGGCGCTTTCAACCCTGCTCGTCTATCTGTCAGCCCAACAAAAGACCGCTTAGCACGAATGTTTCACGTGTCCCGCCCGCCAAGGGGACACGTGAAACATTCCGACTGGCCCAAAAAACCGCCCGGTAGATCAGGTCTGTGGCTCATTCCCCCGGAGTGTGTTAGGTTTAGCGCCGAACGGATCATGATCTCAGGCGTCTTTGTTTCTGCACCACTGACAAATGGCTAAGTCGATAGCCGTCGCAAACCAAAAAGGCGGAGTCGGGAAGACTACGACCGCGGTTAACCTCGCAGCGATAATCGCGAACTGGGGGCACCGCGTGCTGCTCGTCGATGCCGACCCGCAGGGAAACGCGACCTCCGGCATCGGTATTCAGCGCGGCAGTTTTCGCCGAAGCCTGTATCACAGTCTCGTCTTAGACGAGCCCATTTCCTCAATCATCCTAAAGTCGGCGGTTCCGTCGCTCGATGTGGTCCCTTCTAATAAGGACTTGGCGGGCGCGGAAATTGAACTGGTCGAAGTCGAGCAACGAGAATTCCGCCTGAAGCGCGCGCTCGCGACCGTCGAAGACAATTACGATTACGTCATTATCGATTGCCCGCCATCGCTCGGTCTGTTGACGTTAAATGCTCTCACCGCCGCGAAATCGCTGCTGGTCCCCATTCAGTGTGAATACTACGCGCTCGAGGGCGTGACGGAGCTCTTCGACACGCTCGCACGCATCAGGCGACTCCACAATCCAGGACTCATGATCGAGGGCTTGTTGCTCACGATGTACGACGAGCGCACGAATCTATCGTCCGCGGTGGCGGCCGATCTGCGCGATTTCTATGGCTTGCAGGTTTTTCAAGTCGTGATTCCCAGAAACGTCAGGCTCGCGGAAGCGCCGAGCTACGGGAAGCCAATTATTAGTTACGACGCGCACTCCAAGGGGGCTGAAGCATACTCACAGTTGGCCAAGGAGATTGTTTATGAATCGAAAAGCGCTGGGGCGCGGCCTGGGGGCCCTGCTCTCGTCTGACCGCACCATCGATCTCGGACCCGAGCCCGCAGGAGTCGATCTGGAATCGATCGTACCCGGACCGATGCAGCCGCGAACTCACTTCGATGACGCGAGTTTGGAAAGTCTGGCTGAATCGATTCGCACGCACGGCATCGTCCAGCCGCTCGTCGTCAGGCGTCGCGAAAATAATTACGAGTTGATCGCGGGGGAGCGACGTTGGCGAGCTGCGAAACTGGCGGGACTGTCGCGCGTGCCGGTGGTCGTTAAGGACGTCCCCGACGAGAGCCTGCTCGAGATTGCGTTGATCGAGAATATTCAACGCGAGGATCTGAACCCGATCGAGGAGGCCCAGGCTTACAAGAAGCTGATCGAGACGGTTGGGTTGACGCAGGAGGCTTTGGCTTCGCGCGTCGGGCGCGATCGTTCATACATCACGAACTACTTGCGATTGCTCAAGCTGCCGGAGGATTTGCAGCAACTCGTGAAGGAAGGTCGGCTGTCGACCGGGCACGCGCGAACACTTTTGGCCCTGAGCCACCCCGATCAGCAACGACGGCTCGCACGGCAGATTATAGATGGGGGATTGTCGGTCAGGGCCACCGAGCAACTCGTGCAGAGAGCGACACAAGAGAAATCGCCGAGGGCTGCGACGGCACCGCACCCGATTGACCCGAACGTCAAAGCGGCGGAGACGAAGCTCCGAAGAGCGTTGGGGACGCAGGTGAAGATCATTCAACTGGCGGATGGAAGGGGAAAGGTCGAGATCGATTTCTTCAACAGCCAGGACTTGGATCGAATCTATAATCTGCTGATGAATGAGAGCCGGGTGTAAGACGTACATCTTGAAAAGGTACGATGTAAAACTACGAGGCTTTGATTCGGTGTCGGGCTGCACAGGATTTTCAAGGATCGGACGATATTTGACCCGCATTTAGCACCATGTTAGACTCGCGCGCTTTTCGGCAGCGACAATTTGCCCACAGACAAGGAATCGGATGTTTCTCGCAGAGACCTCAATTCAGTTGGTTCCTGACGCTACGTTACTGCTCCATTTATTGATGGTGGCGATCATGGTGTTCGTCTTGAATCGCACCTTGCTCAAGCCGATCAACCAAATCCTGGCTGAGCGTGAAAGACAGATAACCGGCCGTCTCAAGGAAGCGCAGATGATGGCCGCCGAGACGCAGGAAAAAGTCAGGAAGTATAACGAGACGTTGCGTGAGGCACGCACGGATGGTTACCGGCTGTTAGAAAAGGAACGCACAGAAGGTCTTAAACAGAAAGAAGAGAAGCTACGCCAGTATCGAGAAGAAATGTCGAAACAAGTTGCGGCGCAAATTGAGACGATGCGAAAGCAACAGCAGTCCGTAAAGGGAGAACTCGAATCGCAGGCCGCCGTCATTAGCGATTTGATCAGCTCTCAGATACTGCGCCGGCCTAGTCGATAACAGAAAACAATGCTTTTACTTGTGACTGGAGAATGGATGGAGTGGTTCAACTACCCGGGGCTCGAGCTCTGGAAATTTCTGAACCTCGCCATCTTCACCGCCGCGGGGATTTACGTACTCCGTCGCCCAATCAGCCAAGCGCTGCTAGCACGGCGTGCGGCGATCGAGCAGGAGCTGGTGACCGCGCAGACTGAACGTGAGCGGGCCCTGGCGCTGGTTGCTGAAGCGGATGCACGGCTGAGTCGCCTCGACAATGACGTGCGCGCGGTCCATGAACAGGCTCGCAAGGAAGCAGAATCGGAGCGACAGCGTTTGGCCGCTTCAACCGAGCGTGAATTGGAAAAACTGAAGCAACAGGCGACGCGAGAAATGGAAACCGCCGACAAGCTTGCGCGCAAAGAGCTGCGACAATTTCTGGCGAAGAGAAGCGTCGAGCTTGCGCGAGAATCGGTCCGAAGTCAGATGAGGCCCGAGGACGATACGCTATTGATTAAGGAGAGCATTGGCGAGTTGAGGAGGACCACCGCTTGAGTTTGCAGACTGTTGCACGCCGCTACGCTACGGCCCTCGCCGACGTGGCCATCGAACGACGTGAAGAGCGGGAAGTCCAGAACGAATTAGACCAATGGTCTTCCATGATCGAGGCCAACCCGCAGTTGAAAGAAGTCCTGGCGAATCCCACCGTCGTTTACGATCAAAAACGCACCCTTCTCGAGGAGCTGATCTCTCGCACGCGCGTCCGGGAAACGACCGCCAGCTTCCTTCGTGTCTTGTTGAAGAATCAACGCCTCTCGCAGTTGCGAGAAGTGGTCGCGCGGTTTGGCCAGGTGCTGGATGAGCGCGGTGGAGTAGTGGCTGCCAACGTCACGACCGCCAGACCTATTCCCGAAGAACTCAAGAACACGTTGCACGAAACGCTTACAGCCGCGACCGGTCGAAAGGTGCGATTAAGTTTCACGACTGACGAGGCGATCATCGGCGGTATGGTCGCGCGCATCGGTTCGACCATCTTCGATGGTTCAGTGCAAAGCCATCTCGAACGGTTATCTGAAGGGCTAGCGGGCCAGTAAAGTTTTAGAGGAAATCATGGAACCAATAAGAGCGAGCGAAATTAACGAAATCATCCGCAAACAGATCGAAAACTTCGAAACCGGCGTCACGGTTATGGAAGTGGGCACCGTCATCAAGATCGGCGATGGCATTGCCGAACTTCACGGCCTCGAAAAGGTAATGGCCGGCGAACTGCTCGAGTTTCCGCATGACGTTCGCGGCCTGGCGCTGAATCTCGAGGAAGACAAAGTCGGTGCGGTGTTGTTCGGTGAGTTCCAGGCGATCCGCGAGGGCGATATGGTGAAGCGCACCGGTCGCATCATGGAGGTACCCGTCGGCGACGCACTTATCGGACGTGTGGTCGATGTGCTTGGAAATCCGATCGACGACGCTGGGCCAATTGTTACTGAACACCGCTCTCCGGTTGAACGCATCGCTCCCGGAGTGGTTGACCGGCAGCCCGTTAAAGAGCCACTGCAAACAGGTCTGAAAGCAATCGACGCGATGGTGCCGATTGGCCGTGGCCAGCGCGAGTTGATCATCGGCGATCGCCAAACCGGCAAGACGGCGGTCGCGGTCGACACGATCATCAACCAGAAGGGCAAAGACGTAATCTGCATTTACGTTGCGATCGGTCAGAAGGCCTCGACGGTGGCCCAGGTGGTCAAGACGCTTCAGGACTTCGGCGCTATGGATTACACAATCGTGATCAAGGCGACCGCTTCGGATCCGGCGGCGATGCAGTTCCTCGCGCCTTACTCCGGCGCTGCGATGGGTGAGTACTTCCGCGACAATGGAAGACACGCGCTGACCATTTACGACGACCTTTCCAAACAGGCCGCTGCGTATCGTGAGATTTCGTTGTTGCTGCGACGTCCGCCGGGCCGCGAAGCCTATCCCGGCGACGTGTTCTACCTGCACTCGCGCCTGCTGGAAAGAGCGGCAAAGCTGTCCGACGTCAAAGGCGGCGGTTCGCTGACAAGCCTGCCGATTATCGAGACTCAAGCCGGCGATATTTCGGCGTACATCCCTACCAACGTGATCTCGATCACCGACGGGCAGATCTTTCTCGAAGCCGACCTCTTTAACAGCGGCTTCCGGCCGGCCATCAACGTCGGCAACAGTGTGTCCCGTGTAGGCGGCTCCGCGCAGATCAAAGCAATGAAGCAAGTCGCGGGAACACTCCGTCTCGACCTGGCGCAGTTCCGCGAGCTCCAGGCGTTCGCCCAGTTCGGATCTGATTTAGACAAGGCCACGCAAGCTCAGCTCGCGCGCGGACAACGGCTCACCGAAATTCTGAAACAGCCGCAGTACCAACCAATGGACGTCGAAAAACAGGTGCTCGTGATCTGGGCGGCGACGAATGGCTACACCGACGACATCGCGATTGACGACATTCGACGTTTTGAAACGGGCCTGCTGAAGTTTGTCGAGAACTCGCATCCGGGTCTACTCGCCGACATCGCTGAAAAGAAATCGTTGACGGACGACATCAAAACAGGACTGAAACAGCTTCTGGAAGACTTCAAAGACGATTGGCGCAAGCAATCGTCGACAGAAGCAGATTTCGCCGTGGCGCCCGCGCGGCCGGCGACTAGCGCCGCGGCTCAGCCGACTGCATAACGAAGTAAAGCAATGCCGAATCTTCTCGACATACGCCGGCGCATTAAGTCGGTAAAGAACACGCAGCAGATCACAAAGGCCATGAAGATGGTTTCTGCCGCGAAGCTCAAACGCGCACAGGACCGCGTCGTAACCGCGCGTCCGTTTGCGAACAAGATGGCGGAGGTTCTCGGCGAGCTCGCGCAGCGGACCGACGAAGATTTCCATCATCCGCTTCTGGACCTGCGCGGCGATGAGCGTTACCTCCTCGTCCTCATCACCGCTGACAAAGGTTTGTGTGGCGCGTTCAACACCAACCTGACCAAGGCCGGCCAGTCGTTCATGCGAGACAACGAGGGCAAGACGATCGAGCTGATGGCGATCGGTCGCAAAGGCCGCGACTTTTTCCGCAATCGTCACGCAGTCATCGCCGGCGAATATCTCGGATTAACGGGCAAGGGTCGTGTCGAGTTTTCTGAAGCGCTCGAAGTCGCGCGGTCCATCATCAAGATCTACACGGAAGACACGGGCATCGATAAAGTTTTCCTTATCTACAACGAGTTCAAGTCGGTACTTTCTCAGCGCGTGGTGTTGGAACAGTTGCTGCCGGTCTCGCGAGCTCAAGAGGAGGAACCGGATGCGAAGGCGCCGCGGACACTGGTCGATTACATTTACGAGCAACCGCCCGATGAGATTTTTAGCAGGTTGCTGCCGCGACTGATTGAGACGCAGATCTTCCGCGCGTTGCTCGAGTCAGTGGCGTCAGAACACGGCGCGCGCATGACGGCGATGGACTCAGCTTCGAAGAATGCGAGCGAGCTGATCGAGAGTTTGACTCTCAACATGAATCGCGTCCGGCAGGCCGCGATCACGAACGAGATTATCGAAGTCGTTTCCGGCGCCGCTGCGCTTTGATCGTTCGCCGCAAAAACGGCAAAAAGATTGTTGTGGCCAGGCTTCACAGGTTTCTAAGCCGCTTTCTTCCGCTGGTTGCCTGGCTCGCCTTTATCTCCTACGCTTCGTCTGACAGCTTCTCGGCCGGGAACACCTCGCGCATCATCGGCCCACTAATCCTCTGGCTCTTTCCAAACACGAGTGATGAAACTCTGGCGATCGTGCACTTCGTTACGAGAAAGATTGCGCACTTCACGGAGTACGCCATCCTCGGGTTCCTCGCCGCACGAGCATTTCGCACTTCCATCCGCCCGGCGATCCGCGATCGTTGGTTCCTGATCTCCGCCGCTCTTATCGTCGTCTACGCGTTAGTCGATGAATATCACCAGAGCTTTGTCCCCAGTCGCACAGCGTCCGTATTCGACAGTCTCATCGACATGACCGGCGGGTTCGCTGCTTTGATCGTTGTTTCCCGCAAAGGCGCGAAGACGCGAAGTTAAGCCGTTCCCATCAGAAGCCTTCGCCTCTTTGGGCCTTTGCGGGACGCTCATCGTATAATCTCTGGCGTTTGAATCCTGCTCAGAATGAGGCGCAAATGGGAATACTTGATCGACTCAGCCCGAC
>JBKPPH010000265.1:0-4311 GCA_046733535.1 Acidobacteriota bacterium
ACCGTGGCCGCCAATCATAAAGCGCGGTGACACGTTGCTGCTTGGTCCACTTCGCGCAACCGTCGAACGCCTGCTGGACCATCCGCGACTCGTCTCACTTCTCTTTGCCGGCACTCCCGACGAAGTCTGGGCAGGTTTGGCAAGTCACGGACGACCGATTCAATACGCGCACATGCAACAGTCACTCGAGCTTTGGGACGTGTGGACCAGGATCGCGGGACCGCCGGTCGCCTTCGAACCACCGTCGGCGAGCTTTGTGCTTGATTGGCAAGTACTGTCCGCCATTCGTGAACACAAAGCGAACTTCGCAACCATCACTCACGCCGCGGGCATCTCCTCAACCGGCGATGACGATCTCGATCGACTGTTACCGTTTGACGAGCCGTATCGAATTCCTGAAACGACGGCGCGAGCAGTAGCAGCCGCGCGGCAGCAAGGTGGTCGTATCATCGCCGTCGGGACGACCGTAGTGCGCGCGCTCGAAGACGCCGCAACTGAAAACGGTCATCTGCGCTGCGGCGAAGGTCTCGCAAAGGGACGCATTGGTCCATCGACTCGCCTGCGCGTCGTCGATGCGATTCTATCGGGCACTCACGAACGCGGCACGAGTCATTACGAACTGCTGCGCGCGTTTCTCGAAGACTCGACACTCGAACGCGCGACTCAGGAGTTGGACACTCGTGGCTACAAGACACATGAGTTCGGAGACTCGGTCCTGATCCTTTGACAGGATTTGCACGAGTTTCAGTATTTACAGGATACTACCTCACCATGAACACACGCCTGTTCCGTTCGCTCTTGATCCTGCTTGTCGTTGCTTGTCCGGTCGTCGCGCAGATCAAAGAACAAAACGTCCGCGCAGAACTCGGCTTTCTCGCCAGCGACGCGATGCAAGGCCGTGGCAGCGGAACGACCTACGAACGGATCGCGGCTGAGTACATCGGCTCGCAGTTTCGTCAGTTCGGACTCGAACCCGCCGGCGACACTGACAACGCGGGCAACAACAGTTTTGTACAGCGTGTGCCTCTTCAATCCGGCGCCACCTGGAACGCGATCGGCGTCTTGCGCGGCACGGATCCCGAGGGGGACGCGATCATGCTCAGTGCGCACCTGGACCATCTCGGCGTCAACGAAGCTCTCACTGGCGACGACAAGATCTTCAATGGCGCTGACGACGACGCCTCTGGTTGTGTGGCTGTGCTGGAGCTCGCGAGGGTACTTGCGGCAGGCAAGCGATCGCGCCGCACAGTCTACTTCATCGCTTTTGGCAGCGAAGAGAGGCGCGGCCAAGGCTCACGATACTTCATCGACCACTCACCCGTGCCGCTGACAAAGATAGTTGCGGATCTCAACTTTGAAATGCTTGGGAGACCTGATTCGAAAGTTCCTCCCAATGCGCTTTGGGTCACTGGTTTTGAACGATCGACTCTTGGACCAGAGCTTGCTCGACGCGGTGCATCGCTTGTTGCTGACGCACGACCCGAACAACGATTCTTTCAGCGCTCCGACAATTATCCACTTGCATTGCAGGGCGTCATTGCTCACACGATTTCGAGTTTCGGAATGCACACCGATTACCACCGTCCGAGCGACGACCTGAGCAAGATCGACTTCCCCTTCATGACTCGTTCGCTCAACTCTCTCGTACAGCCGATCCAATGGCTCGCGAATTCAACATTCCGTCCCGCCTGGGTCCCGGGGCAAGCACCGACGCGATGAAACCGAAGTTCTTCAGTTCGCCAGCAGAATTCCGGCAGTGGCTCGAACAAAACCACGACCGCGCCAGTGAATTATTGATTGGCTTCCACAAGAAGTCGTCAGGAAAGAAAAGCATCACTTACGCGGAGGCGCTGGACGAAGCGCTTTGTTTCGGCTGGATCGATGGAGTGCGAAGGAAATTAAATGAAACAAGTTACGTGCAACGCTTCACGCCGCGGAAGCCAAGGAGCATTTGGAGCCTGATAAACGTCAACCATGTCGAGCGACTAAAGAAAGAAGGCCGAATGGATCCTGCGGGACTCGAAGCGTACGCGCGGCGTGATCCGAAACGCACCGGAATTTATTCATTCGAAAACGAGCCGCATAAACTTGCTCCGGCTTACGAGAAGAAGTTTCGTCAGAACAAGAGCGCGTGGAAGTTTTTCGAAGAGCAACCGCCGTATTACAAAAAGCTCATGATCTTTAGAATCATGAGCGGCAAAAAAGAAGAGACTCGGCTTCGCCGGCTTGAGCAACTGATCGAAACATCTGCCCACGGCAAGAGAATCGGCCCGCTCACCGGGAAGGCGGAGACGTAGCCACAAAAGCACAAAGACTGTTGTATGCCTGATCTGCTTGTAAATCTTCTAAAGCTGCCAGCCGTCGAGAGCCAGCCGGATTTCATCATCCGGCGTGCGCAGCCATTTGAGTTGACTGCCGTCCGCAATTTTGTCGCGACAAACTTTTCCGCGAGTTGGGCAGACGAGATCTCCATCGGCTTTGCGCGACAACCAATCTCAGTTTTCATCGCTACCATTGACCGCGAGCTCGTTGGGTTCGCCGCGTACGAATGCACCCGCAGGGGTTTCTTTGGTCCAACCGGCGTCGTCGAGTCCGCGCGCGGAAGAGGTATCGGCGAGGCCTTGCTGCTCGCCGCGCTGTGGGCCTTGCGAGAGATGGGTTACGTCTACGCGATCATCGGCGGCGCCGGGCCCGTTCGATTTTATCAAAAGACAGTGGGTGCGATTATTATTCCCGACAGCGAGCCCGGAATTTACACTGACATGTTAAAGAAATGAATACCGCAGAAGCTCTTCGAACCAGGAAACCTCAGGTGGATCGCGCGGGCGTGCCGCCCGGGCCGAAAGGCAGTCTGATCATGGGCGTGATGCGTGAGTTCAATCGCGACACGCTGGGTTTTGTGACGCGTTGTCGCGACTACGGCGATGTTGTTCACACACGCTTTCTCTACGTTCACGCTTACTTTCTTTACAACCCCAGCGACATTGAATCGCTGCTCACAACGAACGCGAAGAGTTATCGCAAGGCAGAGTCGCTGCGATCTCCTTTCTTTCACCGGCTGGTGGGAAATGGTCTCGTAACGAGCGAGGGCGACTTCTGGCGACGGCAAAGACGTCTGGCGCAACCTGCGTTTCACCGGCAGCGGATCAGTTCGTATGGCGACGTGATGGTGCAATACGCGCAGCGCGCGATCGCTTCGTGGAACCCGGGCGAGCGTCGCGATTTAGCCCGCGACATGACGCGACTCACGCTCGAGATCGTAGTGAAGACGCTCTTCAACTCAGACGTTTCCAACGACGCCGATCACATCGGCGAAATACTTTCGGGACTCGTGAAGCCGTTTGCGTCGCAGGCAACGGTCAAATGGATCCTCGACAATCGACTGCCGACGCCCGGACATCGCCGGTATTTCCGCGCGGTGAGCGAGATCGACCGCATTGTATTTCGCATCATTGCTGAACGTCGCGCAAGCGGTTACGACGAGGGTGATCTGTTGTCGATGTTGCTCCAGGCACAGGACGACGACGGCAGCCACATGAGCGACGCGCAACTGCGTGATGAAGTCATGACGTTGTTTCTTGCGGGTCATGAGACGACGGCGCTCGCGCTGTCGTGGAGCTGGTACCTGCTGGCGACGCATCCCGAAGCTGAGCGGAAGTTTCATGCGGAGCTCGACGAAGTGCTCGGCCGGCGAGCGCCAAACGTTTCGGATCTGCCAAAGCTGAAGTACGCGGAGATGATTACGAAAGAGGCGATGCGGTTGTATCCGCCGGCGTATGCGGTTGGCAGAGAGGCAATCGAAGAGACGGAGATTGGCGGCTATCGCGTGCCGAAAGGAACGCAGCTCTTCGCGTTTCAATGGGTCACTCATCGCGACCCGCGTTACTTCGACGAGCCTGACGCGTTCAAGCCGGAACGCTGGGAAAGCACTGAGCAGCCGTCGAAGTACGCGTACTTCCCTTTCGGCGGCGGTCCGCGGCAGTGTATCGGAAACTATTTTGCGATGATGGAGATCGTGCTGCTGCTCGCGACGATTGGTCAGCGCTTCCGGTTCACACTCGATCCGGAGCACAGAGTGGAGGTGTTACCGGTTTTATCTCTTCGACCGAAGAGCGGTATCAAGGTGATTATTGAACCGCGGATTTAACGGATAGACTGCACGATCTTTAACCATTCCTCGAGGGTCAGAGTTTCGGCGCGGCGTTGCAATTCGACGTTTGCTTTGCACAGCACGATGCTTGCGCCGCCGTTGCGCTTCAACAGTTCCTGCAAGCGCCCGCTCGCATGCCGGAGGTTGTTGAGTATGGTCTT
>JBKPPH010000266.1:0-11328 GCA_046733535.1 Acidobacteriota bacterium
CAAAGAACTGCGAAAGGTTTATAAAGCGAACAGGCGCAGGCGCTGAGCAGAGCGAAGCGCAGCGCCGAAGGCGCGACCTAAGGTAGCCAGGGGCAAAGCACTGAGCGCAGCGAAGCGCGTCGCCCCTGGTTAGCCGGAAAAATCTGAATAGAGCACTGAAAGTGCGAAAGATTGATTCCGTTTCTGCCGCTCTTTCAGAGCTGCGGCGTCATTATGTTTCTAATCCAGGGGCGACGCGCTTCGCGGCGCTCGCGCTTTGCCCCTGGCTACCTTATTGCGCGCCTTCGGCGCTGTGCTTCGCGGCGCTCGCGCTTTGCCCTGGCTACCTTATTGCGCGCCTTCGGCGCTGTGCTTCGCTGCGCTCAGCGCTTTGCCCCTGGCTACCTTAGGTCGCGCCTTCGGCGCTGCGCTTCGCTCTGCTCAGCGCCTGCGCCTGTTCGCTTTATAAACCTTTCGCAGTTCTTTGACTGCGATCACTGTTTCCATGAGGTGAATTGATAGAACTGGCTGAAAGAGGTTGAGGCAAAGCAGTCCGGCGATCTTTCTGGCGTTTGCTCGGTGGGAATCAGTTCGAAATTAGATCCTCTAACGTGCGTTCGTACCCGGAACCCGATCGCGGTACCTGTAAAACGCTTCTGGCGAGCGCAATAAAGTATTTCGAGCGGAGGAAACGATCCTTGATATCGTTTCCGAGAAAGTTCGTCCTGAGATAATCGCGCTCGACGAAAGCACCAATCTGATTGAAATCGATCGAGTCAACCGTTACGCGGTCATCGGTCGACACTTCCTGACCATCAACCACCGTCATGCTTATGACCTTCATAAACGGAACGCTGGATTTGTTGGGTTTCGGTGGAACTTTCTCGACACGATTAGTGGTACTAACAGCCTCGGACAGAATCTCAAAGCCGCGCTCCTGATCGATGCCCAGAAATTCTTTTGCGATGAGCAAGAGCACTTCCAGCTTAGCCGGCGTGTTTTCAGTTTTGGCCGCGATTGAATACGCCTGTGAAAGCAGTTCCGCTGTTTCAGTCTTATCTTTGGAGCGACGCGACACGCTTCCCGCTATCTGGACCAACCATCTTGCGCGCCGCGAGAGGTCATTGAATTTGAGCGCCAGAGATTTCGCTTCTGCATCAGCGCCGCTGCTAAAAGCGTTGCGCATCAAAACGAGATAGACGTCGTCTTCGGTTTGAGCGCGCAGCTCCTGGTCCTCGATCTTCTTCGCGACTTCTAACGCTCGTTCCGGCTCACTTCTCATTAATTGCAGCGCGATAGTGCGAAAGAGAAAGCCTCGCTTTGTGACGTCCTTTTCCTGCTCGGCCCGACGAATACGCGATTCAGTATCAGAATCGTTTCCTGACTGCTCGTTAGAGTTTGGTTGGGCCAACGAGGCGAGCATCTCGGCTCGCCTTCTTTGATCGACGCTGAGCGCCGGGGCCATCTCTCCGAGATTGCTTTGCAACAACGCCGATTTATCAGGTGCGTTAAGCGCCACGATCCTCGAGGCCCGAACACTAAGAAAACTATAAAGATTTCCCAATGACGACTGGTCGTCGGCGCTGCGAATGCCTCCGTTTTGCGAACTCGCGGCCTGGGCGCCCGCTGCGTCGACGAAATATTGAATGATCAGTGCGGCATCCGCCGGCGAGACGTCCGGGAAGCGCCCTCCATCCGAGAAGAACACGTAATTCGTCAGCGACATGAGCGCCTGGTCGTATGGGTAGCCGTTAGTTCTCAAGGACACGAGCGCCTGCCGAAAAAGCACATCGCTGAGTGCTTTGTCCCTGTCTCGCAAAGCCATCAACAAACGACCAAAATTCGATGGCATTCTTGCGGCTGATAGCGACATCAATCCGAGTCGTTGCGCCTCTTTCGGATCCTGTGACACGAGGCCCACTGCCATGTCTGTCAGTAACTCCGCCTGCTCGGGCGATATTCTAAAGCTGTTGTTGGAAGCTGTTTGCTTCGACTTGACGTCGTTCTCAAACTCTTTGAGCCAGGCGTCCGCGCCTTTTCTGTCGTGCAGCCCGTACCGTTTTAAAATGACTCTGATGGCTGAGGTTCGTTGCCGCGACTGAGTGAGCGAGTCTTTGCCGGCGGTCGCATCGGATGACGAAGAGTTACTGCTGATCTCCTGTCGTACGGAGTCGAATGCTAGGCGAAAGATTGAACGGGCGGAAGCTTCGTCAAAACGCCAGAGCACGTCTGCCACCTCAGACTGAAGCAGCGCAGCGCCGGATTTGTCGGCTTCGCCTTTTAATTCATTGGCAATACTGACCAATCGTCCGATGAGCTCCTGTTGTTGCGCAAGCCTCGTGTCTTCAGCGGGAATCTTCTCGGGTTTCTTCTTCGGCTGCTGTCCAAAGAGCGAGCTACAACAACAGAGAGCGATCACGCAACAAAGACTATTGCGTAACGCGCCTCGTAACTGCTTTGTCTTGAATGCTAACTTCATTTCGTCACTTCAATGGATCGATGCCGAACTTGATAACAACTCACGCAAGCCGTCGAGTTTTTCGGTTGCGCTTTGACCACCGGGCTTATAGCGTCTGATGCCGTTCCAGCGTGTGACAACTTTGCCGCTACTGGTAAGCAGAACATACTGAGGCACAAACTGTATCTTGAAGGCGCCTAGTGCTTCCCTTTGTGGATCGAACAAGACCGGCAAGTCCTGGAACTCGTATGTCGTGGCAAACGTCTGGACCTTGGCTTGATCTCGATCGACTGAGATCACGTAAAACTTTACGTTTTTGTCGCTTATCTCATTACTCAAGTCTTTCCAGAACCGCTCGTCCTGCGAACAACCCTCACAATCGGTGGAAATGAAAACACAGAGCAGGTACTGCTTTTCCGGCGTGCTTAGATCTACAAGATCATTCTTCAAGCTCGGCAACTTTGGCAGCTTCACTACGTCTCCAGCGGCAAGTCCCGGAATCTCGTCAAGCGATCCTTGTCGCTTCGTCGCCGCTGTGTCGTCAGTTTTTCTCCACCTTTGAACGACGAACATCGTGATACCAGCCGCGATGATAAACATCGCCGCCAGCAGACAGATTTGCACCCACTTCTTAGTCATTGTGCTTTCAATCGTATGTTCGTGATGGGCGACGATCTGATGATTCGGCGCCCATCACTGGTCTTCAACTAGTCTGTGATGTACGGATCGCGAATGGGATCTACGTGAGTGTAGTAACAATCTACGGTTCCCGTACCGTTGTCATAGATGGTAATTGTGCAGCCGGAATACCAGTAGTCGCCTATCTGGTCCGCACACAAACCATAGCATCCCGCCTTTGCAGAAGTAGAAAAAGTCAGGATGGCGGCGAAAACGACTCCCCCCAGAATGGACAAGATTGATTTTCTGATCATGTGAGTACTCCAAGGTTAAGGGGTTAAGGAAATAGCTTAATCCGTACCGCGGACCATCGTCCGAATGCGGGAAAAGCGACAAGGTCAGTGCGGACCTGACCAGCGAGGACAAGAAGGTTACGGTAGCTGATACTTCTCCAACCGCAAGCCGTCTCGATTTCTAAGTAAATAGAGACCGTTGGGTCCTGCTGCGAGACGATGAAACGCTGCATCACCAATCATCGCCTTTCGCAAGACTGTTCCACGATCGCCTGTGACTAATAGCGTTTGAGATCCCTGCGTGATGGCTTGATACTTCGGTTTGCCCGAAATCAAAAAGATCAGTCGGCCGCGGTTATCGAGTGTCATGTCCAACACCAGGATTTGATAATTCGCGCGAACCGCCATCAGATTTCCTTGTTGCCGCGAACTGACGTTTGCAGGACCGATATCGACGTCAGACGGTGGCTTGAATTCGCCGAGCAATCGGCCATCGCGCCCATAATGTTGGACCAGTGGCGGGTAGTTGAAGCTAAAGTAAAATCCGCCCGTTCTGTCGGCGGCGAGGTGGCCGTTGCTGAGTTCTCCGTCAGAGATCGGATCTCCATACTTGATCCGTCGCCCAAAGCTGCGCAGCAAATTCCCATTCTGGTCGTAGAGATCGAATAACTCATCGCCGCTGCTGGTAAGAACGACGACTTCACCGGCCGAATTCGCTTGTATGGCCAGCGGTGGGCGTTTGGCGTCGAAACTCTTCTGGACCTTGCAGTTCTTATCGAGCTTGATAATCCTGGAGCCGGTAGAAGCCAAAACCCAAATACCACCACTTCCATCAACGGACAGATCTGCGGCCGTTACCGGCGTGCGTGGCTGACACAAAGGGCTAAATTGAGCGCCTTTGGTGGAGGGCGTCGTCAGGAAAATATTTGAAAGTGCGGAATCAAGAATGTAGAGGTTGCCAAACCGGTCAAGCGTTAGCTTTTGCGGAAATGAGTAAGGACCCTCTCGTGCGATTGTTCCCACCCAACGGAGTTGATTAGCCTGTTGTTGTCCGGCGACTCCGGTAAGTCCGATAGACAGGAGTCCCACGACAGCCAGATTAAAGAAAGTTTTGATTCGCATAAACGACGATCAGAATCTGGCTTGGAACCAGGTTGCGAAGCGTGGTCGGGAGAAGCGACGCTTAGAGCGGTTTTTTATTGTCGAGGCGGTCCGAAATTACTTGACTCAATCGCTACTGGGCCGGTTTGAAACTGGCGGAGAGTCTAGGCCAATAAAAGGGGGAGTGTCAATACGGATCCGTACGTGAGCAGAGACTTGTGCGAACGGGCTTAATGATCCCGCAGAGCGAAAACTAATTGAATGCCGAAGTTTCGACAGTCTATCCAAATGTGCTCACTTCCCTTCCGAGTTGTCTCCAATCGAAGACACTTTTGTAAGGCTTCATTCGAGCGACAATCTGTGTTAGCGTCAAATCCTTCTCAGTCGCGCGGGGCATACGTTTTGCTCTCTTTCGCGTAGTAACTTTCTCAGCCCAGAGTCGCCCACTAACTCTAACCAAAGAACTACGACAAGGATTTGGTATGCACTCACACCGCAATTACCGACCTCGGCACGGCAACTCAGCGAAAACAATTTGTTTTGTCATTTTCGTAGTGCTGCTTTTTGCCACGGTACTCCCTCCGTATTCGAGTGAGGCTTCAATAGTGTGGTCCAACACTCCACACTCAACATCTGACCATAGCAGCCCGTTGAAGCCGCCCGATGCGTTCGGTCGTTTGCCCCTGAGCTTTGAGTTGAATCAAGGACAGACCGATTCGCAGGTTAGATTTCTCGCGCGGGGTCAGGGGTACGGCATCTTGCTAACTACCAATGGCGCAGTGTTCTCGTTCAATGAACCTTCGACTGCCTTGCGCATGCATCTTCAAGGTGCAGCACCATCCCCTCGCATTCGCGGCGTCGACGAATTGCCCGGCAAGGTCAATTATTTTTTCGGCCGTGAATCAGATAAGTGGCGGATGAATATTCCCACCTATGAGCGAGTAAGTTACGAACAAATATATCCGGGCGTGGATCTAATCTATTACGGAAATCAACAACAACTCGAGTACGACTTCGTGATTGCACCCGGGGCGAGTTTTAAGCCGATAAGGTTAGCGTTTGACGGCGCAGGCAAGCCGCGACTGAACCGGCATGGTGATCTGATCATCAAGTCGCGCGGCCACAAGATTACGTTGCTTCGCCCCAAAGCCTATCAGGACATTGGTAAACAGAGGCGAGAAATCTCCGTCAGATATTCATTGAACACACGCAGTCAAGTCACTTTTCAAATCGGCGACTACGATAGGCGTCACCCGTTGATAATCGATCCGGTGCTGGTCTATTCAAGCTTCCTCGGAGGTTCCGACCAGGATCGAGGTAATGCCATCGCCGTCGACTCGTCAGGTAACGCTTACATCACGGGTCAGACTGCTTCAGTCAACTTCCCCACCGCCTCTCCACTACAAGCAGTGCATGCAGGCGGCACACAAGACGCTTTTGTTTCAAAGTTGAACGCCAGCGGTTCAGCGCTCGTGTATTCGACCTACCTCGGTGGAAGCGGCAACGAAACCGCCACGAGCATCGCCGTCGATAATGCCGGCAACGCGTACGTAACGGGCCTGACGAACTCCAACAATTTTCCGATACTGAACGCGTTACATTCCACGCTGTCCGGTTCGAACGATGGCTTCATTGCCGAGCTGAATGCGTCGGGTTCCGCGCTTGTTTACTCAACTTATCTCGGCGGCCGCGGCAGTGACGGCGGGAATTCGATCGTTGTCGATAGTCTCGGCAACGCTTATGTGACTGGCTTTACCTCGTCACGCGACTTCCCGACCACCAATCCGCTGCAAGCATCACGATCCGGTAATGCGATATTCAAAAGCGTTAACAGCGCCGGCAACTGGGCGGCGAGCGACTCCGGTTTGATCGCCGCGACTGTAAATGACTTGAAGTTCCATCCGTCCAATTCATCGATCATTTACGCCGCAACTGATACTGCTGTGTTCAAAACAGTAGATGGTGGAGCGAACTGGACGGCGTTGAGTGGACAAACTGCGCTTCCAGTCAATCGAGTCGCTCTCGATCCCACGGATCCGAATGTCATTTATGCAGCGACCGGTGGAGGCGTGTACAAGAGCACTGATGGTGGCAGTAACTTTTCTGCTATGAACGACGGGCTCGATGCTGTATCCGCCAGGACGATCGTCGTCGATCCCGCTACTCCTACGACGCTTTACGTAACGAACGCAAGCAACTCGTTCTTCAAGTCAATCGATGGTGGGACAAGCTGGACTCAGAGATTCATTAGCGGCTCCGGAGTGATCAATAGTCTTACAATCGATCCGGACACACCGTCCACGCTCTACGCTGCTACAGTCGCGGGCGTCTTCAAAAGCACGGACTCGGCTGCCAATTGGACTGCCAGTAACACCGGGTTTCCGTCTACTTTCAACGTCAGTAGCGTCTCGATTGATAAAACAAATAAGGCCCTCTACGCAGCGACAACTTTCGGAATTTTCAAAAGGGCGGATGGCGCCGACTCTTGGACCAGGATAACTGACATCACAGCTTTTTTCACCGTTACTCTTATCGCTCTCGATCCGGCAAACTCCTCGATAATTTACATCGCCACCCCTTTAGGATTGTTTAAAACCATCGACGGTGGCGCCACCTGGAACGCGAGCGGTAACGGTTTTCCAAATTCAAACGTGCTTTCTTTGGTGGTCGCTCCGGGCGGTGGTTCAACTGTTTATGCAGGCACGTCAAGCGGGTCTGACGCTTTCGTAACGAAACTGAGCGCCGGTGGAGCAACCCAGGTTTACTCGACATATCTCGGCGGTAGCGTCGCAGACGTGGGAAATGGAATTGCCCTCGACTCAGCCGGAAATGTCTATCTCACCGGCTCGGCCAGTTCGAACAACTTCCCTACTGCAAATGCACTGCAGCCTGCTATCTCAAGCGGTACTGATGCATTTGTAACGAAGCTGAATGCCGGCGGATCCGGTTTGGTCTATTCAACGTTTCTTGGTGGAGATAACAACGATGTGGGTTCGGCGATCGCGGTGGATGGAAGCGGCAATGCCTATATCGGAGGCACCACTTCATCAGAGGACTTCCCAACTGCCAACGCGTTTCAGTCAACTAACCCTTCACAGACAAACAAAGCCTTCGTCACAAAGATAAATCCGACAGGCTCTGCGCTCGTCTACTCAACTTATCTCGGAGGAGATTCGTCTGACAGTTGCTCGGCTATCGCGGTCGATGCGGCTGGCAGCGCCTATGTCACCGGGACGACGAGTTCGGCGAATTTTCCGACAGTTGCGGCATTTCAGCCGGTCTTAAAGGGAAGCGACGCGTTTGTAACCAAGCTCTCGCCAAGCGGTTCCAGTTTGATCTTTTCGACGTTCCTCGGCGGATTTTTCAGTGATCTTGGCCTCGGTTTGGCGCTTGATCAGTTCCAGAATACTTACGTCGTTGGCATGACTAACTCCTCCGACTTTCCCACCGTAAGCCCATTCCAGCCAACTCTCGGCGGCAATTTAGATGTGTTCGTCGCGAAGCTGCGCACGTCGCCGGAATTGGAATTGACGATGACCGACTCTCCCGATCCCGTCGACTTCGGCAGTAACCTGACATACACGATCAATGTAAAGAATAATGGCGAAGTTGCGGCGACCGGCGTTACCGTCAATGACACGTTGCCGTCAGGCGCGACGCTTGTCTCAGCCACGTCAACAGCAGGCACGTGTACGGGAACGACTTCGATCAATTGTGGCCTCGGAACAATAAATCCGGGAGCGACCGCGATAGTGACCGTGATTGTCACGCCTCCCGCAGTGAGAACGATCGCCAATACTGCCACTGTCTCGTCCAACGAAGCCGATTCACTGCCTGCTAATAACAGTGCGACGGTACAGACCCTGGTCGATTTCGCTGACCTGTCGATTGTTAAAAAGGCTGCTCAGAATCTCATCGCGCCCGGAAGCAAACTTACCTATTCCCTGATCGTGAAAAACAAAAGCGGCATACCGGCCGCGGCAACTGTCACCGACAATCTTCCAGCAGGTACGTCGTTACTCAAGTGCACGCCCACGGGCAATGTTGTCTGCGGCGGAAGCGGCAGCAACGTGAGCGTTCTTTTTCCGCAACTGGCAGTAGGCGCCTCGGAAGCTGTTCTTTTGACGGTCGAAGTGAGTGGATCGGCAACTGAAGGAAGTGTCATAAACAACACCGCATCAGTGAGCTCGCCGGTTCCGGATCCTGAGACGTCAAACAATTCGGCGACAGCGAGCGTCACTGTTGCTGCTGTTACGGTGCTTCAGAAATCTAATGGCCTGATCGCGTTTGCCTCCCTGCGTGACATCACGCAGCCGAGTGGCATTTATACAGCGAAGCCCGACGGAACCGACGAGAAGGTAATACCAAACACTCCCGCCCAGGCCAGAAGACCGGTGTGGTCGCCTGACGGCACGAAGCTGGCTTTCGAGTTCCAGAATTTCCTGGTGCTCAATTTCGTTAACGAACTCCGCATCATCAATGCCGACGGCACGGCGATCCAAACGCTTGCGAACAACGTTTCAGATTTCAATCGCGGCGTGACGTGGTCGCCCAACGGATCTCAAATCGCATATGTCGGCACCGGTGATTCGAACAATGCCGAAACTGTTCGCACCGTACACATCGCCAACACGGATGGAAGCGGCAACTACAGGCTGCCAGGCAGTCCCACCCTCTTAACTTCAGTCGATTGGTCGCCTGATGGAACGAAGTTCGTGTACTCAAACGGAGTCGAAGTCTTCGTGATGAACGCCGACGCTACAGGGCAGACAAAACTAACAAGCGTTCAGCAAACCAATGACGGAGCAACCACAGATACAGACCCGCGCTGGTCACCCGACGGAAAAAAGATCCTGCTCAGGCGATCTACAAACAATACAAGCACTGTCTACAGTATGAACGCGGATGGATCGAACCTCACCAAGCTCTTCAACTTCAACGCCGGACCATTCTCCCCGTCCGCTGACGGCCTTGCAATCGTGCTGGAACAAAGCAACGAGATCTGCACGGTTAATCTGGACGGCACAAGCTTCAAGTGCCTGACCAACAATACCTTCTTTGACTCGTCACCCAATTGGCAACGCCTGGCTAATCCGAATCCGACTCCGACACCCACTCCCGCGCCGGCTTTTTCATTGTCCGGACGAGTCACTGCTGATACGCCACTTTTCTCAGCGGCGATAAGTCTCACTGGACCGGTAAACGCGACAGTTGGAACTGACAGTTCCGGCAACTATGAATTCATCAATCTCCCGGCCGGGCAATATACCGTCACACCTAATAGCATTGCTTTCAGTTTCAATCCGCCCAGCCGCACCGTTACGATCACCAACGCCAACGTCAGTGGCCAGGACTTCACCGGCACCTTCGTCCCGGCTAACATCACCGGTCACGTGAGAGATAACAACGGCAATCCACTCGCCGGCATTAGAATTCAGTCGCTAGGAGGATTTCCTGAAGGCAGTACCCTCACCGATGCAAACGGGTTTTATTCTTTCCCGGACGTTCAACGAAACCGCGACTATTTCATCAATCCCGATCGGTTTACGCCCTACGATTTCGTACCGGTATCCGCGAGCATTCGTAACCTGACCTCGAGTCAAGTCGTAGACTTTGTAGGCACAAGACAGCCGACGAATGTAATCAATGGACGCGTGGTCGAAGCCGTCACAGGTCAAGGTCTCGGCGGAGTTGAGGTAAGCATGGGCCAGGACGCCTTCGCTGCGGGATCTACTATTACCGACGCGAATGGAAACTTCAGCTTCGGTGAGAGAAAGTCGAACCATCCTTTCTCGTTCTCCGTTTCCGACAACCAGACCTATATTTTTAGTCCGAAGATAAATCCCACTCTACAATTTGCTCAGATTTTCATACCGTCGCTGACGTCCGATCAGAACCTTCTTTTCACAGGTGCGAGACGTAACACGTTACAGTTTTCTGTTGCCACGCCTTCGGTAAACGAGGGCAACGGATTTCTTGAGATTGCCGTTACGCGCACAGGCGACGTGGCCAGTGCGGCGACTGTTAACTTCGCTACCGCCGACACAGCCGGACTTGCTGCGTGTAGCGTCGTGAACGGCAAAGCCTCCGAGCGATGCGACTTTGGTTCTACAGCGGGCACGCTCCGCTTCGCAGCGGGCGAAACGAGTAAGTCGTTTGTCATCCCGATTGTCCACGACGTCAACGTCGAAGGTAGTGAAACGTTCACTATCGCTTTGACAAGCCCGGCCGGCGCGCAGTTAGGCGCGAACGCGAACGCTACCGTGACGATCAATGACAACGATACGACGCCCGCCACACAGAATCCGATTGATGGAATCGAACCTTTCGTGACGCAGCAATACATCGACTTTCTGGGCCGCTTGCCGGATTCGATTGGCCTTGCTAATTGGACGGCGACGCTGGGCGGCTGTCCCAATGGCGGCTTTGGTGAGAACGATAATCCTACGTGTGACAGAGTACACGTCTCCTCCGGGTTCTTCCTGTCTGAGGAGTTTCGCGGCCGTGGTTACTGGGCCTACCGGTTTTACGAAGTAGGCTTTGACCGCAAGCCGCTTTACGCCGAGTTCGTGCCGGACATGGCACAAGTCGGAGGTGCGCAGTCACCGGAATCGGAACTTCTCAGCAAGGCGGCTTACACGGATGGTTTTGTGCAACGCAGCGAATTCACCGCCCGCTACAACGGAATGACGAATGCGGCTTACGTAGACGCGCTGGAGCAAAATGCTGAAATCCTGCTGGCTAACAAAGCCGCGTTGGTAGCGGCACTCGATGGCAATCAGAAAACGCGAGGCGAAGTGTTGCGCGAGATCATCGAGAGCAAAGCTGTCGAAGACCAGTTCTTTATCAGGGCCTTCGTAGCGATGCAGTACTTCGGCT
>JBKPPH010000267.1:0-8527 GCA_046733535.1 Acidobacteriota bacterium
GCCTTGATCACTTGAGGACCGCTAACTGCGGTAGAACCAAACTAACAGTCTCATGTCAAAGAGCAAGCTATCGAATTACAAATACCAGGGCGCCTTGGCGTCATTGTCGAGCTCTGTCAAAAAAGTTCTTGACATCGACGGACGCTTCATAGATGCCTCAAAACTCCAAGATCATTCTTGGATATAGTCAGTACAGGGAGCGGTAGCGACCTGGTCAACGATTGGAGTCAAAAATCTTTAGGAAATATCGCATGCTGATCACTGACCAGGTCGCTACCGCTCCCTGTCCTGACTGTCTCCAAGCCTGACGCCCGACTTTTAAGGCAAGGCTGCGAGATCATGTCGCGCAAAGGCGCAAAGTGCTGCCGCCGCTTGTAAGGTCTTGCGCCTTTGCACGAGAAAATTTCTTCGCGCCTTTCAAGGCTTAGTTGCGATCCACGTCCCATCTTCCTGTCCGATGATAAGATCGCCGCGGTCCTTTTCATCCCAAGACTTTTCCCGCACGACTATGTTGTCTCCCGGAAACGGATCTTTTCTTCTTTCTCCCATCAGCACCATACTAAGTACGCCGTTAATGACCCCTTCGAATACCAGAACGCCTCTCAAGTGGCGCACAGGATTATCTGCTCGGTTGAGATGAATGGTCTCAAAGGGACCTGCCTTCGATATATGACCCGTCAGCGGCTTACCATCATTATCTTTGGCCTGTTTGATGTTGCCGCTGTTCTCAATCTCGATTAGATTGAATTTCCCCTTCGGTGTAGAAGTTATAGCGCCGGTCTCCGAGATTCTCAGAAAGTGATATTGCCACTCACCTTCAAATTTATTTGCCATGCCGTCTCCTTCCAGTGTTAGGTAAATGTTGATGTCCGGGGCGCGGAACTCAGCCCGTTAATTCCTCGCAGCAAATAACCAGTTACCCTCAGTGTCTGATCATTTCCGAAACGATTTGCGCGAACTGTCGAATATCAGCTTCTTTCCGTCCGACACTTCGGACTTCCACAACAATCACTCCGGTACGGCCCAAAAAAGACGTGTTAGTCACGATAATGAAGTCGATGGCGCTGATGCTGTGGTCCATATCCTGCTTAACGTTCCTGACCTGGTAACGATCTAACAATCGCTGTCTTTCGTGCACGGCATCTTCAGGTGTACCAAACTCGTAAAAGTCCAGGCGTATCAGGTGTTCAGGATCGCCACCGGGCAGGAACCAAAGTGAGAAAGCTCCAAACAGAAGGTTAGACCTTCTTAAGAAACGAACCCGGTAAAGCTCCCACGGTGCGATCGTTATGTTGCCACTAAAAATCTGATGATCGTCATCAACCGGAGGCGTCGCTGAAGGCTGCCCTCCTGTAAGTGGGGGAAGTCCCACGCAGTCAGTTTGCCGCGGCGAGTTTAATCCAATCGCTCTGCGCCTTCGCTCGTCAGGGGTGGGCACGCAAACATCCGGCTGATCGCCGTCAGGGGGCGGCGCCAGACGAAAACGATATTTTCCGGTTTGCGCCATTCCAAACGTAGTTTGGATGGCGAATAGAGGAGTATGAGGCGGTACGGTCGGATCCTCATCACCATCCAACTGTAGGCAGGCGTCGAAGAGATCGTTGTCAAACGAGCATTCGTCTTTCCATGCGACCTCGTGATACTCGAAATCGTTCTTCCCGAAACTGGATGCGCCAATGAGACGAATAGGATTTGTGACGAAGGAGCCGGTACCGATGCGCGACTGCCAAAGGTCGCAGCCGAGCGCATTCGAAAACGTGGAAACGATTGTTGCGCAATCGGAGCAGTTAAATCTTTGGCCCATTCCCTTATCGTCACGAAACAGGCTCAGTAACGAAGTGCAATCAAAGGTCAGGTCTGCGTAGCAAGGTGGACCATCGTAGCCGACCAACGAGTTACCTAGATCGAATACAGCCTCGGTTATCATCGCAGCAGCTTCATCGACTCCTTTCGCGCCGCTGGCCCACTCACACGCATAATCGAGAACTTCCGTCCATGGCAGTTGCAGGTTTCGTCCATCAAATGGCTGCTGGCGCCATGCGCATTTAGGCACGTCCAGGAGCGTGTAAATCCGGTGCTGGGTGGTGTGCAAACACGACCAGTTATCAGAAGCTCGCAGCCGGCACTGCCAAACCAAGGTGGCAATGCTGGAACTGACTCCCCTGTCTGAGATGTCTACGTTCACCAGAGCGAAACTCTCAAAGCCCGTTTCTCCATTCGCGTCGAACGTGATTTCTCGTTCAGCAACTTCGCCGATCGCGTTACCCTCCGCGACAGAGGATGCCTCCAGATTCCTGACCGGATCGATCGCGCGAATTTCCACTGATTTAATTTTCGGGTTGGCGCATTTGAATTTTGCCTTGATCGTGATTGAACCACTCCCGATTTCCTTGATTGCGTATGCGGCTGGTGAATCGTCGGGAAGAATACTTACGCCGTTACGCCACTCTGGAACAACGACGGTTTCGGTTTCATTGCGGCGGATGTTCAAGGCATCCGCTCCCGCCGAGTCGCGATCGTGATTGAACTTGATTGCTTCGAGAGATACCTGCATTGCTCACCCGGATTGCCTCATGTCATCTCGCGCCGTAACCACGAGCGTGCAAGCCGCCACTCGCGCTCAACGGTCGCTGGAGACGTGTCCAACAGATCCGCTACCTCCTCGATGGTGAAGCCTCCAAAGTAACGGTACTCGACAATCTTCGCCTTGCGCTCATCTACCTTGGCGAGCCTCTCTAAGGCCTCGTCGAGCATGACCAATTCCTCAGACATTTCCGTCGTTAAAACTATGGCTTCGTTGAAATCAATCTGTTCGGGTCGCTGTCCTCGCTTTATCGCGAGGTGAGCTCTGGCGTGCTCAATCAGCACTTGACGCATCCGCCGCGCGACGAGTGCATAGAAATGTTTTCGGCTTTGCCAATCGATCTGCTCACCTTCAAGAAGACGCATCAACGCTTCGTTTACCAGGGCTGTCGTTTGCAGTGTGTGTCCTGGCTTTTCCTTGAGCATGTAGGCGTGAGCGATCCTTCTCAACTCATGGTCAACCAACGGTATGAGCTTATCCAAAGCCTCAGCGTCTCCCGCACTCCAGGCTCGCAGTAGCTCAGTGATTTCGTGTGTCCGATTCATGCTCGTGCGGAAAGGTTAAAAGGCCGGCAGTTCGCGCGTAAGCAGATTTCGAGTCTATGAACATCTTACCAGCATCCATCGCGTTCCGTTTGCAAAAAACTGCCGCAACAGACGAATGAACTCCAGCGCACGTAATGAAGTGACGGCTGAAACCATTAAGTATGAGACGTTCGGGCCGACTCCGCGCCGGTTGGCTATTGTCATCCGCGCCGTGGGTGTATAGAATGCGGCGCGCAAAACTTAGAACCCAAGGCGCCTGAAAGCTCTACGAGTCTACTTCGCCCGCTCGAAGTCCCACCCTTAGGAGACAACTTGGATGGAGCGCCCGCTGTGGGATTGCGTTCAAGAAATCTATTATTCGACCTTACCGATGGCTCCCTCTGAGCGCAGCGCGTTCATCGAAAGCGCTTGTGGGCACGATTCGACGCTGCTGCGGGAGGTCCATTCGCTAATCGCGGCGGATGACTCATCCGCTGGCTTTCTCGAATCACCAGTCTTCAAACTAGGTCTGAAACTCATCGCAAGCGAGGGCGGCGCGAATGGAAAAGAACGCGTCAGCGCGTCTCTCGACAACCTCATCGGTACGATGATCGATGACCGTTATCTCGTCGAGAAAGAACTCGGCCAGGGAGGAATGGGTCGAGTTTATCTCGCCCGCGATGTAACTCTTCACAGCCGCGCCGTTGTCATAAAAGTGCTTCTCGAAGCTTCGCTGCAGGATCCGTATGTGGTGAAAAAGTTTCGGCAGGAAGTGGAGGCGCTCGCGCGCATAGATCATCCCCACGTCGTTAGCGTACTGGGCGCGGGCACGTTAAGTGACGGCAAGCTCTACATAGTGATGCAGTACGTGAGCGGTAAGACACTGCGCTCAGAGATCCCGACGGAAGGCATGAACCTTGAACGTGCTGCCCTGATTCTGCAACAAATCGGCGCGGCGCTCGACGATGTTCACGAAAAACGCATCTTTCATCGAGACCTGAAGCCTGAAAACATCATGCTTCAGATTCACAAAAACGGGCGCGAGTCGGTGAAGGTCGTAGATTTTGGCATCGCCAAGGTACGAGACTCAGTGATTGCGCCAACCACGATTAACGATGTACGCGTCGGCACCCTGCTGTACATGTCGCCCGAGCAGCTTCGTGGCGGACAAAGAGTGACGGCCGCGAGTGACATCTATTCAATGGCGGTAATCGCTTATGAAATGGTTACCGGCCGCCGTCCGTTCAATCCTTCTTCGGGGCCGCAGTTGCTGGAGATGCTGCGTGAAGGTGTGCCCGTTAGACCGGTTGACTTGAGAGCGAGTCTCTCGACAGAAACTCAAGCCATAATCCTGCGCGGGTTATCGTTCGAGCCGTCTGCCCGTCATCAGAGTGCTGGTGAGTTTGGCGAGCTTTTAGCGAGCAGTCTACTGAATGAAGGAGAAACTGCACGAGCGAGTAAGCGAACTGGTCCATTAGCAGAGCCGGCAACTCAAGATTTATTGGCGAGACCTGCGGTCCAGCAAAATGCGAACGTCGCGAGTACTCGATGGAGGAACCTGCGGAAACCTCAGTTTGCAGTTATCGGGTTGATTGCACTTCTGCTGATTGGCGCTGCAGCCGTCTTTTTAAATCAGAGAAAAACCGCTGAACCGACCAACGAAGTAACTGTTCCGACACGCTCGTTTACCTACTCCCTTACTGTTCAAAGGACGGGTGACAATAAATCTTACCAATCGACCGGTCAGGAGATATTCGAGAGTGGCGACAAGTTTCGTCTCAATGTCTCAAGTTCGCATCCCGGTTATCTGTACCTTTTTAATGAAGGACCACCGGAACCGAACGGTAGCAGTTTCACCTTGATCTATCCTACGCCAGCGACCAACAGCGGCTCTGCAACACTCGGCGCCGATCAATTCGTGCGCACGAACTGGAACACTTTCAAAGGACAGCCCGGCACCGAAAACTTTTGGATCGTCTGGTCCGCCGCGCCAGTCTCACAACTCGAGTCTGCCAAGACTGAAGCTTTCAACCGTCAGAACGGAGCACTGACAAATGAGAGTTTGGACCTGGTCAAATCATTTCTGATTACGACACAGGACGAAACCAAAACCGGGTACGCAACTGACAAGGGCAACCAACATGTGACCGTCCGCGGCTCCGGCGATGTGCTGGTGAGGATGTTGCAGTTCAAACATAGATAAGAGGATAAACGTGGTCCGACTTCTTCTATTTACTTTCGCCATATCGATCTTAGCCACTTCAATCGTCGTTCCAGCCCTCTCGCAAAAGGAAACACCAAGAGCAATAGTCTCGGACGACTTCACGAGCAAGCGGCCACCGTCGAATAAGCGAATCAAAGGACCGCACCGCACTTATCGACTTACTTCGGCAGCATCCACGCGCACGGAAACTCATCCCGGCCTTAATCCGCTGGAGGTGGGCGTCACGATTTGGAAGCTACAACTCGCCACAGGTGGTCAATCGAGAATGGATCGATCTGCCGAACAAGGTTCGGCGAACCATTACCAATGGATTTCAAAGCGTGTCGAAGCCGACACGGTCTTTAAAGACGGCGATCTGCTTCGTTTGAGTATCGAATCACCACGTGTGGGGTTCCTTTACGTGATCGATCGGGATTGGTTAACAGACGGGACTGCTGGTGAAACGAACCTGATATTTCCGCTTAGGGGTGATGACAATCGGCTCTACCCGGGCAGGTTGATCGACATCCCCGCACAAGATCGAAAACCCTTCAGGGCAAATCCAAAACCCAATCAGGCAGGCGAACTACTCACGCTTATCGTCACGTCGACGCCGCTACCGTTGCCGCTTTCCAGTGAGCCACTGCCCATCTCCAGCGACCAGCTCCTGGAGTGGAATCGACAATGGAACGGTTTGACGGACAGGTTCGAGATGAATGATGGAGCTGGTCAGGCTCGAACGCTCGAAGAGGATCAGGCTGGTTCACGCAAGGGAATGAGGCAACTAACCCGTGACGACCCGGCGCCGCAAACCATCTATCTCGTTAGTCCGAGGAACAACGACGGGTTTCTCTTTAACCTTCTACTTTCATACGTCCAATAGCAACCCGCAAACGCTAAAACATGTCACTTACATTCCACTTCTCCCAACGCTTCGCACTGTTCACGCTTTCAACGGCACTTTTGATTTCTCCATTACCGGGAGTTCACGCGCGGCAGCAAACGACGACTCAGTCGTTAACGAACGCGGCCGCGTTGGATCTGATTTACCGTCAGAAATACAACGACGCCATAAATCGGCTTGAACAGATCCTGGAGCGCGAGCCGGGAAACAGCGAAACGCTTACCTACCTCGCGACTGCCAATCTGTATCAAACACTCGACTTCATAAAAGCGCAAAAGGAATTTGAGGACGCTTTCAAAGGCGGAGGCGGCGCGACTTTCTTCGTTACACATGCGCATGAAGCACTCGCTACCGGCGACGTCGTTGACTACTGTCGCGGTTGGCTGCATCTCCGCCGGGATCGAATCCAGTTCGTGCCGCTTGACGGCACACATGTCCTGGACCTGACGTACAGTCAGATCCAGGAGTTCAAGAGAAACAAAGTCAGCAAGAGAGCCTTCCATATCAAAGTCGATGGAAAAAACCAGAACTTCCGCGGTCGTTCCAACAGCGATACGGAAGCTCTACTCATCGTGGCCCTTTACAACAGCTTCGCGCGAAGTAACGGCATTACTCCTAACTGACTTACAACCGAGGCTGTTCCCAACACTCAACCCACAAACCAGGAGGACTCACCCCATGATAAACCGCCCGTTACAAGTCGCCGTACTCATGCTCGCTCTGCTGTTCACGTTGCCTCCGCCGTTGGTCGCCATGGGCCAGTCAGTTCCGGCGAACACGGCGCAGGAAAAACCCAAAACCGAATCATCAGAAGAGAAGAAGCTGCGCGAACAAGATGAGAAGCGAAAGAAGAAAGAAGAACAGAGGAAAAACCAGGAAACAAAGCTTCGTGCCACCCAGGAGAAAAAGTATCGGACGCTTACCGAGTTTGCCCAGGACCTTTACGCCGGCGACGTCGATTTCAAGGAACAGGTCGACGATGCCTATCTCGATCTTCAGAGTGAACACGCAAACGAGGCTTACCGGATCAATATCTCACAGACCAAAGAGGTGCTGCTGACGGAAAACCAGGGCGAAGCACTGAAGCTTCGTCGTCTTTATGACAATCCCAGAGTGCAGGAGTACCTGAACGCGCTGGGCCAACGAATTGTTCCGGACGACTCGGAGAAGCTTTACTCGTTCAAAGTGTTTGTCGATCCGATACCGCAGGCCTACACGCTTTCTACCGGAACTGTTTTGATCAGCAGCGGCATGATTTCGTTGCTGGAGAATGAGGCGCAGCTCACGTATGTACTCGCGCACGAGCTCGCTCACGTTTACAAGGATCACTGGCGGATTAAAGTGATGCTGCCGTTTGCTGAGGCCGAATACAATGAGCGCCAAAAGCGTAAACAAATGATGTGGGCCGGGCTACTGACTTTGGCTGGTGCTGGTATCGGTGCGGCAATCAATGGTCAGGATGGTGCGTTGATCGGCGCGGGAAGCGGACTGATAGCGGGTGTAGCGGTTGGTCGCTATTACTCAAAAAGAATGGCGCTGGATTGGAACGCCGCGCAGGAAAATGAAGCGGACGATTTCGCGTTGAAAGCCATTCTCGACAAATCGTACGACATCAAGGAGGTGCCGAGACTGTACGCCACGATGGCCCAGGTGGCGAACAAAGACAGCCGCGCGCAACTGGGTTTTCTCGGTGCGCGTTCGCGAATTAAAGACCGCACCGACTACGCCCAAAAATTGATCGATGGTCCGATGCAGGAACGATACCAGGCAGCATTGCAGGCCAACAAGATCAAGGGTACGAGTTCGGAGTTCAATCTCATTATGTCGGAGTTGAAGCGCGACAACGGCATCGAAGCGTTCTATCGCGACATGTTCCATCTAGCGAAGGCGAACTTGCAGGAGGCCGTAATGCTACGCTCAGATGATCCGCTGGCTGCTTACTACTACGGTCGAGTGATGAAACTTGTAGGTCGCACCAAAGACGAACTCGATCTCGCGCAGCAATCGCTCTTGAAAGCAGTTGCTCTCGATGTGCGGCATGAAATTCCTGAAGTGCAGCTTCATCGGGCGCTCCTGCTGATGGACACTAAGGACGCTAACAACAACGCAGAAGCGATCAGGGCGTTAAAAGCTTATATAACCGACTACGAACGCAAACACGCCACGACGATCATCAACACGGGCGTCTTACCGTCCAACATCGATGTGCTTTACGGTTACATGAGTCTGCTGGGTGAAAAGACGTGGACCGCACCGGCGGTGGCCGAGTTGTTGCAGACGGATTCGGCTAGTCCGAACAACACCGTCGCGCC
>JBKPPH010000268.1:0-3620 GCA_046733535.1 Acidobacteriota bacterium
TTCAAGATTCTAACCTCCACCTATGCCCCGGAGTTTGGACGCACGCCAGGAGCCCAAGTTTCCATGGTCACGCGCTCCGGCGGAAATGATTTTCACGGATCTCTGTTCGAGTATTTGCGCAATGACGCGCTGGATGCCAGCGATTGGTTCGCTAATGCCAATCGAACCGGGAAACCACCACTCAGGCAAAATGATTTTGGCGGAGTTTTTAGCGGTCCCGTGTGGTTACCTCGTTTCGGTGAAGGAGGAAACGGACCAGGTTACAACGGACGCAATCGAACGTTCTTTTTCTTCTCTCATGAGGGACTACGGCAACGATTGCCTCAGGTGGTGACCAATCAGTTCGTTCCTTCGCTTAATTTGCGGCAGGTTGCACCCGCCTCCCTGCAACCATTATTGCGAGCGTTTCCACTTCCCACTGGGCCAGAAAATCCCGCCACTCAGTTGGCGCCCCTGGTAGCCAGTTTTTCGACTCCCAATTCACTCGATGCGACAAGTTTACGTGTTGATCACACATTCAGTGATCGCGTGACTCTCTTCGGACGGTTCAACTATGCGCCGTCTGAGTCTGTGCTGCGAGCCGCCACGTCTACTACTTTAAGCACGCTCAACCCTACGCACATTGATACGCAAACACTGACTATAGGATCAACTCAGGTTTTGAATGGTCAGCTAAGTAATGAGCTTCGGAGCAATTGGAGTAGAACAACCGCCAAGAGTTTTTTTATCCAGGACGACTTTGGGGGCGCAGTGCCACCTCCTGATAGTGTCTGGTTCCCGTCGTTTGCCTCGCGCGAAAACGACCGTCTCCTCCTTTCGCTCAACTTCGGCGCAACTTTCACTGGAATTAGTGTCGGAAACTCTGCCGCAAACCAGCAGCGTCAAATAAACATCGTCGATTCTCTATCTATTGTCAGCGGCAACCATCAGTTAAAGCTCGGGGTTGATTACCGTCGACTATCCCCCCTATATGGACCGCAAACTTACTTTCAAAACCCGATATTTAACAACGCGACGGCAGTACGTACGGGTACGCTGTCTTCCCTGAGTATTGGCGGGAACCAGAGAATAGAACCGATCTATACAAACTTTTCCGCATTTACACAGGACACCTGGAAGATCAACCAGCGACTTACTATCACCTACGGTCTGCGGTATGAAGTGAATCCTCCGCCGTCGGAGGCTACTGGTAAAGAGCCTTTCAACGTGCTCGGCCTTGACGATCCATCGACTGCCAAGCTCGCACCTGCGGGTACACCGCTTTATAAGACTACGTACAACAATTTTGCGCCACGAATCGGTGTTGCTTACCGCCTCCTTCAGGACCCAGGACGAGAAACCGTGCTCCGCGGAGGCTTTGGAATTTTTTATGATCTCGGGAATGGTCAGACGGCCCAGGGTTTCACCGGCGTTCCCTACGCCGGAACCAGGCCTCAAACCAATGTGCCCTATCCTCTGAGCGCAGCGGCGGCGGCCCCGTTTACTTTCAATGGGACTCCACCCTTCGCCACCGCAGTACTAATCAGGGCCTTTGATCCCGATCTCCAACTGCCACGCACCTATCAGTGGAATCTGGCGCTCGAACGTTCACTCGGACTCAGTCAAACAGTTTCAGCGTCTTATGTCGCAGCGGCAGGCCGCCGGCTGTTGAGACAAATCCGGTTAGTAAATCTTGTTCCCAGCCTTGGAAATGCTTCTATAGATCTCACCAACAACAACGGTATTTCCGATTATCATGCCCTTCAGCTGCAATACACTCGACGCCTTTCGCGTGGACTGCAAGCACTGGCGTCCTACACCTGGTCTCACTCAATTGACAATGCATCGGATGAATTCTCCGGCACAAACCCGGTTCGGGCCGCCTCCGATTTCGACTTTCGACATGTGTTCAATGCGGCGGTTACTTATGACCTCCCTACACCTTCGATTGGCCGAGTGGGAAAGGCGATCCTGGGCCACTTTTCACTGGATGGTATCGTGACCGCAAGATCAGCGGCACCCGTAAATGTAGTTGCCCGCATAAATCAGACGCTGTTTGGAGAGTTCCAACATATTCGCCCTGATCTTATTTCGGGGGTGCCGCTCTATATAAACGATCCGACACTTCCAGGGGGGACGCGTTTCAATCGTGCAGCCTTGTCGCAGCCCCCCGCTGGTCGCCAGGGCACTCTGGGACGCAACGTGTTCCGCGGCTTTCCCCTTTCACAAGTCGACTTGTCCTTACGAAGACAGTTCAATCTTACCGAACGCTGGAATTTGCAACTCCGAGCCGATCTGTTCAATGTTTTCAATCATCCAAATTTCGGTGATCCGGAACTCATTCCTGGCGTTGAGTCGCTACAGAATACGACCTTTGGAATTTCACAAAACATGTTCGGTCGAGCTATCGGCAAATTTGGAGGCGGCTTTAGTCCGCTCTACCAAGTCGGTGGACCTCGATCCGTCCAATTATCCTTCAAACTACAATTTTGATTATGAGGCACGCTCAATCCCTAATAGCTTTGTTAGCGATCTGCTCAGTGGGCGTCTCATCGTCCTCAACCATTCTCCGGCCGCGTTTGGAAAACAGAGTTTCAGCGATACCTGAACCTTTGCAAATCAGTAAGGTGAGCCGCAGCAAGTTGCGAAAGCATGATCGCCTGCGTTTGGTCGAGGCAGAGGCGCAGGGTGAAAAGGAACTCACGCTTTTGATCGCATCCGTTGAGGGTGCTAATCAATCAGTCCTTCGACTGATCGCAAGTCTGGGCGGCTCGGTACAGTACCGAGACGATGATGTGAGCTACTTGCGCGTCAAGGTGCCGACCGAGAATGTAGAGAAAGTGGCTCACAGCCCCGATATCCAATCGCTCAACATCAATGGATTGATAAACTACTTAAATAGCCCATCCCCTGAACCGTCACCGGATGTTGCAATCTCAAACCAAATTGCACCCCCGGGCCGGAACACTCCTGCGGAAAACCCATATCTGCCTGGCCGAGATATTGGATCGCCGCAATTCATTGCTCAACATCCCACCTTTGATGGCCGAGGTGTCACAATTGCTCTTATCGATGGCTCAATCGACCTTCTCAGCCCCGAATTACAGACGGCCAAGACACTCGATGGCCGACCAACACGCAAGATCGCTAACGTACTCACAGCCGAGCGTGATGCTCTTGTTCCCAGCTACGAAAACAGCCGTATCTCTGGCTATGTAGCCGTCAATATGGGAGAAGAAGCGACGGCTCATGATGGAAAGTTAACTCACGAAGGCGTTACGTATGCCGTTCCGGCGCTGCCTACGCTGCCTACGTTTCGTTTAGGTATTTTGAACGAGCGAATCAACAATGCGAAGGACGATCTCAATCGCGATGGTAATCCGGAAGCCAGCAGCGGTTTGTTTGCAGTCCTATGGTGTGAAAAGACGAGCACTGTTTGGGTTGACACAGATCAGGACCATAGCTTCATTAATGAGAAGTCATTGACTGATTATGCCGTCAAGAATGACGTCGGGATCTTTGGCAAAGATGATCCAGCTACGCCGATTCGCGAGACGGTGGGTTTCACAGTACAGACTGATGCCCTGCGTAAGATTGTTTACATCATGCCCGGCTATTCGGGGCATGGAACGGGCGTCGCC
>JBKPPH010000269.1:0-5856 GCA_046733535.1 Acidobacteriota bacterium
TCCCACGAGTGCAAACGCCGATTACTACTACAAACAAGGCGAAGCGCTCTACAACTCACAGAAATACCGCGAAGCGCTCGAACCTTATTTAAAGGCCACGCAAATCAATCCATCCATGGCCCTGGCGCTCTATCGCATCGGCTGGATCTACAACGATCTCGAGGACTACGACTCCGCGATCGATCCGCTCAAACGAGTCGTCGCAATTCAACCCACCAACGCAGCCGCGCATTTCGAGTTGGGCTATGCCTACAAAAAGCTCGAACGCTTCGCTGAAGCCTTGAATGCGTTCAATCAAACCGTCCGCCTCAAGCCCGACTATTTTACAGCCCACTACCAGATCGGTTGGATTCAGAACGAGCAGAAAAATTACGACGACGCAGTCAAAGCACTGAGACTCGCGATCAGTTATAAAAACGACTATGCGGAAGCACACAGCGAGCTCGGGTATTCACTGCGCAACCTCGGCCGTTACTCAGAAGCCATCGAAGAGTATCAGGAAGCAATTCGCCTGAGCCCCAACATGGGCCTCGCGCATCTCGGCCTCGGCGACGTCTATTACTACAACACAAAGCAATGCACCGAAGCTGCGAACGCTTACAAACGCGGTCTGCAACTCAAGCCCGGCAACGCGACCGCGCAATACAACCTCGGCTGGTGTTACAACGATCTCCAGCGCTATGCCGAAGCAGCCGCAGAGCTGCGCAAAGCCATCCAGATTCAGCCCGATTACCCTGAAGCACACAATGAGCTCGGCTATGCGCTTCACCAGTTGAGCCGTTTTGCGGAAGCGGTCCAGGAATACCAAACCGCGATCAGGCAAAAGACCGGTTACGCCTCAGCTCACTACAATCTCGGTATGTCATTCGTTGCCATGCGTAACCGCAACGCCGCACTGGAGCAATATCGCATCCTCCAGCGCATCGACAGCGCGCGCGCAACAAAACTTTTCAATGCGATCAAGTAAAGCATCCAAATAACACAACGCCTCATCACAATTTTCGATCATTCGTCTCCTCAGAGCGTCACCTTTTCACTGGTTACGGTAACAAAGCATAGAAGCTCCCCGCGCCGGCTGAGTCTCCGCTCGCGCCGGCATCACCGTAGTACGTAAACACAATTCGGTTTGTCGCTCGATCCCGTGTACCACGGGCGTCAGCCGTAGTGTGCTTACGAGCAGGACGAGGTTCTACGATGAATGCCCACCAATACCAACCCACGATTATCGAAAGTAGACTCCTGATCCAACGGCTCGCGATCCAGATCGCATTTCTCAACAATGAACTGAAACGAGGTTGGATCGAATTTAAAAACGATCCGATCGCGTTCAGTGCACACTCCATTCATGCGCTCGTTCGCCTTTCGAAGAAGTTGTTATCGGCTCCGAACGTGACAGCGACTGCCGCGGTCACATTGATCGTGTTCACCGTCTTCCTAATTGAAAAGCGAGCCTCGACACGCGCACAAAATTCCCTCGCTGAAGATCAGCCGGCGGAAATAATTTTCTTGAACCCGACGAAGCCTCCCGAATCAGCAGGCGAGTCTCGAAGCGGTAAGGATGGACCAGGACGAGTCGGGTTTCAAAAGGACCGAGGCGAAGGCTGGGGCGCATCACCGAAACTCGCGCAAGGAGGCGGTGGCGGAGGAAATCGCAATCCCGTACCGCCGCAGACCGGAAAGTTACCACCACCGTCAAATATTCTCGCTGCTATACCAACAGCTCCGCCTGTCAATCCCCCGGCACTCCCGGTCGCAGGCATCGATATCGATCCCGCGCTATGGAAAGATTTGAAAGCACCCGTGTATGGCGACCCGAGATCGAAATCTGACATTCCATCGAAAGGTCCCGGAGAAGGTGAGGGAATCGGAACGAACAGAGGACTCGGGATTGGCGACGGAAACGGAGCAGGCGTTGGACCAGGAGACGACGGAAACATCGGCGGCGGACCGCGGCAAATCGGTTGTTGCGGGCCGGGTGGTGGTTCTGACAACCTCGACGGAACATTCACCGGCGGTCAAGTGGAACAGCGCGCGCGCCTCTTATTAAAACCTGAACCCAAATACACGGAAGAAGCGCGCCGAAATCAGATCAGCGGCACCGTCATGCTGCGCGTGGTCTTCTCGAGCAACGGCGAGGTCGTGCAAATACGCGCGATGCACACGTTGCCGTTCGGATTAACAGAACGCGCCATCGAAGCCGCACGTCAAATCAAGTTTGTTCCGGCGATGAAAGGCGGTCGACCGGTGTCGGTGTTCATGCAGTTGGAGTACAACTTTCATCTGTATTGAAGATAATCGATTTTTGAAGATAGACACGCAAGTTCCGTCATCCTCTGCGTTCTATTCCCATCACTCGAGGAGGAACATCATGGTCAAAGAGCTTTTCCCGAAATCCTTTTTCCTGCTTGCCCTCAGCGTCATCACCTTGCCGGTTTTCCTTGCGCTGCACTCTTCGGAAAGCGTCGCCCTGGCACAAACAGGCGAAGCCCCAGGCTCGCTGATCGTGACGGACGCGGCCGGAAACCCGAAATCGGTTTGTCCTCTGAAACACACGGATGTGAAGGCCGAGATCAGTAATTTCATTTCGCGCGTCGTGGTGACGCAGGAGTTTGAGAACCCGTTCAAGGAAAAGATCGAGGCCGTCTACACCTTTCCTTTGCCGCAGCGAGCGGCAGTTGACGACATGACGATGATCGTCGGCGACCGAACGGTGCGCGGAAAAATTCTTCCTCGTGAAGAGGCGGAGGCGGTTTACGAGGCGGCGAAGTCGAGCGGGCAAGTGGCCGGCCTGCTCAATCAGGAACGCCCAAACATCTTCACGCAGTCAGTCGCAAACATCCTTCCCGGCGAACAGGTGAAGATCACGATTAGCTACGTCGAGAATTTGAAATACGAGAATGGCGCGTACGAGTTTGTGTTCCCGATGGTTGTCGGTCCGCGTTACGTGCCCGGCTCGCCTAGCGGAGAACAGCGCGGCAACGGTTTTGCTCCTGACACGGATAAAGTTCCCGATGGTTCGCGCATCACGCCACGCATGGCCCCAACCGGCATGAGAAGTGGTCACGACATTTCCCTCGAAGTGACGCTCGACGCCGGTTTGATCGTCGATAACATCGAATCGAAAACTCACGCGATCGACATCGAACGTCCAGACCCTCGCAGCGCGCGTCTTCGTCTCAAGGAAAGCTCGACCATCCCTAACAAAGATTTCATCCTGCGTTACGACGTTGCCGGCCAGGCAATTCAGGACGCGGTGTTGACGCATCGCTCCGAAAAGGGAGGCTTCTTCACGATGATTCTTCAGCCACCCGAGCGCGTAACCGCGGCAGACGTCGCGCCAAAGGAGCTGGTCTTTGTACTCGACACGTCCGGCTCCATGAACGGTTTTCCGATCGAAAAGGCGAAGGAGACGATGAAACTCGCGCTCGACGGTCTCTATCCGTCAGACACGTTCAATCTCATCACCTTCGCAGGCGACACCCGCATCCTGTTTCCGCAACCGGTCCCTGCGACCCGTGAGAACCTGAGAAAGGCACAAGACTTCCTCAATTCACGTTCAGGTTCAGGCGGCACTGAAATGATGAAAGCGATCAAGGCGGCGCTCGATCCATCTGACGATCAGTCGCACGTTCGCATCGTTTGTTTCATGACTGACGGCTACGTCGGCAACGACATGGAGATCATCTCAGAGGTCCAGAAGCACCAGAACGCGCGCGTGTTTTCATTTGGTATCGGAAGCTCCGTGAACCGGTTCCTGCTGGATCAGATGGCCGAAGCCGGACGAGGCGAAGTGGAGTATGTTTCTTTGAATGACGATGGATCCGCGGCTGCACGCCGTTTTCACGAACGCGTGCGCAATCCACTGTTGACTGACATCTCCATCGATTGGAACGGCCTGCCGGTGACGGATGTTTACCCGCAACGCATTCCCGACCTCTTCGGAGCGAAACCCGTAATTCTGACCGGACGTTTTACGAGTGCCGCTCGCGGGACGATTCGTCTGAAAGGAAAGATCGGCGCAAATGATTTCGTACGAGAGATTCCGGTCGAACTTCCGGAGACCATGGCCTCGCACGACGTGCTTGCATCACTCTGGGCGCGCCGCCGGATCGACAGCCTGATGGGCCAGGACTTCAGCGGTGCGCAGTCGGGCAACATTCGACCAGACTTGAAACAGACGATCACGCAACTTGGAATTGAGTACCGGTTGATGACGCAGTTTACTTCGTTCGTCGCTGTGCAGGAGATGATCGTGACTGACGGTGGTCAGCCAAGACGAATTGATGTGCCGGTAGAGGTGCCGGAAGGTGTCAATCGTCAAGCAGTCATGGGAGAGGAACTGGGCTATGTAGGTTTTGCCGGGCGACTTCCAGGTCGCTCGGTCCAGAACCTCATGGTGTTGCAAAGCGGCGCTTCTGCGGCGAAAGCACGCGGAGCCGGCGGCGGGGGGCTCGCGGTAGGCGACACCTCTGGAGTCGTCAATACGCCTGCTCCGGCGCCGAATCAAACGCCCGCTGCTATGCCGGAAACGCTGGAACTCGCCAAGTCGATGGAGGACCAGAAACGCGAGCGAGTTGCAACAAAATTACATCGGTCAGTCCTCGCGCTCATCGAGCGGGTGAGAAGAAAAGAAACTCGTCCCGGAGCGGAGGAAGCTTCGTTTGTGCAAGCTGATAAAGCTGTGTTGCAGGTGTGGCTGACAGACAAATCAGACGCAACTCGCGCAAAGCTGAAAGAGCTTGGGTTCGAAGTCGTACTTGATCCTACAGCGTCGAAGTTGATTATCGGTCGTCTACCGATCGATAAGCTGGAGATGTTTGCGGCGTTGGATTTTGTGCGGTACGTGGCGCCGCAAGTGACGAAGTAAAATCTTGTAATCCTGTCTAAGGTTTGACAGGATTACACGATTTGAAAAAGACGGTGATGAAATTTGGCGGGACGTCAGTCGCTGACGCCGCTGCTTTTGAAAATGTCGCCCGCATTGTTGCGGCGCAGCGCGATGCGTTGCCTGTTGTTGTCGTGTCGGCGATGAGCGGAGTGACGGACAGTCTGCTCGCCGCGACGATCGAGAGCGACGTTGAAAGGGCGATCGCTTGGCTTGAACCAACGTTCGCCCGTCACCACGCTGCCGCGAAAGAACTGCTTTCGGAATCACAGGCAGAACCGTTTATTGAACAACTCCGCAGCGCAGCACATCGTGTTGCGGAGTTGCTGCGCGAAGGTGCGCAGAACCCCTCACAGCGCAAAGTCATTCAGGATGCAGTCGTTTCATTTGGCGAAATGCTTTCGAGCGCCTTGCTGCCGGAAGTGTTGAATGCGCGCGGAATTCAGGCCCGCCAAGTTGACGCGCGTCGCTGCATCATCACTGACGAAGAGCACACATGCGCTGCTCCGCTGATGGCGGACACATTCTCACATATTCAAAAAGAGTTGCGACCACTTCTCGAAGCCGAGGTTGTTCCGGTGCTGGGTGGATTTTTCGGAGCGACAGCGACCGGAGTAACGACAACGCTCGGACGCGGCGGCTCTGACTACACGGCAGCGCTCCTCGCTGCCGCGCTCGGCGCCGACGAGTTGCAGATCTGGACCGACGTCACAGGAGTGTTGACAGCCGATCCGCGGGTAGTTCCGGAAGCACAAACGATCGAGCGACTTTCCTACAGCGAAGCAGCCGAGCTTGCTTACTTCGGCGCGAAAGTCCTGCATCCAAAAACCATTCAACCCGCGATCGAGAATTCTATTCCCGTGCGGATTTGCAATTCGCGCGCGCCCGCAGAGCAGGGCACGCTCGTTGGTCCACAGACCGAAACGTCTCCACGTACCGTGAAAGCCATCGCACACAAAACGGGTGTGACC
>JBKPPH010000270.1:0-11485 GCA_046733535.1 Acidobacteriota bacterium
GTTTGACAGTAGTGGCCACATTCGCTAACGTGGCTGGCCTCCCGCTGAGGCCTTGAGTGACTTTGATGCCACTCTCTCTGTATGAGTCTAGCACCTCGTCTGAGTTTCCTTCTCCCCAGCCGTGCTCGAATGCGCCTGATCTTCATGGCTGTTGCGGGCGCAATCATACTCGGCACGGTCATGTTTCACCTGCTTGAAGGCTGGTCTATACTGGACAGTCTTTACGTCACGGCCCAGACGCTCACTACAGTGGGCTTCGGCGATCTGGCGCCCAGCACGCGTGCGGGTCGCGCCTTCGCCATCGTGTTCATGATGATGGGCGTAGGCGTCGTGCTTTATGCTTTGACGGCCACGGTGCAGTCGATTGTTCACTCGGAACTGTTTTCTACTTATGGCCGTTCGCGAAAAATGAGCAACATGCGAGATCATTTTATCATCTGTGGCGCGGGACGCGTCGGATCGCATTTGATCCGCAGCCTGACGACCACCAATGAAACGTTCCTCGTTGTCGAAACTGACTCCGCGAAGGTAGAAGCACTTTCGGATCTCGGTATCCCTGTTCTTGCGCGTGACGCAACGCTCGAAGAGAGTCTGCGCGAAGCGGGCGTCGAACGCGCCCGCGGACTGGCTGCGTGTCTGCCCGACGATGCCGACAACGTCTATGTAGTGTTGACTGCGCGAGACTTGAATCCAAAAATTCACATCGTCGCTCGCGCCGCGGAAGAGCAGGCGGAAAGCAAACTGATCAGAGCTGGCGCGAATCGGGTCGTGGCGCCGACGATCATCGGCGGACATCGCATGGCGATGGCGTTGACGAAACCTGCCGTGGGCGATTTTATCGATTCCGTCACTGCGAACGACCTCGAGCTTGGATTCGAACAACTCGAAGTAGCGCCAAGCTCCTCGCTTGTCGGGCGTAAACTCAGTGAAACAGTTATTCGCTCTGAACTAAACATTGTGATCGTCAGTATCCGGCGCAGCGACGGCGAGCTGGTTTTCAATCCCAGTGGCGAAGCAAGGATTCAAGGCGGCGATATGCTGATCGCGATCGGCAACCCTGAATCGTTGGTCAAACTCACTGCTGTGGCGCGTGGGCGCACGGTGGCACAAGGCGATAACCGGCTGAAAGTGACTCGATGAAATATCTCGTAACCGGCGGCAGCGGCTATTTGGGTACGTACGTACGCCAGTTCTTCTCAGCCGACGACTTCTCACGGCGTTCATTTTTAGACGTTCGACACGATCAAGCGGCGCAGAGAGTGGCAGATTACGACGTAGTCATTCACCTGGCCGGGCACTTCGACAAGCATCCGGACGGCGCCGGCGAGTGCTTCCGCACCAACTCACACGGAACAGCGAATGTCATTCGCCACATGAAACCGGGTTCGGTTTTTATCTATGCGTCTACGAAGGACGTTTACGGCAGCCACGCGGAGGGGAAAGAAGAAGTCGCCGAAGACACGAGCACCGCTTACTGCGGGCAATCGGCGTTTGAGTGGTCCAAGCTAATCGGCGAGCGGTATGTTGAGTACTATGCGCACCAACGCGATGTTCGTGCTTGCATATTTCGGCTTTCGACCGTGTTCGCCCGCCCGTCAGAAAATAATGCGCCCGGAGTGGTGACGCACTACGTGGAATCGATAAAACATCGCGTACCGATTCGCATGCCGGCCGGAGTCGATCCGGTTCGCGATATCCTTTATGTCGACGACTTCTCTCGTGCTTGCCGCGCGTTTGTCAAATCGAAGATCCCGTTTGGGCTCTACAATCTCGGCGGCGGCCGTCTCAACGCTATCAGCTTGCGCGACATCATACGAAGAGTGGGCGCGATGATAGAGATCGAACCATTGATAGAAGAAGATCCCGCACTGCCTGTGCCCGTGCCTTTGCGTTATGTTTCGGACACGACGCGCGTCACGGAGGAATTGGACTGGCGACCTGAGATCGGGGTTGACCATGGCCTGCAAGTGCTTCTGTAATGACGAACGTGCACGCTGAAAGCATCAAGCGAGTCGTCGTGCGGGGCACGAACTGGGTGGGCGATTCCGTCATGACTGTGCCCGCGCTACGCGCTCTCCGGCGCGTGTTGCCTCACGCGAACATCACACTCGCGATTCGTCCCGGCGCGGCTGGAATCTTTTCAGAAGCTGATTTCATTGACGACGTTTTAGTCTACAACCGGAAGAATGCGTTTTCAGTGGTGCCGCAAATTCGCGAGTGGAGACACAGGAATTTCGATCTCGCTTTGTTGTTCCAAAATGCTTTTGAGGCTGCGTTGATTCCCTTCGTGGCGGGCGTGCCCCTCCGACTCGGTTACGCAACTGAATCGCGGCAGGCGCTGCTCACGCATCCGCTCGAATTGCCTGACTGGCGCTCGTCCCGGCACGAAGTCTTTTATTACTTGTATCTCGTGACAGCGCTCGAACAGATGTTGTTCGGCAGCAGCAGCATTTGCGAAGCTGCACCGGACGCGAGCATCGCGATCTCGGAAAAAAGGAGAGCGGAAGCAAGCGAGCTACTTCGCGCATACGGAATTCGGATCGAGGATTCTGTCGTCGCGATCTGTCCGGGATCGGTGAACAGCCGCGCGAAAAGATGGCCGGCAGAAGCTTACGCGGCCCTTGCGGATCGGTTAATTGAATCGCGGCGTCGAGTGTTGCTGATCGGTTCGCGGGACGAGGCTGAAGTCTCGAAAGACGTGATGAACCGGATGCGACACGAGCCCGTAGTGCTCACAGGCAAGACGACTCTGGACCAGGTCACCGCAGTGCTCGCGACAGTCGATCTCATCGTGACCAACGATACAGGCCCGGCGCATATCGGCGCGGCGCTCGACCGGCCGACGATCGTGCTCTTTGGACCGACAAATCCGCTCACAACGCGTCCGTTTTCACCCGCTGCCGAGATCCTGAGACATCCGCCGGAATGCGCGCCATGCATGTTGCGCGACTGTCCCATCGATCATCGTTGCATGACGGCGATCACGGTTGATGAAGTGTTTGAGCATTCGCATGCGTTATTGAAGCGCGGCAGTTTTGCGAAGACTGTAAGGAGATTGTGCGACTCAGTCGCGTGATTCAAATGAAGCGACCCGCAGTTTTCATTGATCGTGATGGAACACTCTCCGAGGAGGTCGGGTACGTCAATCATCCTTCGCGCTTTCGCCTGTTCCCGTACTCGGCGGAGGCGATACGTATCCTGAACAATAACGGCTGGCTCGCGATCGTCATAACCAATCAAGCGGGGGTGGCGCGCGGGTATTTCTCTGAAGATTTGATCGTGAACGTTCACGATCAACTCAAACGCGACTTGCAGGACGCGCAGCTCGATGGAATTTATTACTGTGCGCATCATCCGTCCGTCGGAGAGCCGCCGTATCGATTCGACTGTGACTGCCGCAAACCAAAAACCGGATTGATTGATCGCGCGGCGAAGGACTTCGAGATAGATCTGCCGGCGAGTTGGATGGCTGGTGACCGCTATGGCGACGTGGAGCTCGCGCGTAATGCGGGATTGCATTCGGCGTTCGTGTTGAGTGGGTATGGAAGGGGTGAGTGGGAGTTTCAACGCCAGTCGTGGAAGTATGAGCCTGATCTCGTTTGTGAGAATCTGCTCGAGGCCGTGAAGATGATCGTCGGTAGTTAGACAGGATGATCAAGATTTGAATCAATTACTTGACACTATCCACCGTTTCGCGGAGCGAAGGGTCGTGATTGTCGGCGACGCTATCGCCGACAAGTTTGTGCACGGCTCGATCAGCAGAGTGTCGCGCGAAGCTCCCGTCTTCATTTTGCGTCACGAACAAACGGAAACGCTCCCCGGCGGCGCCGCAAACTGCGCCATGAATCTCGTGTCACTTGGCGCGCGTGTCTCGTTGATTTCGCTGACCGGCGACGATGAAGCGGGCAACGAACTACGCTCGAAACTCGAAGCTGCCGGTGTCGATATCAAAGGAGTGCTTGTTTCGGAGAAAGTCCAGACGACGACGAAGATGAGAATTCTCGCGGGCCTTTCGCACTCCAGCAAACAACAAGTGATTCGCATCGATTACGACAGCGCTCCCGTGAACGACGCTGAACTCCGAGCAGCGCTCATCACCAGGTTAGAGAAAGCCCTCCCCGAGGCAGATGCAGTCGTTATCTCCGACTACAACTACGGTGTCGTCGATGCCCACGTGATTGCAGCAATCCGGAAAGTTAATGTTCCGGTTTTGGTCGACTCGCGTTTTCGGCTCTCGGAGTTCACCGGATTCACTGCGGCCACTCCAAACCAGGAAGAAGTCGAGAACCTTATCGGCGCGCAAATCGCTTCTACCGAACAACTGGAAACTGCCGCAAAGGAATTGAAGCAGCGACTCGGCTATAGCGCGTTGCTCGTCACGCGCGGCAGTCACGGAATGACATTACTGGAAAGCGACGCCCCACCGCTTCACATTCGTGCGGTCGGCGCGCAACAAGCCGTCGACGTCACGGGCGCGGGCGACACGGTGATCGCGACATTTGCGCTCGCACTCGCCTCCGACGCATCTTTCGCCGATGCCGCGCGACTGGCAAACTACGCCGGCGGACTCGTGGTGATGAAACGAGGCACCGGCTCGGTAACTGCGGCTGAACTGGAAGAATCTATTTGTAGGGGCGGCACTCCGTGGCCGCCCCTGGCTTGAGTTCAACAAGCGGTGGCCACAGACGATGTTGTTGAGCCTGACAGAATTGAAGGAAAGAGTAGCCGAGGCGCGAGCAAACGGCGCGCGCATCGTTTTCGCCAACGGCTGCTTCGACGTGCTGCACGTCGGACACGTACGGTATCTCCAGGGCGCCAGAACACTCGGCGACATACTGATCGTTGGTATCAACTCCGACGAGCAAGTCGCGATGCAAAAAGGCGCGGGCAGACCCGTGCTACCGGCAAACGAACGCGCAGAAATCGTCGCGTCACTCGAATCAGTAACCTACGTCACCATCTTCAACGAACCAACAGTCTCTGAACTTCTGCTCGCGCTCAAACCCGACATCCATGCGAAAGGCACCGACTACACCACTGACACTGTGCCCGAGCGTGACGTGGTACGATCCTACGGCGGCGAGGTCGCTATCGTCGGCGATCCAAAAGATCATTCGACGTCAGCCATCATCGCGCGGCTCGGAGGTGTGAATGCGTAGAACGGCCCTGATACTTATCTTGCTGTTGATAGCGACCACAGCGCTCGCTCAAAACAAATCCGCTCGCTTCGATCCGGACGGTTCGTTTTGGATCGTCGGAGAGCCGCCGAACGATTTCTCGGACTTCAGCGCCATAAATTTGAACGCAAAAAGATCGCGGCAACTTCCGTCACCCGGAGTCCAAACGAACAACGGCGCGACCTACCGTTTCAAAACGCTGACCGTCAAACAAAACGATTTCAACTTTACAACCGTCACTCGCGCTGGTGTTTCTTACAGTTTTTCAGGAAAGTTTCTGAAAGGTGGAAGCTTCGCTCTCACATGGCTGGGCGACGACGCGCCGGTTCTCGAAGGCACGTTGACGAAGTTTCGCGCGGGAAAGAAGCTGGCTGAAGCGAAACTGAAGTTCAGTTATTTTGGCGGTACATGAGAATTCTCATCGTCAAACTCGGGAGTATCGGTGACATCGTTCACACGTTGCCGGCGCTGGCAGCGCTGCGCCGTGCAATGCCGCATGCAGAAATTTCGTGGGTCGTAGAACGGCAATCATCTGAAATTTTAAGAGACAACCCGCTTTTAGATCGCCTCATCGAAGTCGACACGAAGGCGCTGAGGCGCGGGCTGATGTCTGGGGAGACGCTGCGGGCACCGCGCCAGCAGTTACGTCGGTTACGTGCCTCGGCCTTCGATGTCGCTTTAGACTTCCAGGGACTTCTTAAATCCGCTTCCATAGCGCGCCTGTCGGGCGCGCGACGTGTTTTTGGGTACTCGCGCGCCGGACTGCGCGAACCCGCGAGTGCGCTTTTTCTGTCGAAGACGGTTGCTGTACCGAAACAAACCCACGTTATCCGCAAATCATTGCTGCTGCTTCAAGGAGCTTTGGACATTCCTGTCCCGGACGTATTTTCGTTTCCCATTCGGGTAACTGCGAAAGACGAAGCCGAAGCGCAACAGGTGTCGGCCAATGCCGGCGGGAACTATGCGATTCTGAATCCGGGCGGCGGCTGGCCGACCAAACTCTGGAGCGCTGAACGTTTCGGCAAACTGGCGGACTTGCTTTGGGAGAATTATGGTATTTCTTCTTTGATCACTTACGGGCCCGGCGAGCAAGAGTTGGCTGAAAATGTTCGCCGTTCGTCAGTCTCGGGCAAAGCTCAGCCAGTGAATCTTTCTTTGAAAGGTTTTTATTCGCTCGCGCGTGACGCGCGAGTTTACGTTGGCGGTGACACTGGTCCGACGCATATTGCAGTCGCCGCGGGTACGCCGATCGTTGGGCTGTTTGGACCGACTGAGTGGTGGCGAAATGGAAGTCCGCGACCCGAAGATATCTGCGTCGAGCGAAACGATATTGACTGCCGCGTCGACTGTCACCGGCGTTCGTGTTCGAAGTGGATCTGCATGGACATCGAAGTCGGGCGCGTGATGGACGCTGTGGAACGGAGGATAGGCGGAGGTTCAGAGTTCAGCCTTTAGGCTGCTGTTTTGGCACACACAAGCTAAAGCTTGAACTCTAAACAATAATGCGAAGAGGTGGGACGTGGATTCAGCGTTGGCGGGTGCCGCTCGGTTTCTTGTGCGGCGCGGCCTTCATCTTCTTCGCACGGCCCACGCCGAAGGCTTTATTGATCGGCGCGTCCGTCTCGCTCTTGGGCCTTGCGCTGCGCGCGTGGGCTGCCGGCCACATTCAAAAAAATGCACAACTCGCTACGTCCGGTCCGTACGCGTTCACGCGCAATCCGCTTTACCTCGGTAGCTTTTTGCTTGGACTCGGCTTCACGATTGCTGCGGGCCGGCTCCTTCTCGGCGTGCTTTTCGCGGCCCTGTTTCTTGGCATCTATTTGCCCGTGATGCGCGTCGAAGCCTCCACGATGGCCCAGCTCTTTGGCAAAGACTTTGAAATGTACAGACGATCTGTGCCGCTGTTTTTTCCGCGGCTTACTCCGTTTCACCAAAATGAGTCGGCAGCGAATAAATTTGATGGTACGCTGTATCTGCGGTACAGGGAGTACCGGGCGGCACTTGGGCTCGTCGTTGCCTGGGGACTGCTGTTGATTAAAACTTACTATTTCTAACTTGCGAACACATTTCAAGATCACTGTCCTTCTTCTCGCGCTCAGCATTGCCGCTAGTGCTCGGTTCGTACAGGCGCAACGGCTCGAGCCGAAGACCGCACCCAGACATTTCGAACTCGGAGAAGAGCTCCACTTCGAAGCTGAATTCTCGCGAGCGCTGTTGCGCAAGCTGGACGTCGCCGATCTGAAGTTTCGCGCGACTCGAACGCCCGTGTCGGGTGATCCCGAAGAAGCAGAGTCGTATGCGTTAACGTTCAGCGCCGACCTTTCCAGCAAAGGTTTCTTCGCACGCTTGTTCAACTTGAAGTTTCGCGAGCGCGTCGAGTCTACAGTCGAGCCCGTGTCGTTTACGGTGCAACGAACGACGATCCTGGACGAGCAAGGAAAGCGAGTACGCAGCACGGAGTCGACGTTCGATCGGTCGCAGGGCAAGATGACGTGGACATCGCGCGATCCGAACAATCCGTCGGCTGAACCACGCAGCGCGATTGCCGAGTTCTCGGGACAGTTGCAAGACGTGCTGTCGGCAATCTATTTCATTCGCACGCAGCCACTCGAAGTCGGAAAGACGTTCGAGGTCTTTATCGGAGACGGCGGCCGCGTTTACAAGATTCCGATCAAGGTGCTCGAGAAGAAGCGCATGAAGACGATCCTCGGCCACATCGACGTGCTGCGAGTCAATCCGGAACTGTTTGGACCAGACAGGTTGATCGACGAAGAAAAGGGTGAGTTCTCGATCTGGATCACCGACGACGCCCGGCACATTCCCGTCGGCGGACGGATCAAAACGGATTACGGGACATTCGATATCAAGCTGAAGCGGATCGTTACCAACCCAGTCCAGCAATAATTTCACGCCAAGGCGCAAAGGCGGCAAAGAAAGTTTTTTCTTCTTTGCGGCCTTTGTGCCTTTGCGTGAAGAGATTTTCATGCCAGCACCACTAATCATTGGTCATCGTGGCGCGTCTGCTGTCGCGCCTGAAAACACGATTGCGGCTTTCAAGGAAGCGATTGCGGCGAGTGCGGATGGAATTGAATTTGACGTTCGCCTCACACGCGATGGTGTTCCGGTCGTCATCCATGACAGCACGCTTCGCCGCACGGGTGCGTTGCAGCGTCGCGTCGCTGATTTGACGTGGGCCGAACTCGAGCACGTGGATGTTGGCAGTTGGTTCGATCGGAATTTTGCTCACGCGACAGTTCCCAGTCTCGATCAGTTGCTCACACTCTTCGAGTCCAACAACCTGGTGCTCAATCTTGAAATGAAGTCTGACTCGGCGTCAGAGCACACGCCGCTTGCTTACGCGTGTTGCAAGCTCATCAACGAACACTCGTTAAAGGAGCGCGTAATCCTTTCGTGCTTTGACCACGCGGCGCTCAAGGTGGTCAAGAGTATCGATTCGGAAATTAGAACGGCGGCACTCTTCGAACCATCGCTCTCAAACCTGTCGGTGTTGTCGAACGAGCGCATCATCAATCAAGCGATCGCGGTTGGAGCAACGGCACTCGCGCTTCATCATCGACTCGCCCGCAAGGACCTGGTCGACAAAGCAAAATTGCTCGGTTGGATCGTCGCGGTTTGGACGGTCGACGATCCCGCATGGATCGAACGCGCGCGATCGATCGGTGTTGATGCTTTGATTACGAACAATCCTGCCGCTATGCTGGCTCATCGATGACTCGTCCGCTGGCTCAACTCAACCGGTTCTTCATTTCACCAGACTTCTCAGTTCACTACCGCAGGGCCAAACAACTGCTGTGGCAAAGCCAGGCGACTTCAGGCTATTCATTACTCACCACGCTCACTGGTCAAGTCGATTACACAATCGATAGCAAACATGCGACTCTTTTGGCTTCGCAGACACTAATCTTCGAACCGAATATGAGCGTCACGAGCAAGGGCCGCAACGTGGAACTTCTCCTCCTGACGGTCTCGGCGTCGCTGGTCCTGCAACACGCTACCGCAATGCGATTGATTCCGCCGAAGTCTATCGTCACCTTCACACGCGAGCCCGTCACTCGCGATCAGAAGCTCGATGGGCTGCTGGCGGAATTTGTTTCGGAGCTTGCCGGAGAAAAGCCCGGCAAGGAGATCGTGATGCGCGCGTTGGTGGAACAGGTGTTGGTCCACCTGTTGAGAAACTACTCAACACCGCGCCTTTCGGAAGAGCTCGAGCTTTCTCGCGTTGGCCTTGTCGATAGACGCATTCGACGCTCTGTCGAATTGATGTACACGCAACTCGATCAGGACCTCACATTAAAGGCACTCGCCGCCGCCTCTTATCTTTCGCCATTTCACTTCGCGCGGCTGTTCAAGAAACTCACCGGAACTTCGCCGCACAACTATCTCGCCGGCATTCGCGCTGCACGAGCTCAGTTGTTGCTCGCTGAGACTGATCTTTCAGTGACTGAAATCGGAGCGCGCGTCGGCTACTTGAGCGGCAGCCACTTTACGAAAGCATTTCGTATCGCCACCGGCGCCACACCCCGCGAATTCCGCAAAGGCATCATCAGCCACAAAAAGGCACAACACGATTAATCTGGCGAGCAATACGTCGCCAATAATGAGCAAGATTCGTCGGTTGTAAACGCATCGCGGCCGCTATCATCCTTCCACACCAAAGGAGAACCGAGATGCCAGTTGCCAAACAAGCCGAGATCAGTCCTGCCGAAGGAAGGTTAGGAGTTCTACTCGTAGGTCTGGGTGCCGTCAGCACCACTTTTATCGCCGGCGTTGAAGCTATCAAAAAAGGTTTTGCTCAGCCCATCGGCAGCCTTACGCAGATGGGCACCATTCGTCTCGGCAAGCGGACGGAGAACCGCGTGCCCCTCGTCAAAGATTTCGTTCCGCTTGCACAACTCAAGGATCTTGTTTTCGGCGCATGGGACATCTTCCCCGATTCAGCGTACGACGCGGCTTTGAACGCGGGCGTGTTGGAAAAAGAACTGTTGGCCCAACTGAAGGAGCCGCTGCGTAAGATCAAGCCGATGAAGGCAGTGTTCGATCAATCGTATGTGAAGCGACTCAGCGGAACGAACGTCAAAACCGGTGAGAACAAGTTTGAGTTGGCCCAGCAACTCATCGATGAGATTGCCGACTGGAGGAAGAAAAACAGATGCTCGCGGCTCGTGATGATCTGGGCCGCATCTACCGAGATCTTTTTGAAGCCGCATCCGGTACACAAGACGATCGAATCGTTTGAGAAGGCGATGCGCGAGAACCACAAAGCGATCGCGCCGTCGATGATCTACGCGTACGCCGCGCTCAAGTCGGGAATTCCGTTCGCGAATGGCGCACCCAACCTGACGGTGGATATTCCCGCCCTCATGACTCTCGCCGACCAAAACAAACTCGCGATCTGCGGCAAAGACTTCAAGACAGGTCAGACGTTGATGAAGACGATCATCGCGCCCGGATTGAAGTCGCGTATGCTCGGACTGCACGGCTGGTATTCCACGAACATTCTCGGCAATCGCGACGGCGAAGTGCTCGACGATCCCGATTCGTTCAAGACGAAAGAAGAATCAAAGTTGTCAGTGCTCGAATACATTCTTCAGCCGGAAGTCTACCCGAGTTTGTACAAGGACTTCTCACACGTGGTGCGCATCAACTATTACCCACCGCGCGGCGACAACAAAGAAGGCTGGGACAACATCGATATCTTCGGCTGGCTCGGCTACCCGATGCAGATCAAGATCGACTTCCTCTGCCGCGACTCGATCCTCGCCGCACCACTAGTTCTCGACCTCGCCCTCTTTCTCGATCTCGCTCAGCGAGCAGGGATGAAGGGCGTGCAGGAGTGGCTTTCGTTCTACTTCAAGTCTCCGCAAACTGCGCCCGGGTTGTATCCCGAGCACGATATTTTTATCCAGCTCATGAAACTGAAGAACACGTTGCGGCACCTGCGCGGCGAGGATCTCATTACTCACCTCGGACTCGAGTATTACGACTAAGAGTTGGAGGCCACGGATTACACGGATGGAAACGGATTAAATCTGATCTGTGCCGATCCGTGTAATCCGTGGCTGAAAACGTGCAATTATTGTCAGTCGGCGCTTGACAGGAAATGTCACGCCTCTCACTTGTTTTACACCACACCGCTTGATTTACACGAGATTTAGGGTGACATTTTTGGCGGAGTTGTATATATAGCATCCGGTCGCCTTCCGTTTCAGGCGCTGAAAGTCGTGATGGCGAACCTTACCATCTTCCCCCCGCATCAATTTGATGTGCGGATCGTTCCTTGCTAGTGA
>JBKPPH010000271.1:0-6804 GCA_046733535.1 Acidobacteriota bacterium
CCATCGGGCGCGGCCTGCACGCGGTAACCTAACCGCTCCAATTCCTTTTGCAGGACCAGGCGAAGGTTGGCCTCATCTTCTGCGATCAGAATTCGTGCCTGCTGTTGCTCACTCAAACTGTCTGTTCCTCGCTTAGATTGACTGCGGAAAGGGAGATCGTGAAAGTGGTGCCTGCTCCCACTGTCGACTGCACGTCGAGGGTGCCGCCGTGCTCCGTTAAGATACCATAACATACGGCGAGGCCGAGACCTGTTCCTCTGCCAATTTCTTTCGTCGTGAAGAAGGGCTCGAAGATTTTGGGAAGGTTCTCCGGCGGAATTCCGACGCCTGTGTCGCTGACTTCGACCACAACCTTACCGTCTTCGTTTCGTCCTTTGATCGTCAACACGCCGCTGTCGCCTATCGCGTCGAGGGCGTTCGTCGCGAGCGCGATCACAGCCTGTTGCAACTGACCGGGATCGCCCGACACCGGAAGCAGGTCGTGCGCGATTTCAATGTTGAAATCGACTGCCGAACTGCGCTTCTGGTGTGAAAGTAAACGCACGGCCGAACGAATGACGTCGGCCAGATCGATCGTGACATGGTCCGCATTGCGCGTGCGGCTGAAATCGAGCAGCCCCATCGTAATGCTCTTGCAACGGAAGGCCTCGCTACGAATCAACCCGAGGTATTCGCGCAGGTCGTCGAGAGACGACGAGCCATCGAACGCGCCTTCATTAACACGCGCTTCGAGCGATTCAGCACAAGCGGAAATGGTTGCGAGCGGATTATTGATTTCGTGAACTACGCCCGCGGCCAGGCGTCCGACCGCAGCTAGCTTTTCAGCACGCGCGATCGCGCGGTTAGCTTCGACTCGATCCGTGACTTCCTCGCCGACGGTGATGACATGCGTAACTCGTCCGCTGTTGTCAGCCCACATCGGGATCTTGCTGATGACCCAGTGCCGGATCCCGCCTTCCGGCGACGGAGTCTCCTGATCGATACGCTCGATCTCGCCGCTCTCGAACACTCGCTCGAATTCCTCCTCCAGCATGTCGCGCGGCTGCCGTGTCAGAACGGCGAAGACGTTCTTGCCTAAAACTGAACCGCGGGGAATGCCGAGCTCTCCGAGTTCACGATTGCGGTTCCATGCAACCACTCGATAGTCGCGATCGATGGCGTAAAGCGACAGCGGCAGACTATCGACAATCGCTTCGATGAAGCGCTTCTGCCCCTCAATCTCAGCGGTCCGCTTCTCGACTTCTCTCGCGAGACTCAGCGACGTATCGCGCGCAGCTTGATAGAGCGAGCAGATGTGTGCCGCGAGCGACGTCTGTTGCGCAGCAGCGTCGATCAAACGTCTCTCGGTCTCACCGCATTCATCACGACGATCGAACGCGACGATCAGCGCGCCCTTCGCGCGGCCGGCGAAGCGAAATGGCGCGACGTACTCGGTGACGTGAATATCGTCGTGAAGCAGAAAAGAATCGTTTTCAGAGATCAGTAACGAGTTCGCAGAGTCTGCCGAGCGCAGCCACTTTTGCAGCGACTCGCTATCGAGTAATAACGGATCGTCGGCTGTACCTTCTCGATCGAAGACACACAACGCGTGTTTGTCGCGGCCGACAGTCACGTACGCGCCGCAAAGCGATGCGTCGAGCGCTTCGTAAGTGGCGCCGGCAACACGCCGGACCAACTGCTCGGGTTCAAGCGCGCGCAATAGTCCGCGACCGATGTCCGACAAAAACCTGAGTTCACGATTACTGCCGATCAGCGCCCACTCGCGTTGCGACGTGCGAACGTGAAGACTGACACGCGACAGGAGTTCGCCGGGCGTTGAAGGTTTGGTGATGTAGTCGTCAGCGCCGGCCGTGAATGCCTGGACCTTGCGTGTCTCGTCGTCGCTCTCCGAAAGCGCGATGATCGGGAGCTTGCTCGTCGTGGGTTGCGCTCGAAGTAATTTGCAGAGTGCGAGACCGTCGACGCCCGGCATCTCGAGATCAAGGGCGACGAGATCGCAGCGCACGCCCTTCAGCACACGCAGGGCCGAGCCGGCCTCGTGTGCGGTCACAACACGATACTGAGCCGCCTCGAAGATTTCGCGCAGCCGCTCGCGAGCGGCAGCATCATCGTCGACTATTAAGAGTGTTGCGTTTTGATTTTCGGCGGGAGCAACCATGCTTTCAACCATTTTGATTGAAAGCGATGAGTGAGGAATATGTCAAGAATTTCGTTGAATTAGCCGCGGATTTCACGGATTAACGCCGATTAGAACTTGCTGATCGGTGTTTATCCGTAAAGATCTGTGGCCGGACTTCACGCGATACATCTCGTGATCGGCCGCGATGACGAGTTGATCCAGCGTCTCTCCATCAATGCCAAAGGTCGCCGTGCCGACGCTGATTCCAACACGCGCAAACCGGTTCTTGCCGACCGCAAGCGAGAACTTCGAAACAGCACTTTCGATACGCGCACACAACTCCTCAACCTGCGAACCGACGACTTCCTGCACCAGCGCCACGAACTCATCCCCGCCGTAACGCGCGAGGAAATCATACTCGCGCAACTGGCCCTGGATGATGTGCGCCACTTCGCGCAGCATCTTGTCACCAACCTTGTGCCCGTAAGTGTCGTTCACGTTCTTGAACTCATCGAGATCCATCATGACGACCTGGAAAGTGCGATCTGTGCGGCGCGCGCGTGCAGCTTCTTCTTCGAAACGCAAACCCAGGTAGCGTGCGTTCGGCAAGCTCGTGAGCGGATCGGTCAACGCGTTCGACTCCGCTTCGGCGTGCTGCATCGCATTTCCGAGCGCGTCTGACGCGAGCCGTGTGACTGTTTCGAGCAGTCGCATGTGGTCATCGGTGTATTGCTCGAGCTCAGTCGAGTAAACGGAAAGTGCGCCGAGCAAAACGTCGTCCTTGAAGAGCGGCAACGAAGCCATCGAGCGATACTTGATCCCGGCGTCCGGATTTATGTCCGTGAAATCAAGACTGGGATGAAGCTGGTTAACAGCACGCCGGGTTGCGAGCGCGAAGCCTGTGACTCCCTCGCCGAGTGCAATACATCGTGCGGCCAGCTTCTGTGCGTTCTTGCCGGCGACGTGGCGAGCGGTCGCATAGCCCTTCGACTCGTCGTAAAAATAGACGACGCAGGTGTCGAACGGAACGACGTGGCCCACCTTGTCGACGAGAATCTCGAGCGTGTGCTCGACGTCAAGAGACGTCCCAAAAGTGCGGGCAATCTCGTACAGCGCATAAACTTCGCGGTGCGCTTTCTTTATTTGATCGTAAGCGATGTAAGACCCACGCTCGCGAGTTTGAATCATGTCGACGTCGCTGAGTTGAATGGGCGGTTCAGTTGAGTAGTTGGCAGATTGATGTTGCAGACCGAGACGTTCAATCTCCGCTTCGAATCGCGGCAGATTCTTGATGAACTGTTCGACCACGTGCGGATCGAAATGAATTCCCGCTCCGCGGAGAAGCAAAGCAGTCGCTTCGTCACGCGTCATACTGCGACGGAACGGGCGATCTTCGCGAATTGAATCAAAGCAATCGACGACGGAAATTATGCGCGCCGTGATCGGGATCTGTTCGCCGCGCAGCTTGTCGGGATAACCGCGGCCGTCCCACTGTTCGTGATGATGCCTGATGATTGGAATGACGGGATAAGGGAAATCAACGCGACCGAGAATCTGTGCACCCACGACCGTGTGGATCTTCATCTTCTCAAACTCCGCCGGCGTCAGTGGACCAGGCTTGTTCAAAATGTGCGGCGGTACGGCGAGCTTGCCGATGTCGTGTAGTAACGCACCTGCTTTCAGTGCTGCAATTTCATCCGGCGAGAGCCCGAATACTTCGCCCATGCCGGCGGCATAAATCTGAACGCGCCGCACGTGGCAATGCGTTGTTTGATCTTTCGCGTCGATCGCGGTGGCCAGGGCTTCCGCGGTTGCGAGATGAAGCTGGCTCAACGCTTCAATTTCATTTGTCTTCGATTGCAAACGTGCTCGCGCGCTGCGATAGATGAGATAAGTTGCGAGTATCGATATTGGAGCGAGAATCAGGTAGGGAAGCAAAAAAGTGCCGAAGGTTATTTCGAGCGCAAGCGGTACAACGAGCAACGACCACGAAACCCACAGTTGATTACTGAGCCACCAATGCGCAAGTGACTCGCGAAGAGAAGCTGCCGGAGACAGAACTGGGAGCAACTCAGTTCCATCTCCGGCGAACTGGGCAAGTGGCAGCCCTTGACCGAAGAGCTGCCGTGCTGGGTGAGATGTTTCAGAAGGTGTCATAGATCCTTGCGGCTACGGACTCCGTGCGGAGAGCCCGCGAAACCAGAAGGCTTCTGCGCCGCGCCCTCCTATTCTCAACTCGTGTGCCGCTGAAAAAACCGTGCATTCTCATCGATGTTTGCAGGCTGTTTCCATTCTGACGCGTCACATTGAGAACTTCGGTCAAGCTGGTAAACTTAGCCGCGGATTACCGCGGCGAACACATGGCAACAGAAGTAGGGTACATCGATCTGCTGCGCAGAAATCGCAGCTTCCGGCAACTGTGGCTGGGCCAGGTCGTGAGCCAGATGGGCGATTGGTTCGACACCATCGCGCTCTACACGATCATCCTCAAACTCACCGGCTCCGGTCGTGACATCGGACTGCTTCTGGTCGCGCGCTTTGTTCCCAGTTTTTTATTCGGACCGATCTCGGGCGTCGTTGCTGACAGGTTCAGCCGGCAGCGAATAATGATCGTGTCTGATCTGCTGCGCGCTGTCGTTGTGCTGGGCTTCCTGTTTGTGCGCCGCGCGGATCAGTTGTGGATCGTTTATGTGTTGACTGTTTTTCAACTGGGACTCTCGACTTTCTTCGAGCCGGCGAAAACAGCGGCGATTCCCTCGATCGTCGAAGATCGAGAACTACTTGCCGCGAATGCGATCTCGTCGGTGACGTGGTCGGTGATGCTCACGCTCGGAGCCGCGATAGGTGGATTCATCACGAGTTGGTTTGGAACTGACGTCGCGTTCATTCTCGACGCAGCCACCTACCTGCTCTCCGCGGCTTTGATCGCCAGTATTCGCGTGACGAAGCGCAGAAAACGTGAACGACAAAAACTCACGTTCGGACGGCTGCTCGGAATAACTGAGACCATCGAGGGGATTAAATACGTCAAGGATCGACCGCGCGTGCTCGCGCTGCTCCTGGTCAAACCCGCTTGGGGATTAGGCGGAGGCATCCTCACGTTGCTGGCCGTTTTTGGGGAACGCATCTTCCCGGTCGGCAAGAACGCGGCCGGTGGAATCGGAGTTCTTTTTGCAGCGCGTGGGATAGGGACGGCGGTTGGCCCAATTGTGGCGCGTCGCGTCTCCGGCGAAGGCCAGCGTCGCATGCAGGTGTCGATAGGACTGTCCTTTTTGCTCGCCGGCGTGTTTTATATGGCGTTCGGCAGTGCGACGAGTTTCATCTTTGCGCTCGTGGTGCTGGGCATCGCGCACTGCGGCGGCAGTATCCTCTGGGTCTTTTCCACCGTGATATTGCAACGATCGGTCCAAGACACCTTTCGCGGTCGTGTCTTTGCCGCTGAGTTGGCGTTGCTGACTTTGACTATGGCAGCATCGAATTACGCGACCGGTGAACTACTCGATCGCTTTCGTATTTCTCCTCGTATCGTGACTGTCGGCATCGGGCTGTTCTTTCTGATGCCGGGTCTTGCCTGGTTTTTAACTCAACGTTGGTGGGATCGTGAACAAGATCATGCGAATAAAGGTCGGAGTCATGGGCTCGGCAGCGCCCGAGAGTACGCGGCTGGAGACGGGCAGTACTCTGGTCGAGAAAGCTGAGCGACTCGCGCGCGTTATCGCCGGTAAGGACGTCGTACTTTTAACCGGCGCGACGACGGGCATCGTTTACGTGGTCGGAAAGACCGCGCATGACGCGGGCTGTTTTCACATCGGGATCTCACCGGGAAGTAACGAACACGAGCACGTCGAAATGTACAAGCTGCCGCTCGATGCGTGCGACGCGATCGTCTACACCGGATTCGGTTTGAAAGGCCGAAACGTCGTCCTCGTGCGATCGTGCGATATTGTTCTCTTCGTGGCGGGTGCGATGGGCTCGCTCAACGAATTCACGATCGCCCACGATGAGCGAAAGGTTATCGGGTGTCTCAAGGGAACGGGCGGCGTGGCCGACGATGCTGAGTATCTGCTGCAGAAGTTTGGGAAGCGGAGTGCGGCGCGTGTGTTTATGAACGAAGATCCGGAGCGATTGCTGACTGATTGCCTGAACGGTTTCAAATCTACTTAATCATGTATATTGTTGCGCGCTTCGCGAGGGAACCCATCGACGTCTCCGATTTTGATAATCAGCTCTGGCAACAGTGTCCGCCAGTGTCAATTGAGCACTATTGGTCCGGCGAACCCGCTCCGCCTTCACGTCACGCGGAAGCGAAGATCTGCTGGTCCAGCGAGGGACTGCACGTTCGTTTCGTTTGCGCGCAACAGGAACCGCTAGTCGTCTCCGACAATCCGAGAACGACATCAAAGACTTTAGGTTTGTGGGATCGAGATGTGTGCGAGATCTTTGTCGCACCGGATCCGGCGAATCCGTCGCGATACTTTGAGTTTAACGCGGCGCCGACCGGCGAGTGGGTTGACCTCGGAATCACGATCACGCCTTCGGGAAGAGAGACTGATTGGGACTTCAGGTCCGGTTTCTCAACCGCCGCAAAACTCGAGGGAGAACGGTTGTGGGTGGCAATGAGAATCCCGTGGAGCGAGGCCATTCCCAAGCCCGAAGTGGGAGACGAGTGGCGCGTCAATCTATTC
>JBKPPH010000272.1:0-13441 GCA_046733535.1 Acidobacteriota bacterium
AGCACGATGCGCGCGTCTTTCACGGAATTCTTGTCGGTTGCGATCCAGGTCGCAACACCGAGGACGGGAAAGTCGAACGCGCCGCGCCGGCGAAGTTTTTGATACGAAGCGCGCCAGCCATTCGTGGGTGGCAGTTGGATATCGACGAGCAGTTCGTCAGGGCGTTTGTGCAGGTAGTCGATACCGTCGTCGTTGTATAACCCGGCTGCATCGATCACGCGCTCGCCGAGCGTTGACACGAAACGTAATTTCGCGCCGATTGCGACCATTACGGGTACGAGATCAGACGATTGCACGGCCCAACACTTCGAACTTCCGGGCGCGACCCAGCAAACGTCGCCGTCTTTCTTGAGGCAGAAGTTGATGCCTTTGCGCCACTCGTAATTCTGATCGTAGTAGTTGCAGCGTGTGTCGAGCAGGAGGTTGCCGCCAATCGTTCCCATGTTTCGCAGGATGGGACTGGAGATAGTGCGAGTGGCTTTTGCGATGACGGGATAATCACGATTGACGATCGGGTGTTCGCAGACGTCTGTGAGAGTTACGGAGGCGCCGATGCGCAGGCCATGATTGCCATCGCCGGTAATCTGGTTGAGTTCCGCGAGGCGCATGACGGAGATGACGGTCTTCGGCATCTGCTGCCGCCGTTTCATATTCGGATATAGATCCGTGCCGCCCGCGACGAACTGCCCGGCCGGCCCCATGCCAGCCATAATCTTCACCGCCTCCGCGATCGTCTGCGGAGTGTGGTATTCAAATTTGGGCAATCGCATCATGATTGATTAAGCGGCCTCATCCTTGCGAAAATGCAATTTCATCATCTGCTCCGGACGAAGAGTTACGAACGCGTATGTTTTGCCTGAGTCATCGCTAAACTCGACCTCAAAAGCACCAGCGTTCCATCGCTCGACTATTGTTCCCACTTCCCCACGACGTAAGCCTTCGGAGTTCAGATCCTCCATCAATGCCACCACATCGAGTAATTTGAATTCATCCATAGCCTTTAGTGCTCCTTTTACAGACAGAAGCAAGTGGTCAACCGCGGAAAATCTTCACCATTCCTGATAATCCATGCCGTTCTCACTGCCGCCGTGCTGAGTACAAACCGATTAGACCAGGAGATCTGAAGATCAACGATAAATCTCAACCCGAATGGTGTAGATTCCTGCTCAGTGCCTTCCGCTGTCAAGATGCTTTCTAGTATCAGCAGCCGTAACTGTTCCGCGTCATTTCTGCTGATGCCTAGTTTTTCGAGAAAAACGCGAGCCTTGTGTTTTCCCTTCGGATGATCTGGATTCAGGCAATAATCCCGAAGTTTTTCAATATCGACAACCGCATTCTTCGCGTTGGGAAGGTTCATCTAAAAGTACTCACGAATGCACCGCAACGTGCGGCATCTCGCGGCCGTCGCCTCCTTCAGACGGTGTCAATACTCGCAACGGTTCGGGCCAATCGACGACTGGGACGGCGGCAGGGCCGAAGCGTCCCGTGCGGCCGCGTGCTTTGTCTTTCAAGGCCCGCAAGACTTTCTCGGGTGTGATGGGAACTTCATCGATGCGCACTCCGACAGCATTGTAGACTGCGTTCGCCACCGCCGGCGGCACGGGCAGCAACGGCCCTTGTCCCACTTCCTTCGCACCGTATGGTCCATTCGGATCCGGGTCTTCGATCAAGTAAGTCTTCACGTCGCACATCTCCATCGTCGTCGGGCTCTTGTACTCCAACATCGATGGAAACTTGTGCACCACGTTGCGGTTCTCGCGATAGACCATCTCCTCCATCAGGATCTCGCCCAGCCCCATGTAAACACTGCCTTCAACCTGGCCCATCACCAGCAGCGGATTGATCGAGCGCCCAATGTCGTGCGCAATCCAAACACGTTCGACGACGACGATTCCTGTATCCGGATTAACGTCGACCTCGGCAACTGCCGCCGAATAGCTGTACGCCGGAGATGGTCCAACGCCTGAACCTTTGTACCTTCCGGGCGAACGCGGCGGTGAATAAGAACCAACCGTTCCGATCGTTCCAAACTTCGACTCCGCAAGGACAATCGCTTCCGCAAACGTCACGCCGACGTCGGGATTCTCGACATCAAATACGCGTCGCTCAGCGAGGGAAATATTCTCGATTGGCACGCCGAGCTTCTCAGCAACTGCCATCACGAGCAGTTCACGTGCCCGCTCCGCCGCCTGAATCGCCGCATTGCCGGTCATCAAAGTAACGCGGCTCGAATAACTCCCGAGATCCACCGGCGTCAGATCCGTGTCAGCAGTGACGACGCGAATGTCGAACGGATCAATCCCCAAAATTTCCGCAACGATGTACGCGAGTATCGAATCCGATCCCTGGCCGATATCTGTCGAGCCACACATGACACACACGCCTCCCTGTCGATCGAGGCGAAGCTGCACTCCTGACTGCGGCATGTTGTTCCAGTAGATCGGCAAACCCGCGCCGCAGATATACGAACTGCACGCGATCCCGATCCCTTTGCCAAACGGAAGCTTTCGATTGCTTTGATCCCAACCGCCGAAGCGTTCCTTCCAACGCGAGCCTTCGACAACTTTGTCGATGCATTGGCCCAGACCCATACTGCCGATGCGCAGGTAATTCGCCGTTACAGAATTCGGAGCGACAAGATGCTTGCGCCGGATCTCGACCGGATCGAGTCGCAGTTGCTCAGCAATCTTGTCGAGGTGAACTTCCAACGCATAGCGCGGCTGCGGCGTGCCATGCCCACGTTTTGGACCACACGGCGCCTTGTTCGTAAAGGTGCGTACCCCCTGAAACTTGTAGCGCGGCACGTCATACGTAACAGTTTGCAGCGCGCCGCTGTAGAACGTACTCGCGACGCCATAGCTCCCGTACGCGCCGCCGTCGAGATACGACTGGAAGTGCATCGCCGTGATCGCACCGTCGTTCTTCACGCCGGTTTTGACTCTCATCAAGATCGGATGCCGCCCACGATGACAGTAAAAAACTTCTTCACGCGTGAGCGTCACCTTCACCGGACGTCCCGTGATCATCGACAACTTGCAAACGACGACTTCGTGATTGAACGGATCGCTCTTCCCGCCAAACCCACCGCCATTCGGCGTCGCGATCACACGAATATGACTGGCGGCCAATCCGAGAACTTTCGCGAGCGCGCGATGCACGTAATGTGGCGTTTGAGTCGAACTCCAGAGCGTGATCTTTCCGTCTGAATCGAAGTGAGCAACGGCGGCGTGCTGCTCCATCGGCAAGTGTGTGTTGCCTTCGTAGAAGAACGTGTCTTCACGCACGAGATCTGCTTCGCCGAACCCGTCTTCAACGTTCCCGAATTCCAGCGACACTTTCTTGTGCACATTGCCGCTGTCGCCGTAATCGTGAATACGCGGCTCGTCGATCATGACAGCTTCTTCGATCGTCGAAATCGTGTTGAGCGGCTCGTATTCGACTTCGATCAGATTCATCGCGTCGAACGCCACGTCTTCGTCGATCGCAGCGACAGCCGCCACCGGATCTCCGATAAAGCGCACCTTGTCGATGCAGAGCGCGTGTTCATCCTGACTCACGGGCAGGATGCCGTACGGGACCGGAAAATCTTTCCCGGTCACGACAGCAAAAACGCCCGGCACCGCCAGTGCTTTCGAAACGTCAACATTTTTTATGAGCGCATGAGGCAAGTGTGAACGCAGGATCTTGCAAAACAACATGCGCGGCAGAACGATGTCGTCCGCGAACTTCGTTTGGCCCGCACACTTCGCCCGCGCGTCGACCTTGCGAAACGGTTTACCGATGATATTGAGTGCGTTCTTATCGTTCATTTACTGAAGTTTCGTTTGACAGGATTTACATGATTTTTCAGGATTTAAGATGTAAATACTGTAAGCATCAATCCAGTCCGTACACGCTCTCCCTCGGTAGTTCAAATTCCTCACCGCGCATGCGCGCCGCGGCCAGTTCCACCGCCTCGTATATCTTAATGTACCCGGTGCAGCGACATAGATTTCCCGACAGCGCTTCCTGAATCTCAGCGCGCGAAGGGTTCGGCGACTTCTTCAACAACTCTTCCGCCACAAGCAAAAACCCCGGCGAGCAGTAACCACACTGCGCCGCGCCGAGATCGGCAAACGTCTGTTGTAACGGATGAAGCCGCGCGCCCTCAGCCATTCCTTCGATCGTTTTTACTTCGCGGCCCTCGGCGTCGAGGCCAAGCATCAGGCAGGAGAGGATTGACCGGCCGTCGACAAGAACGGCGCACGTGCCGCATTCACCCAACTCACAGCCGTGCTTCGTCCCGGTGAGATTCAGATCTTCACGCAAAACTTCGAGCAGGGTTTTGTGCGGTGCGAAGGCGACCTCGATTTCTTCGCCGTTGAGTCTGAAAGCAATGTGTTTCTTATTGTGGCCCTGCACCGTCTTTCTTCTTCACTTTATTCAAAATCGTATTGTCGATCAGTCGCGTTTTGCCGACGTAAGCCGCGACTGCAATGAGTGTGGGCCGATCGTCAAGCCTTTCGAGTTTTTCCAACGTCTCCGCGTCGGCAACGGTCACGTAATCGAGACGCGCGCGCGGTTCCGCTTCGACTGTCGCACGAATCATGTCCATAAGTCGATGCGTGTTTCGCTCGCCTTCTTTGTAAGCCTTCTTTGCCTGCTTCAATGCTTTGTGAATGACTGTCGCCGAGTTCTGTTCGTCAGGAGTCAGGTAAAGATTGCGAGACGAAATCGCGAGTCCTGAATCCTCACGAACGATCGGCAACACGACGATCTCGGTGTCGAACGCAAGATCTTTCACGAGACGACGAATGACGAGTGCTTGTTGCGCGTCCTTTTGTCCGAAGAAGGCGAAGTCAGGCCTGACTGTGTTCAGCAAGATCGTCACAACTGTCGCAACGCCGCGAAAGTGTCCGGGCCGCGACGCGCCTTCGAGTTGGTCCGAAAGACCTTCTACATTTACGTAAGTCGAAAAGCCCTTCGGATAGATTTCTTCAACTGGCGGCGCGAAGATGTAATCGACGTTGTAATCAGTAAGCAGTGCAGTGTCTTTCGTCAGGTCGCGCGGATAATGTTCGAAGTCTTCACCTGGACCAAACTGCGTCGGATTGACGAAGACCGACACCACCACCACGTCGCACATCCGTCTGGCTTCACGCACCAGACTCAGATGACCTTCATGGAGAGCACCCATCGTCGGAACGAGGCCCACAGTCCGATCCTGTTCACGACGGATTTTGCGCGCGACGGAACTCATGCGCTGACGACGGTTGATGATCTCCATAATTTGAGGTTGGAATTTAGGACTTCTCGGCCTTTGAGTCTCTCGATGGGATCTCGATCTCCAGTTCCGCGGCAGTCTCAGCGGGCAGACCATACGATTCTGCTTCGGATGGGTAAGTGCCGTTCCTTACGTCGTCGGCATAACGGGTAACTGCATCGGTCATCACTTCACGCAGGTTTGCATAAGGACGAACGAAGCGCGCCTGTTTGCTAAAGCCCAGACCAAGCATGTCGTGCAGGACCAGCACCTGAATGTCGCAATCAACACCCGCGCCGATTCCAATCGTCGGAATGCTGATGCTTTCAGTGATCATTTTAGCTATCTCGCGCGGTACGACTTCGAGCACGACAGCGAACGCGCCGGCGTCTTCCATTGCCTTCGCATCGTCGATCAATTGTTGTGCAGCCTTCGCAGTTTTGCCCTGCACGCGATAAGCGCCAAGCTGATTGATCGATTGCGGAGTCAAGCCGATGTGGCCCATCACGCTGATCTCCTCGTCGACGAGACGCTTCACGAGGTGAACGCGTTTGTGCCCACCTTCGAGTTTGATTGCCTCGGCGCCGCCCTCCTTCACGAGTCGCAGAGCGTTTCTGACCGTGTCGTCATCGCCGGTGTGAAAAGTCCCATACGGCATGTCGGCAACGAGCAATGCACGTTGCACGGCGCGCCGCACGGCTTTCAGATGGATCAGGATTTCCTCGAGCGTCACGGGCACGGTGTTGCCGTATCCCAAGACGACATTGCCCAGACTGTCGCCGACGAGGATGATGTCGATGCCCGCCTCGTCCAGGATGCGCGCGGTCGGGTAATCGTACGCTGTCAGACAAACCAGCCGTTCGCCGCGTTGTTTACTGGATCGCAAAGTCGGTGCGCTGACCTTTTCAGGCCTTTCGGGTTTCAAATACGGCATTTTTCAGCTCTCTTTACACCACGATGTGTGGACAATTGAATTGCCAGTGAAACGAGGAGTTTGGAAATGTTGCCCGACTGGTAACAAGTGTGGGCATTATAACGGGAAACGTTCGGAGGGGGAAAGCGCGTTCAGGATTCAGCTCTAAAGCGGACTACTCGCGATTGATCTTTAGTTTGGGACAAAAGCTCGCTGACCGGTTGTTCGAGGACGGGATGAACGAGTTTTGGCACTAGTTCGTTGAGCGGAACGAGCACGAAGCGCCGCAGATGAAGACGCGGGTGGGGAACAGTCAAAAACTCCGTATTCAGCCGTTGTTCTTTAAAAATCAGCAGATCGAGGTCGATCGTACGCGGCCCCATGGGCACGTCGCGTTTCCGTCCCAATGCATACTCAATGCGCAGCAGGCGCGCGAGTGTGTGCTCAGGCGAGGGAAGCGTCGAGCCGCGCAGCTCCGCAACCATGTTTAGAAAAGCAGGCTGGTTTTCGTATTCCACTGCCTCGGTTTCGTAAATGCTCGACAGTCGAATAACATCCAACCCGGCGTCGAGCATGCCGCGCACGGCCAGCAACAGATACCCAGCGCGATCGCCGAGATTGGAACCGAGTCCGACGTAAGCGTTTTGGATCATTAATCGATGTCCCAACTTCTCACACTAATCTGGCTTAAGTGGCGGCTGTTGCGCAACTCACTCCGGTCGTCTAAAGCGGTCGTGAACAAGATCGCGTCGATACTGGGAATGCTCGTCGCGCTTGCATTGTCACTCGTGGTAGCTCTCGGTCTCGGCGTCGCCGCGTACGCGCTTAGTCAACCTGATGCACTCGACGGTTTTCGACGCAGCGCCGGACGCGATTTCCCGACGACGGCGTCAGCGGAGTTCATATTCTTTTCGATTCTCAGTTTGTTGTACTTGATGTGGGCAACGGTGCCGTTGACGATCGGTGGTAACAAGCAATTTGATGCGGGCAAGTTGCTGATGTACCCGATCACGCTGCGCAAGCTGTTCGCCGTCGACTTCATCAGCGAGTTAACGACGCTGCATTCAATCTTTGCGGTGCCTGCGATACTGGCGATCTGTATCGGGGCTGGACTCGGCACCGGCGACCTGTCGACAAGACTGATCGTTGCGGTCCCCGCGATCCTGTTTGGCATCGCTTTGTCCAAGTGGCTTTCGACGACCATTGCCTTACTCTTTCGTCGCAAACGCGCGCGCGGTGAAACCATCGTCGCATTGCTCGGCGCCGTTGTTGGGTTAAGTGCGGCTCTCGCGGGCCAGGTTGCGCCGCTGCTTTTTCGGCACGCTGAGTCGTTTCGATCGCTGCGCTGGACGCCTTCGGGTGCTGCCGCATTTCTGTTACTGAGCAACGCCGGGGATGACAGACTTTCATACGCGGTCGCGTTTGTAACGCTGAGTGCTTACGCGGTGGTCTTGATCGTTGCGACTTACTGGATCGCACGCCGAGCGGCGCTTGGTCTGGAAGGACGCCGAAAGCAGAAAGCTGCAACGGAATCGACGGCGAGCTTGCAGTCTTACTCCGGCTGGCAGTTGCCGCTTTTGTCCGCCGACCTCTCCGCAGTTATTGAAAAAGAGCTCCGCTACGTGATGCGCAACGCTCAGGTGAAGATGATGGGGCTCATGCCTCTCGTTTTGATCATCATTCGTCTGGCGAATTCTCAGAGGATGAGAACTGCCACTACAAGAGCCACGCCGACTGATTTTTTGACATACGGTTCCGGACTGCTTCTCATCGGCGGCGTGCTGTACGTCTTTCTCATTCTCGCTGGTCTATCGTGTAATCTCTTTTCTTTGGAAGAAGGCGGCATGCGCACACTCATTCTTTCTCCAATCGACAGGCGCAAGATACTGCTGGGAAAGAATATCGTCATCACTCTTGCCGCACTGGTGATTGCGACAGCGCTGCTGATTCTTAACGCGATCATCTTTCGGGACATCACCGTCGCTAACCTGCCGTTTATTGCGTTGAGCTTTATCATCTTCGCGGCGATCAGTGCGACGATCGGCAACGGGTTATCGATCAGGTTTCCCAAACGCATGCGCTTCGGAAAGCGGATGAATGTATCAGGAGTCGCTGGGATTCTATTGATCCCGATGGTGATCGTCCTGGCAACGCCTCCGGTGCTGGCGACTCTCATCGGTTACTTCACGCGCAGTCTTCTTTATGAGTACGTGGCGCTGGCACTCTTCGCAGTGCTCGCAGTTGGCCTATATTCCGTTGTCATAAACTTTCACGGACGTTCACTTGCTCGTCGTGAAATCGACATACTCGAGGCGGTCCGCGAACCATCGGATGAATGAGTGAACCGCCTTGGCGGGGAAAATCTTTTACCTGTGTTACACTGCGTTGCGGGTATTCAAATTTAATCCAGCGGTGCTCGTGAGCATCCGGGCGGGTTTAGAGCCCCGTCAATACACAAATGGCTCGCAGAAGATTTCGCAGCAACCAGCGGCATGAACCAACCACGGAGCGTTCCTTCCAGGAATACATCCTTTCCACTCCTGCACCGCAAACTTCCCGAACTGAGTTACTACGTCTGATCCGCGGCGGTGAAGACACTTATCTCGAACTCAAAGTAAAACTTTCCAACACGGAAAAGATCGCGCAGGAAATCGTCGCGCTCGCGAATACCGGCGGCGGAGTGGTGGTCTTCGGCGTAAACGATCAGTTGCGAGTCGAAGGGGTTGACGATCCCGAGCGGGTGCAGGACGACCTCGTGCGGATCTGTCGCGAAGAGATCCAACCGCCGCTAGTCCCGTTCATCGATCGAATCTCGCTCGACAACGGCCGGCGCATCGTCGCACTCGATATCGACAGCAAGCGACGTCCGTATCGCACGCGTGACGGCCGTTTCTATCTCCGCATCGGCGCCGAGAAGCGTGAAGCTTCGCGTGAAGAGATCTCGACGTTGCTTGATGAAGCACGGCCGCTGCGCTACGAAGACGTGCCGGCACTCGGCGCCACCATGGCGGACATCGACGAGGCGCATCTGTGGAGCTACCTGCGCGAGTTTGAAGGTGGCGCATTTGAAGAAGCGAGTGTCGTCGGTTATCCGACCGCTGAAGTGCTCGAGCGCGATCTGCTGTTAGCCACGAGCGATGGTCACGACATTGTTCCGACTGTTGCCGGACTGATGTTGTTTGGTTATGACGAGCGCGTCGCGGAGTTGCTGCCGCGCGCTGCTGTAACTGCGACGAGGTTTTCCGGCGACTCTTTGCAGTCGCCGATCGTCGAGCGCATCAAGCTGTCAGGAAATCTGGTGACGATCTATGAAGGGTTGACGCGTTTTATTCGTCAGTATTGCGACTTGTCTGAAGTTCGTCCGCGGAGTTTTGCGGTGGCGGCGGAAGAGGAGTCACCGGTGCCGGCGCGCTCCAGTTATCATCGCGGCGTCGTGGCCGAGGCGATCGGGAACATGCTCGCGCACAGAGACCTGGCGCTCAGGGACTTGCCGAGTCGCGTGCACGTTTTCGATCATTCGCTGGAGTTTGTGAATTCGCGCCGCAGTGTTGGCTTCTCGCCCGTTGCGCAGAAGGCGATTCGTTACGGGATGCCGGAACGTCTCAATCCGCGCCTCGCCGCAGTCTTGACGAGTCCTGCTTATGGCTTAAGTGCGAGTCTGCATGGATTGCCGGATTTGCTGCGTGAGGCAAAGCGGTTCTCCAACCGCAAGGCAGAGATCGTTTCGTTTAATGATGAATTTCGACTGAGGATTTACGGAAGTTAGATCCTAGCCGCGGATTTACGCAGAAAACGCAGATTTGGATCTGCGTTTTTCTGTGTAAATCCGCGGCTAAGATTCTACTTGGAGCCATCCGGTTTCGGAGCGTTGTAATACTTTCTCGCCTGGACCTCGTATTCCTTGTTATCGTACGTGCCGTCACCATCAATATCGACCTTCACTTCCAGCTTGTGCTGTTTGCCGTCGTGCACGTCACCCGGATTAAAGGCGAGACTGTACTGGCTGCGCAGCAAGCCGTTGATGCTGTTGAGCACATTCGGCAACTCACCTTCAAATGTCACCGGAAAATAAGCACCGCCGGTTTCCTTCGCGAACGTTTTCAGCGTGTTGTCGGCTTGCAACCAACTCATCCTGCCGGGCATTCCCATCAGGTTGTCGGTTGCTTCCAGCCGATCTCCGTAAATTTTCTTGAACAGGTTCGCCGTGCCGATGATGTAAACCGGAACTCCGGCGTTCTGAAGCACCTTGCGCGCGTCGCCGTAGTTAATCTTGCTAAACGTGTCGATGCCCGACGCGATCAGGATCACTGCCCGGCGTCGTCCTTGCACTGAGGCCAGACCGGCGTAGTCTGATTTCTCAGACTTCGAGTCTTCAAGCACGACCGAGTCGCCGCGGCCTCCGACCAGCACAAACTTCAACGCGTCAAACAGGTTCGTTTCGCGAAACGCCGGACTGTTCCGCAGCAAGAGACTAATCACCTGCTGAAGCCGCGCCGGATCGTTGGTGAAATCAGTGAGGGGAGTTGGACGAATGTCAAAGGCGACCACAGAAACGTAGTCGTCGGGTGGCTTGATGAACTGCGACAGAAACATCGCCGTCGGCCGAATCACCTCATACGTGCCCGGCTCGTAACCTCTGTTTCCAAGAAGTCCGAAAATTTCCGACCACTTGCTGTATTCAAGCACCATCGCGACTGTGATCGGCGCTTCGGGTGTTGAGAAATTGGTGATCGTTTGCTGCGTGCCGTCGGCGAAGATTGCGAAATTGGGTTTCTTGAGATTAGTAACGATCTGGCCGCTCTTCTTGTGGTAGACAACGACGTCGACGTTAACGATCTGCGTGGAGATGGTTACTTTCTCGAGGTCCTGTGGTTTGGTTGGTGCAAGGTCGGGAGGAAGTGGTTCCTGGTCGCCTTGTTTGGGTGTTTCGCTGGGTCGTTTGTTCTTCTTCTCGTTGCTCGTTGGCGGCTGACGCCGGGACTGTGACCAACCCGGGCTCACGCTGACTCCAACCAATAGCAGCATAAGAGCAATAGTAAAAAGCGGGTATAAACGATTAAATTTCATAGTTTGCCACTCCCGAGGGACATAGCGAGGAAGGTTGGTGCCTCATTCTGCAGGCACACCAATCAGCTAAACCCGTCTCCGAGGTATTCAAAGGTCTGATGCGGAGGCGTTGCCGGGAGTTTACCACTAACGACCGCTGGCTTCCGCTTCGATGACGATGTCGTAACTCCCCGTGTTGTCCGTCAAATCGCCCTCGTTGACTCCGAGAAACAACACCCCATCGCGCTGCGCGACGAACTCTCGTCGCGGTCCGATCACGATAAAGTCGTCGTTATCGTCGCCAATCACGGCGATGAGTGCGCCCGTAGCTTCGTTGCGCATCAACTTGTCGGCGTCGTTGACGTTGGCCAGTCCACCCGGCGTGGAAAAACGTCCGCGTCCAAGGGAAACACGGCCGGACGCGCTGATGCGGAGTCGTTGACCTTTGCGCACGACGAGACCGCTGTTTGTCCACCCATTGTTTGCGGCATCGGCTCTGACACCGACTTTGATGGTAAAGAAAGTCGGCGTTGAAGACGAAGCCGGAATCGTGTTGACCGATCTGTCGGTTGCATCCGGCTGGTTGGCCGGCGTCGATGGGCGCATTGCGGGCGGGTTGTTTCGGGCGGTGGTGCCGTCGTCGGTGGCGCTAGGAGCGCCCGAGGTCGAGTCGAACTCGATCGACTCAACGTCTTCCACATAAACGGTGGTCTGCCCGCGCCTGCCTCGTGCGTTTCCACCGATTAGAATAGTGAACTGCTGATCCTTGAATCCGATCACCTGGCCACGAATGACACTTCCATCTTTCAAACGAATCGTGTCGGCAAGTAGCGGAGTGGAGATTGAAACCAGCAGCAGGATGGAGAGCAGAAGTCGAAATGTTTTCTTCATGATACTTCTCCCTTGGGGGCGGTTACGTTGACGAGGTTTAGCAAGACTCGAATGCTTTTGCAAGCGGGAGAGGGCCTGACGGTCTTCCGTGCGTCGGATGCGGCGGAGGTGAAAAAAGGTTGTGACCGGATGTGAGGTTGCGTGATGGCTTTGCCAAACTCCAAGATCATTCTTGAGACAGTCAGTACAGGGAGCGGTAGCGACCTGGTCAACGATCGGAGTCAAAAATCCGTAGTAAATATCGCATGCTGATCACTCACCAGGTCGCTACCGCTCCCCTGTACTGACCGTCTCCAAGCCTGACGTCCGACTTTTGAGGCAAGGCTTTGCGTGATGCATAATCGGGTCTTTCTGAGTATCATGCCGCCTCACTGTTCCTCAGCAAGCCTTGAAGGGAGATCGACCCCATGTCTAAAGCAACTGAGAAGGCCGAGACGGCTGGAGGTTTGGCTATCATCGGTGGTCTGATCGCGGGATTCGCGGGTTTGGTAGCCGCGTTAATGGCCATGGTTACTCTCAACCTGGTTGCGGCTGGTATTTGTTTTGCGGGCGCGGGGATCTCATTCGGCCTCGTTGCGAGTGCCGTTTGGCGGCGGTAGCTGCCCTACGATGTCGTGTAATAGCCGACGTAAATGGGCGTTAACTCGGTCAAGAGGGCCAAAAACCTCGGAAGTTTTGCCGGGATCCCGATCCGGCACGGTCGTTGCTCCTCCGGCTGCAACGCGTCGCTGAGTCCTTCAGCGAACCTTAGCGAGGAGTAGACCCATGAAGCAGACTCTTATCAACGACCCCTTTCGCAATCCCTTCCACAATCGATTCCACGTTCCAGTACATTCGCGACTCGACGAGATGCAGGCTTACACCCACATGGTCTGGCTGAACAGCCCCATCACCCTGGACCAGCAAACAGAGAAGGAGCAGCACTCGCGACGTTGGGCACCCGCCCTCGCCGGTGCCTTTGCCTTCCTGCTGCTCGTAGTCTTATCCGCGGCCGTGCTATTTCGCTGAGCTTCCGCTCCGCCATACATCGGAGCGAAATACCGCGGTCGGCATTCATGAGGTAGCCTCCCTCACGCCCTGACCCACAATTAAATTTGAGCCGCAGATACACGCGGATGAATGCAGATCGATCTGCTTGAATCTGCGGCGCGTTCTTTCAACTCTGCCGGAGGGGCGCCATCGGTATCGGGATGTTGTACGTAGTTGCGCCGACTCCGACGCCACCCTCGCATGAATTCGGAGGCACCGTGCAAATCCGTCGCGACGATGGACATTCTGCCGCCCAGAACATGTAACCCAACATCCCGCTCGTCGTGCCAGCGCCATTCGGCGCCACTGTCTGCACATAA
>JBKPPH010000273.1:0-18605 GCA_046733535.1 Acidobacteriota bacterium
TGGTAATCGGTCTCGAAGATCATCTCACCCGGCTGTGTAAAGGGTTTCTGGTACGGTCTTCCGTTTCTGAACTTCTGCACAGTGATCCAGTACGTAAGCGAACGCTCCGCAACGGGAGCGGGAGCATTTGTGGTGGCGACATTACTATTGGGCAAGCTTACCGGCTCCGACGCGGCGTGCCAGATTTTTAACCCATAAAGCAGAGCTATTACAGCCACAAATGCGGCAGTTGCTATCGCTGCGTCTCGTTTTTTGTTGTATGACGCGTGTCCAGTGCGGCTGGGCCCGGAAGCATCGGTTGGTAAAACAGTTTCCCGGGTGCCGGCCGCTGAAGAGTCCCTGGTCGTTGCATCGAGTTCCAGCAACTTCTTCAATCGACGTAAGTCGATCAACATATCCTTTACGGTTTGATAGCGCTCGTCGGGATCCTTCGCCAACGACTTGCTTACAATGCGTTGGAGTTCCTGCGGAGCCGGTTGCCCCTGGTACGTTAATGGCGCCGGATCTTTTTCGAGGATCTGCACAACGGTGTGGGCGGTGGTTGTACCTTTGAAGGCTATTTTTCCCGTCACCATCTCGTAGATCATGACGCCGGTGCTCCAGATGTCGGTGCGTTCATCCACCGCGTGCGACTGGGCCTGCTCGGGCGACATGTAGTTGATCGTGCCCATCATCAGGCCGGGAGCAGTTTTGACTGCGGTCGCCGCTTCCGAGTCGGCGTCGTGATCGGTCAGTACGGACGATCTCTTCTCCGTCAGTTTAGCGAGACCGAAATCGAGCACTTTCACGACGTGATCCCGCCTCCGGATCATCACGTTCTCAGGTTTGATATCGCGATGGACGATGTGTGCCTCGTGCGCGGCATCGAGCGCAGCAAGCACCTGGATCGTGATGTCGAGGATCTCTACGAGTTTGAGACGGTTCCCGTGCAGGTAATCGCGCAGGGTTTGACCGTCGATGTATTCGGTAGCGAGAAACGTCAGCCCATCGACTTCGCCAAACTCGAAGATGGTGAGAATGTTTGATTGGTTCAGCGAGGACGCGACTTTTGCTTCCTGGCGGAAACGCTGCATCCGCCGCTTGTCGGACGAGACGTCGGGCGACAACACCTTCAGCGCGACAGTCCGATCGAGTCGCGAATCCTTCGCGAGATAAACTTCGCCCATGCCGCCTGCGCCGAGCGCGCCGAGAATGACGTACGCACCAAACTGTTGTCCTTTATTAAGAGCGCTCTGTTGTTCTCCGCTTTTGTCGTTCGCGATGATCAACGCCGCGCCCGCTTCAGCCGCCACGCCTTCGATAAACTCCTCGTCACTCGCGCGCTTGTGCGACTCGATCAGTTTCTCGACCTCGTTGCGCAGCGATTCATCCACACCGCACTGCCCGGCAACGTACTTCGCACGCGCTTCGCCGTCGAGCGAGATCGCCGATTTGAATATGCGACTGACTTGTTGCCAGCGTTCCGGGGTCAATTAGCTCCGCTCCCGGTGAGTTGTTGATAGAGCCACGCACGCGCCATGTTCCAGTCGCGCGTCACCGTGTTTTCGGAAACATTCAACACGCCTGCGATCTCTTCGTTGTTGAGCCCACCAAAGTAGCGCAACTCGACGACCTGGCCGCGTCGGGGATCCATCTCCGACAAACTCTTAATCGCTTCGTCCAGGCGGATCAGTTCCAAACTCCGATCCGGCGTGACTGCTGCCGTTTCTTCCAACGAGACCTGTTGCGCGCCGCCGCCACGCTTTGCGTAAGCGTGACGCCGCGCATGATCGATGAGAATGCGCCGCATGATCTGCGCCGAGATGGCGAAGAAGTGCGAACGATTGGCCCAGTGGACGTTTCGCTGATCGACGAGACGAACGTAAGCTTCGTTTATTAAGGCAGTAGTTTGGAGCGTGTGGCCTTTTCGCTCGCGGCTCATGTAGCGGCGCGCGAGCCGGTGCAGTTCGTCGTAAACCAGCGGATAAAGCTCATCGAGCGCGGCTTGATTTCCGTCGCTCCACTCAGCGAGTAGTTGGGTGATGTGATGCTGTGGGGGAGGGTTCTTCTTCAATATCAACCACGGATGAAATCAGATTTCACCCGGCTTTCGTAACATCTTGTTGACTTCTCCGACGTGGAGTTCTTCTTCCGCAATCATGCGACGCGCGTAGTCTTCAAGCAAGACCGACCGGTCGCGTACAAGATCAAACAACTGCCGGTAAAGAGCGAGTCCTTCGTTTTCGGCTTGCAGAGACTCGGTAAGAATGTCGTTGATGCCGTGTTTGTGAGTCTCGAGCAAGCTGCCGATCTTCAGCGACGGGTGCTCACCAAAATGTGTGACGAGTTCGCCGGCTTCGTTCGCGTGCGTCAAACACGTGTTGGCCTCGTTACGCAGCCAGCTCACGATCGGGATTCTGTTGTGACCAAAGACCATCATCGAGTAATGCGTGTAGCGAACGACACCAGCCAGCTCCGCCTCCAGGATCTGATTCAAGAGCTTTACAGCCGCCGACCTGTCAAACCGTTCCTCAGACATATTCTCCTCCGTTTGTGACTTTGATCAGAACCTTAACGACAGGCAGCTAAGCCCGCCGTCCATCTTCTGAAACTCCGACATATCGAGAGCGATCGTTTGATAACCCAGTTGGTCGAGCTCTTGTTTCAACGCCGGGAAGCCGGCGGCGACGAGAGCTCTGCCGTTCAGCGATAAACAGTTTGCCGCGTACTCTTCGGCTGAGTTTAGACGAATCGGTTCGTAACCGGAAAAGCTTTTGTGACTTTCGAGGGCTTCAATCACGACGAGGTGCTTGCCGCCGAGATAAGCCAGGCCGCTCTTCAGGTGAAGAATGTTACTAAGACCGCGTATGTCTATCAAACTGAAAGTATAGCCGAACGACTCGAGTATGCGGGCGAGTTGGCCCGCGCCGTGCTCGTTTGTACGTCGCGAAATGCCGATAAAGAAGTGTTCGCCGGCTTCGCAAACGTCGCCGCCGTCGACCGTGCCGGGTTCGAGGATCGAGTGTAATTCGCGATAGTAGTCACGCAGAACTGGCGCGATGCTGTCGATTTCGCCCAGCCGGCTGGCCGCACCGGGACGCGTGATCACCGCCACGCGAGGAGTCAGGACGGCTGTGTCTTCGATGAACGTCGAGTCCGGGAAACAGTCATCAGAGGGCAAGCGAGTGACGAAAAGGCCGCATGATACAAGGGCTTTGCAGTACGCGTGGTGCTGCTCGAGTGCGCGTTCAAAGTCGGGCGCGCCTAAATCGACGCTGGTCAATCCTGTAGCAAAGTTTCGACTCGGCGCCCTGACGATGGCTTTCGTAAACATTGGACAGGATTTGCAAGATTTTAACTGACACGGCCCATCAGTCTCTTAACCGTGGGAGTCAGGATTGCAAGAATTACGGCTGAAACCAGTAGCCCAACCCCGATCCCACCGTAAAGCTTAGTAAGTTGCCACGAATCGCGCACGTAGAAACCGGACAGGTATCCCGCGAGTTTGCTGCCAAGTGACGAGGCCAGGAACCAGACGCCCATCATGATCCCAACAAGTTTCGCGGGCGACAGCTTCGTGACCGTGCTGAGTCCGACCGGACTCAAACACATCTCGCCGCAAACTTCCAAAAAGTACAGACCGACGAGCCACATCGGACTGATCCGCCCGTAAGCCGTCAACATCGACGCCGGAATCATCAGCAGGTAAGCAGCGCCGATGAACAGCAGTCCGAGCGTAAACTTGACCGGGCTCGACGGCTGGCGATCCTTCAGGCTCACCCACAGGTATGAAAACACGGGCGCGAGGATGATAACGAAGAGCGGTGTGCACGATTGCAAATAACTCGACGGAAACGCCCGGCCAAAAAACTCCGTTCGCACGAGATCCTTCGCGAAGAGATTCAGACTCGCGCCTTTCTGCTCGTACGCCGCCCAGAACAAGATCGTGAAGATAAAGAAGATGAAGATCGCTGCGATGCGTTTCCAATCGCCGCTGGTTAAAGGTCGCTTTGCCGCTGCGTCACTTACTTGCTCGACCGCCCGCTTCGCGATCCGGCTGCCCACGTGGGCCAACCACCTTCCGAAAAGTACGAAAACAATCAGGCCTAGAATCATGCCGATTCCTGCCGCACCGAATCCCCAGTGCCAACTCTTCGTCGGATCGAACCCATTGTTGACGAGTGTTTGCTTGAACGTGTCGCTTTGCGCGAGATAGCCGCAGACGAGCGGCGCTAAAACGGCGCCGATATTGATGCCCATGTAGAAGAGCGAGAACCCGCTGTCGCGGCGTCGATCGTTTTCACCATAAAGACCGCCGACCATCGCGCTGATGTTTGGCTTGAGCAAACCCGTACCGACAGCGATCAGCACCATGCCGAGATAAAACGACGACATCGAATGGAAGACCATCGAGAAATGGCCGGCGGCGATGATGAGTCCACCAAGGAAGACAGCCAAGCGCGCGCCCAGCAGGTAGTCGGCGGCGAGTCCGCCGGGCAAGGCGGTCAGATAAACGGACATCGTGTACCAGCCGTAGATCGAAGCCGCACGCTTCACGTCAAAGCCGAGGCCGCCTTGCGCGGGCGGCGCGACCATATAAAGGACAAGAATCGCGCGCATGCCGTAATAACTGAAGCGCTCCCAAAGCTCGGTGAAGAAGAGCGGGCCAAGGCCTTTTGGGTGTCCGAGAAAAGCGTCGTCGCGAGTGCGTTCTACTTCGAGTTCAGTGGTGGTCATGTGTGCGCGGCAATATATCCCGCCCGGGTGCAAACACGCAAAGTTTTCGGCCACAAAGAGGCGGGAAACTCCTGTCTGATCCCCAGCATCTATCTCTCCACAACCGAAAGACACTCTCCCGAAACGCGGCCGCACTTCCAGGCCAGGATCCGTTTATGAACAAAACCAAGCTGTTGCTGATACTGCTTCTGAGTGTCTCCTTCTTGTCCTTCAATCTTTACGCGCAATCAGGACGCAACCGCACCACCGAACCCAAAGCCGGCGGCAAACCGGAGCCAGCTAAAACCGCTGACGACGGCGTTACCGAGTCGCGCATCGGCCCCGATGGTGAGACTGTCGAAGGCGACGTTATTCGCTTCGATACTTCGCTCGTCATGGTTCCGGTTACTGTTCTCGATCGCAACGGCCGCTACGTTCCGCTTCTCCGGCGCGAGCAATTTCGTATCGCGGAAAACGGAGTCGACCAGAAGATCGCCTACTTCGCCACTACCGATGCGCCATTCAGCGTTGTCCTCCTGATCGACACGAGCGGTTCGACACAGTTTCGGCTCGACGACATTCAGGATGCCGCGATCAAATTCGTCGACAAGCTGAAACCGACCGACAGCGTCATGGTGATGGCGTTTGACGATCGCATCGAGGTCATGTGCAAAGCGACGACGGACCGCAACGTGATCACGAAAGCCATTCGTCGCACGCGCACCGGTGGAGGTACGCGACTCTACGACGCGGTTGCCGATATTTTGACCAAACAGCTCAAAACGATTCCCGGCCGCAAGGCAGTCGTTCTTTTTACTGATGGCGTTGACACGACCAGCTATCGTGCTTCGTATGACAGCACGATCCGTCTCGCCGAGGAATCAGACGCGCCAATCTACTCGGTGGATTACGACACGTCCGGCTCGGCCACCATCTACGGCCAGGGACTGCCTTTGCCCGGTGGCCGCGGCACGATTCTCGGTCTACCACTGCCAGGCCCGGGAATTCCCGGCACGACCGGCGGCGCGACACCCGGCGATTACAAACGCGCGGTCAGATACCTTCACGCGCTCTCCGATACGACGGCAGGACGCTTTTATAGCGGCGACTCTTTATTCGGCATCGCGCAGGCGTTTACGTGGATCGCTGAAGAACTCGGACGCCAGTACAGCCTGGGCTATTACCCGTCAATAGCCGGCAAGACTGGAGAACGACGTCAGATTAAGGTGAAAGTTACTGAAGCTGATTTGGTGGTGAAGGCCCGTGATAGTTACATCTACTCTGACAAAGCCAAGAAGTTCACAGAGGTTACACGGATCAACTTGCGCTGATCCGTGTAAGTCCGTGGTCTAGTTCTTGTAGAAGAATTTCCCCTGCATTTCCCAATTACCAACGTTAAACTGCCGTTGCGCTCCGCAGTTCAGACAAGTCCTGTATGCTCGGCCGTCGCGGGAGAACGGGCGGCTGAGCTCAGCATGCCAGCAACCAAACACACGCGCCATCAAATTTCCAATCTTCCCAGTCAAAGACGAAGCATCAATGTGCCCGATGTTTGAATTCGCTATTGTTAACTCGCCTGCCTGCATTTTCTTAACCCCTCTTTCAAACCTTCCGAACTACCCTTCAACCATTAACGCGCAACGAAACACGAAATTGGGTCACGCCAGCCACCTTGGGGCTACCCTGCTCGGTTCTGTTGGCCTTATACTAATCCGACCTAACCGAAGCTATCGGGAGAGTTAACGATTGAGTGAGCATCCCGCAGATAACGTAACTCGGCTGCTGATCGAGCTCTCCAACGGAGATCGAGCGGCGGTTGATCTTTTACTACCCGTCATCTACGATGAACTACGCAAGCTCGCGTCGAATTATCTGAGGCGTGAACGACCAGACCACACCCTGCAACCAACGGCCCTGGTGCACGAGGCGTACCTGCGTCTCGTGGATCAGACGAGGGTGAACTGGCAGAACCGCGCCCACTTTTTTGGAGTTGCTGCACAGATAATGCGACGCTTGCTCGTAGATCATGCGCGCAAGCACAATGCGGAAAAACGGGGCCAGGATTTTCAGAAACTCTCTCTGGATGAAAATATCGATCGAGCGGTCGAACGCAGCGCGGAACTGATCGCGCTCGACGATGCGCTCAAAACCCTGGCAACGATCGACGCACAAAAGGCACGCATGGTCGAGTTGCGCTACTTCGGCGGACTCTCCATTGAAGAAACAGCAGACGTTTTGGGTGTCACTCCCACAACCATCAAACGTCATTGGCGCTTCGCCAAAGCCTGGCTTCACGGAGAGATGCAAAGAAATAGTTGATGCACGCAGCAAGTCCAATCCAACAATCTGTCATCTGATTGCCGATTGCCGATTTCCAATTGCCGATTGACTTTTTAATTGGCAATTGGCAATAACGACAATGACCCCTGAACGCTGGCGACAAGTTGAAGAAATCTTTCAGGCGGCGCTCGATCTTTCACCGGGAGACCGAACGCGCTACGTGTCAGAAGTGTGCGCGGAAGACTCGGAACTGAAGCGCGACGTCGAGGTGCTGCTCTCGCAGTACGACAGCGCCGGAGAACTTTTGGAAGAACCGATTTACGGGAATACCGACCTGAACATGCTGGAGTCGTTTGTCGAAGAACAGGATCCGATGCTCGGGCGCCGCCTGGGCTCCTATCGAATCGATCGGGAGATTGGACGCGGCGGCATGGGAGCGGTCTATGAAGCGTCGCGCGCCGATAATGAGTTCAACAAACGAGCCGCTATAAAACTCGTCAAACGCGGGATGGACACCGACTTCATCCTCCGCCGCTTTCGCAAAGAACGACAGATACTCGCAGCTCTCGATCACCCGCACATCGGCGGACTGCTCGACGGCGGCACGACCGAAGACGGCCTTCCCTACTTCGTGATGGAGTACATCGAAGGCCAGCCGCTCTACACTTATTGCGACACGCACAAGCTGAATATCACTGAACGACTGAAACTCTTTCGCTCGATCTGCGATGCGGTCCATTACGCACACCAGAAGCAGGTTGTGCACCGCGACATCAAGCCTTCAAACGTGCTCGTCACTTCCGACGGCGTACCGAAACTCCTCGACTTCGGTATCGCGAAGTTGCTCAATCCGCAACTTGCCGGCGACATCACGCACGATCCGACTGCAACCGCAATGCGATTGATGACTCCGGAATATGCTTCACCGGAACAAGTGCAGGGCGCGCCGACGACGCCGACCACCGACGTCTATTCGCTCGGCGTGTTGCTGTACGAACTGCTCACCGGTCACAGGCCGTACCGCCTCGTAAATCGCGCACCGCACGAGATCGCGCGTGTCATCTGCGAGGAAGCGCCGGCGCCGCCGAGCATCATCATCACTCGCGCGGAAGATCTGTTGCCGAGTCTGAACGCCGGCGACGAAGCGACCACGCTCAAGCGGCTCTACTCAACGCGCGGCTCGACTCTCGAGTCACTACGTCGCGCGCTTTCCGGTGATCTCGACAACATCGTGATGCAGGCGCTGCGCAAGGAACCGGAGTGGAGATACCAGACAGCCGCTGACTTGCGCGACGACATCACGCGTTTCCTCGAAGGCCGTCCGATCCTCGATCTACCAGATCCGCCAAACGCGAGCCTTGTGCTCAGACCGGACACGATGAGTGAAAACTCATTGGCCGTGCTGCCGATGAAATTGATGGACATCAACCAGCCCGAACCGGGTCCGGATTATCTCGGGACCGGTCTCGCGGACGCGCTCATCACGCGGCTCAGCGCGATTCGAAGTTTCGCCGTTAGACCGACGAGCAGCGTGCTGCGCTACGGCGCCGACGCGGATCCACTGCGTGCCGGACGCGAACTCGGAGTTACGTTCGTGTTGGACGGCAGGATCAGGCGCGCCGGGGAACGCATTCGCGTCACGATTCAGTTGCTCAATGTTCGCGATGAAACCACCGCGTGGGCCGGACAATTCGACGAGCAGTTTACCGACGTTCTGAATCTCGAAGACGTGATCTCCTCGCACGTCGCCGAAGCCATCGTCCCGCATTTGACTGTGGACCAGCGACTGCGCCTGGCGAAACGCGGCACCGACAACCCGCAGGCACACGAAGCCTACCTGCGCGGCCGTTTCTACTGGAACACGTTTACCGAAGACGGTTTTGCACGCGCGATTGTCTGTTACCAGCAGGCTATTGCACTCGATCCGAAATACGCGCTCGCGCACGCGGGGGTCGCGACTTATCACAACTGGCTCGGCATCTTCAGCGTGATGCCTTTTGCGGAGTGCGCGGCAGCGGCTTATGAAGCTGCTCAGACGGCAGTGGAGATAGATCCAAATCTCGCCGAAGGACACACTGCCCTGGGCCAGGCAATACTCTGCCGCGACTTCGCCTGGGCCAGTGCCGAGCATCACCTCGTCCGCGCCATCGAGCTCGATCCAAACTACTCGCCCGCGCGCGTCTGGTACGCTTTGCAACTCGCGATGGAAGGCCGCTTCAGCGAGTCGCTGCGCGAAGCACACACTGGCCGAGAGCTCGATCCCCTCGCGGTCATTTCGCGCTTCAGCGTGCTTTGGTGTTCGTATCACGCGCGCCGTTTTGACGAGGCATATAAGTTTGCCACCTCGACGCTCGAGAACGAACCACGCAACTTGATGATGCTTTACGGCTCGAGTTTCCCTCTCAGTCGTCTGGGCCGCCACGAGGAAGCTGTCGAAGCTGCTGAACGTTGTGTCGAGTTGATGGGCAAGGCATCTCACACGCTGGGCCGGCTCGGCAGTGCTTACGCCGCCGCGGGAAACCTCGACGCCGCACAAGCCACACTCGCCGAAATGCACGCGCTCGCGGAGAGGCGTTACGTTTCTCCATATCACCTCGCGCTCGTCACCTGCGGATTGGGTCGTTCGGAAGAAGCGCTCGACCTGCTCGAGAAGGCTTATCAGACCGGTGACGCAAAGGTGCTGTGGATGGGAGTCGATCCCGAGCTGGATCCACTTCACGGCCATCCGCGCTTCAACGATCTGCTGCGCAAACTGGACCATCGCCTCGCCGCGCTGCCTGCAATTGCCGGACAGTTACAGCCTGATCACGAGTCGATTGCGGTGCTTCCGTTCCGAGTGCTCAGTCCGGCTGGAGAGAACACTGGTGACGAGTATCTCGGCATCGGGCTGACCGACGCGCTCATCACTCGTCTCAGCAACGTTCAGCGACTCGTAGTGCGCCCGACCAGCAGCGTGATGCGTTACCGCGGCGCCAACGTCGATCCGCTCATCGCCGGACGCGACCTCGGAATCGACTACGTGATCGACGGCAGCATCAGGCGCGTGAGCGATCGTATTCGCGTGACCGCGCAACTACTGAGTGTTACTGAAGGTGTAACAAGGTGGGCCGAACAGTTCGACGAAGACTCGACCGACGTACTTCAAATCGAAGACTCGATCTCGGAAAAAGTCGCGTCAGCATTACTGCCGCAACTGACTGGCGACGAAAAACGCCAGTTATCCAAGCGCGGCACCGACAGTTCCGAAGCTTTCGAGGCTTACCTGCGTGGCCGTTATTACTGGAGCTCTTACACCGAAGTCGGTCTCGCAAAAGCGCTCGACTGTTACAAGCAGGCGATCAAACTCGATCCGGATTACGCGCTCGCCTACACGGGCATTGCCGACTACTACAACTGGCTCGGCGTCTTCGGTATCAGACCGTTCGCGGAAACCTCCGCCGCCGCGAAACAGGCCGCGGCCAAAGCAGTGGAACTCGATTCGAGTTCAGCCGAAGCGTACAGCGCGCTCGGCTTCGCGACTGTTTGTCACGACTTCGACTGGGCCGTCGCGGAAGGCCAACACCGCCGCTCGATCGAACTCAATCCAAACTACGCCACGGGCCATCACTGGTACGCGTTTCACCTCGTCATGGAGGGACGCTCCGACGAGGGCATAGAGCGGATATTGCGCACGCGCGAGCTCGATCCCATCTCCCCGAGCGTGCTTCAGGCGGTGGCGTGGTGTTACTACCAGTCGCGCCGCTTCGACGAATCGATTGCGACTTTTCAGAGCATGCTCGAAGCGGTCCCGGATTTTCCGTACGGGCTGATCACTTACTCGTGGGTGCTGCGACACGCGGGCGAAGCCGAGGAGGCAGTCAAGGCGGCGGAGAAAGCGTTGGATCTTTCAAGTGGCAGCCAGTTTTACCTTGCTGTTTTGGGCAGCACCTATGCAGCGGCTGGAAGACAGAAAGAGGCGCGCACGATTGTCGATCGTCTGGGCCAGATGTCGGTCCACAGTTATGTGTCGCCTTTCCTGCTTTCACTGATTCACTTGCACCTTGGCGAACGCGAACGCGCGTTGGAATTACTCCTCGAAGCACACGGGATCAAGGATGCGTGGGTAGTGTGGCTTGGTGTTGAGCCGCAGTTTGATCCGTTGCGCGGTGAGCCGGCGTTCGAGGGAATTTTGCGCGAGCTGCGACATCCCGCGATGTATCGCAAGTTGGCGCGCAAGGCAGCGGCGAGTGCGAGCGAGCGCAGACGGAAATCAGGACCGCACATTCCTCCGGTGACCAGGCAGATTCTGATGCCGGCGCCCGAGACACAGGCGGGAGAGAATGAAGAAGCTCGTCAGCTTTACACCGCCGGACGTTACTACTCCACCAGACGAACCGCGGAAGGTCTGCGCCAGGCGATCGAACGTCTCGAACGTGCAGTTGAACTCGATCCGGAGTTTGCGATTGCTCATTCGGAGCTCGCCGACTGCTACGCGTTGATGAACTGGTACATCGAGCCGCCGCCGGCCGGCGCGTGGGAGCGAGCGAAGGAATCCGCGTTGCGCGCTGTCGAGGCCGACCCCAACTTGCCGGAAGGACACGCTTCATTAGGGTTCGTCAAGCTACATTACGATCGCGATTGGATCGCTGCTGAACGCGAGTTGCGCCGCGCCATTCAACTCAAGCCGAGCAACCAGGTAGCCCATCGTTGGTATGCCTACAGTTTGTCTGCCATGGGCCGTCACGATGAGGCTTATGCCGAAATCGAGCGTGCGCGCCAGATCTCGCCGCAGTCCGCGGTGATCGCAACCGCGGTTGCGAACGTGCTGTTTCTCGCCGGCAAGTTTGACGAAGCAGTCCGGCAATGTCGGAAGTCGCTGGAACTTGATCCGGGCGCGGTTGCCGCGCACACGATCCTGCGTTGGGCTTACGAGTTGAAAGGGATGCACAACGAAGCGCTCGCTGCGTTTGAACAGGAGCGCAGTTTCGCGGGCGATACGCCGACGACACATGCCAAGCGCGCTCACGTGCTCGCTGCGATCGGAAAACGCGACGAAGCGCAGACGATTCTTAACGACATTATTGCCAAGCGAAATCAGAATTGGGTAACGGCGTACGAGATCGCGATCATTTACACGTGGCTCGGCGACTTCGACAATGCATTTCGCTGGCTCGCACAAGCTGAACGCGAACACGCGGTTGGATTCACGTTTGTGCGCGTCGATCCCCACCTCGCGAAATTGCGCTCCGATCCGCGCTTTGCCGATCTAATCCGCGAAACGGAGAAGACAATCCCCTAATCCGTGTCATCCGTCGCTAATAATTCAATGAGAACCGAAACCTTAGACGCATGGGTGCGTGAAGTTGTAGCGTGGCACTTCAATCCTGAAACCGGTTGTCCGTTCTGGTTAGACTACGCGAAAAACCTTTCCTGGGATCCGCGCGAAGAAATTCAGACTTACGACGACCTCTCGCGTTTCGGCTTCTTTCAGGATGAATGGTTGCGCGGTGGTCCAGTGCGTCGCTGGGTGCCGAAAGGTTACGCGGGCCGGCCCGTCTACACCTTTGAGACGGGCGGCAGCACGGGCGTGCCGAAGTCGCGCATCAACATCGAAGACTTCCGGCTCGACTACGAAGCGTTCAGCGACACGTTGCCGGACGAATTCTTTCCACGCGACTCCGATTGGTTGTCGCTTGGTCCAACAGGTCCGCGGCGCCTGCGTCTCGCCGTCGAGCACCTGGCGCAACATCGCGGCGGGATCTGTTTCCTCGTCGATCTCGATCCGCGCTGGGTCATAAAACTGATCAAGATGGGCCAGCCGAAGATGGCCGAGCAGTACAAGCAGCACGTCGTCGAGCAGGGACTGACCTTGCTGCGCGCGCACGACAACATTCGCTGCCTCTTCACGACGCCGAAACTTCTTGAAGCGCTCTGCGAAAAGGTGTCGCTCAAGAAGATCGGAATAACCGGCGTGTTTTGCGGCGGCACGGAGATGACGCCGCAGTTTCACCGCTTTGCAGTTGAAGAGCTGCTCGAGGGGGCGTACTTCGCGCCGACTTATGGCAACACGCTGATGGGGCTCGCGGTACACAAACCGCGCCGGGTGGAAGACAACTACGCGATCATCTACTATCCACCAATGCCGCGCGCAATGATCGAAGTCGTCAATCCGGATGAGCCGGATCGAGTGGTGGCGTATGGCCAGACGGGACGCGTGCGTTTGACGACTTTAACGAAGGAGTTTTTCATGCCGCGCTTCCTTGAGCGCGACGAAGCCGAGCGCGAACCGCCGTGCGATTCGTACCCGTGGGACGGCGTGCGCAACGTCCGCCCCTTCTCACGCTTCCAAACAAGCGTCGTCGAAGGCGTGTACTAATCCTGTTAATCTTGCATGATCCTGTAATCCTGTCCACTATGTTGCATATACCAATACTTCGACAAGGCACTCAGTACCGAAGCCTCGACATCGCGCGCGTCCCGCACCATCAATCCCGCGAGATCTTCGTGGAAGTAAGCCAGGCAAACGCCGGCCTGATTCGCCGCGACCTCGGTCGCCAGGACATCGCTCAATCAACCCTGCAACGCTTCTCGACGCACGAACTCGTCGACATCTGTTCTCGTGCCGCCGAGCACTTCACCGACGACTCGTTACCCCTCGGCGATTCAATTCAATCCTCCGAAGACTACGTCAAACAAGTTTCAGCTACGACTGGCCTGCCGTACGTTCTCGCGCGCAGGAACATGCTGAAAATCAAAAGCATGCTCGCCAGCATGGAGAGCGTTCTCAACGGTCTCACACGCAATCTCGATTGGGAAATTCTCGATCGTGGTTTCGGTGAATCGGAAGGCCATCCGGTGAGTTTCTTCCCGCGCACTCAGTCGCTCGGCGCAGTGTTGCCGAACAACTCGCCGGGAGTTCATTCGCTCTGGATCCCTGCCTTCCCTCTTCGTATTCCACTCGTGCTCAAACCGGGCAGCGCTGAGCCATGGACGCCTTACCGAATTATTCAGTCACTGATCAAAGCGGGCGCGCCGCCTGAAGCGTTTAGCTTCTATCCCACCGATCACGCGGGCGCGGGCGAGATCCTGCGCAACTGCGGCCGCTCCCTCGTGTTTGGCGACGCCTCGACCACGAGCATGTGGGAGAACGATCCGCGCGTCGAGATACATGGTCCAGGTTACAGCAAGGTCATCATCGGCGAAGACTGCGTCGACGATTGGGAACAGTACCTCGACGTGATGATCGCGTCGATTGCCGATAACGGCGGACGTTCGTGCGTCAACGCTTCAGCAGTTTGGACGCCTGCTCACGCTGACGAAATCAGTGAAGCCCTAGCGAAGAGGCTGGCCCAGATCGTTCCGCGAGCAGCAGACGACGAGCGCGCACAACTCGCGCCGTTTGTCGATCCGCAGGTTGCAAGTCGTATCAACGCCATCATCGATCAGGGACTAAACGAGCCCGGTGCTCGTGACGTGACAGCCGCGTATCGCGACGGCGAACGTCTCGCCAACTGGAACAACTGCTCGTACCTGCTCCCGACGATCGTCCGCTGCGATCCGGATCATCCACTCGCGATGAAAGAGTTTCTCTTCCCGTTCGCGAGCGTCGTTCAAGTGAAGCAGGACGAGATTGCGCGCCGGCTTGGTCCAACTCTCGTGGTCACAGCCATCACGAAGGATCCGAAACTGATTCAGCAGTTAGTCGCCTCACCCCGCATCGATCGTCTCAACGTCGGCGGGCTTCCGACGAATCAAATCGGTTGGGACCAACCGCACGAGGGCAATCTCTTTGAGCATCTTTACGCGCGCCGCGCTTTTCAACACGCCGTTGCCGTGTGAGGACTCGAGTTGAGAATTCTTTATCTCACAGGCGGGGCGGGCCGGATGTACTGCGGCAGTTGCCTGCGCGACAATGCGATGGCGACCGAGTTGATGGCGCGCGGTCACGACGTGTTGCTGCTGCCGGTCTATACGCCGACGCTGACCGACGAACCGAATGTCAGTAACGATCACGTCGTGTTAGGCGGCATTAGTGCTTACCTTGAACAGTATGTGCCTCTGTTTCGCAAGACGCCGCGCTGGCTCGATCGATTGTGGGATTCGAAGACGGCATTGAACCTCGCGACGCGGCGATCGATCTCGACGAATCCGAGGACGCTGGGCGAGATGACTGTTTCCGTGCTGAAAGGCGAAGGTGGATTTCAGCGCAAAGAGATCGATAAGTTTATCGATTGGGTCAAAGACGAAGCGCCGCCCGACGTCGTCAATCTTCCTTACACGCTGCTGCTTGGTTTAGCTGGTCCGATCAAAAAGATCCTGAACGCGCCGATTCTTTGCACGCTCCAAGGCGAAGATCTCTTTCTCGATGGTTTACAGGAACCGTATCGCTCCGAGGCGCGCGATCTGATCCGTGATCATCTGCAGCACGTCGATCTGTTTTTATCCGTGTCTGAGTATTACGCCGAGTTTATGCCTGATTATCTCGGCATTCCGCGCGAGAAGATTCGCGTCGTTCCGATTGGCATCAACCCAACGGACTTCGAGCTGCGCCATGCGAATCGCAGTGGTCCATTTACCGTTGGGTTCTTTGGACGCATCGCGCCTGAAAAGGGTTTGCACGTTCTCGCTGAGGCGTATCGCATCGCGCGTGAATCGGGAGAGTTGCCCGAAGCGCGACTGGAAGCAGCAGGCTACATGGCGTCCGATTGCAAACCGTATCTCGAAGAAATTCAGAAGCGATTGCAGGATGCAGGTCTCGCCGCTGAGTTTCACTATCGCGGCGTTTTGGAACGGGCTGAGAAGATCGCGTTTTTACGTGGTCTCGACGTGATGTCGATGCCTGCAACGTACGACGAGCCGAAAGGAGTGTCGTTACTCGAGGCGATGGCGTGCGGTGTGCCGCTGGTCCAACCACGGCGCGGTGCGTTCACGGAGATTATCGAGAGAACAGATGGCGGGCTGCTGGTCCAACCGGACGATCCGCAGAGTCTGGCCGACGGAATCGTTAAGGTAGCTAAAGATCGCGCGCTTGCCGAAGACTTGAGCGCGAATGCTTTTCGCGGCGTGCGCGAGCATTACACCGCCGCGCACATGGCTGATAGACTTTTGGAGTCGTATAACTTAGCGATCGCAAATCCGTCTCCATCCGTGTTAATCCGTGGTTAATGTATGTCAGCTTTTGTCGCCGGCGATGATCTAGTCTTCCAACTCGAGAGCGGGTTTGGACTGCTGCGTGTGTTGGCTGTTGAAGGCGAAGGACCGGAAACGGTGTGGCACCTTCTCGCCTATGACGAGTTCTTTCCTGACGTCGAATCTGCTGAACTCGCTCTCGACCAGGCGACGTCTTTACCCGTGCGCAAAGCACACATGGCGCTGACAAATCGCGCCTTCGAACGTACACCAGCCGCCCGTCTCGGCAATCGCCCGGTAACACCCGACGAATTGATCGCTTACAACGATTGGCTTAACAGCGAACGTATCGTCTCCGATCGCTCGGCCCTTTTGATGCTGGGCATCCGATAAGCTATCTTGTCAATCTCGTAGAAAATCCTGTAATCCTGTGATCAAACTCGCACGACCTCTTCTCTTGCTGTTCCTTTTCATCTCCCCCGCGCTCGCGGCTCGCGTCGAACGCCTGATCGACAAGTGGCGCCCCGAACATTATCTCGTCAACATCACGCTCAACGATCAACTCTCCGAACTAACTTCGGCAAGCGCACGCATCGACGTTCTCATCCTCAAACCAACAACTCTGATCGATCTCGACTTCGGCGATCTAACGATCGACACCGTCACCCTGAACTCGCAACCGGCATCTTTCAGCCACAAAGACGGCAAGCTCCTGGTTACTCTGCCTGCGCCCGCAAATGCCGGAGCTCGCTTCGTCGTGACAGTCAACTACCACGGCACGCCCAAAGACGGACTGATCCTCTCGAAGGACCCGGACGGCAAACCGTCAGCAGTCGGCGACAACTGGCCTGATCGAGTGCATCACTGGATTCCCGTGTTGGACCATCCGTCAGCGAAAGCGACAGTCACGTTCAACATCACTGCAGCCACGCGTGAAGAAGTGGTTGCAAACGGGCGTTTGGACCACATCGAGACAAGCGCAAACGGTCAACGCACGTGGACGTATTCTGAAGGCGCACCGATTCCCCCTTATTGCATGGTCATCGCGGTCGGGCAGTTTGCGCGTGTGGACGCCGCGCAGTCGTCAATCACGCCGCTGTCGTACTACGTGCCGCAGTCGGAAAGAGAGCTGGCCTTGAAAGGGTTCGCGCCTTCGAATCTCTCGGTCGAGTTCTTCACTAAAACTTTCGCGCCTTACCCATACGAGAAACTCGCGTTGATCGTCGGCGCGACACGTTTCGGCGGCATGGAGAACTCGAGCGCGATTGTCTTCACTAGCAACTTATTGACGCGGCCGGGAACAGCGGGGCTGAGCAAAACGTTCGGGATTCCCGCCAGCAATGTAGGTTTGATCGCGCACGAGATCGCTCATCAATGGTTTGGTGATTCGGTGACCGAGTCGACCTGGGCCGATTTGTGGTTGAGTGAAGGCTTCGCGACTTACTTCGGGAATGTGTTTGTGCAGCGTTACGAAGGCGAAGACGTTTTTCAGCAGTACATGAAAAGCGCGGCGACGAACATCTTTGCGTTTGACAAGAAGAAGCTGACGCCGATTTTTGATCGGGACACGGAAGATCTCTTTGACCTTCTTAACACGATCAATTATCAAAAGGGTTCGTGGGTGCTTCACATGTTGCGCTCGCGGCTCGGTGATGACGTCTTCTTTCGCGGCATCCGGAATTACTACGAAGCGCACAAGAACTCCACCGCCGGCACTGAAGACCTGCGCGTCGCGCTGGAGAAGTCGTCAGGTAAAAATCTCCGCGCCTTTTTCACGCGTTGGGTTTACGAGAGCGGGCACCCGCAATATGAACTGGAGTGGCAGTGGCTCGGGAAGAAGAGTTTGCGACTTGTGCTCACGCAGGTTCAGCCTGGGAATGCGTTTGTAGATCCGGTAGCTCTGAAAATTACAACCGCCACCGGTTCGCGAGACATCGTCCTCAATCCATCTGGGAAACAGTTGATCGAAACAATCCGTCTAGCAGAGAAGCCCACGCGCATCGAAATCGATCCGCAGAACGTGTTGCTCGATGAAGCGACGGTGAAGGGTTCGTAAGGACGTGCGAGAGTGAAGATTGATGAGGACGACGAAAAGCGAATTTGACACCTTCCCCGTGCTCTCCTATTATCCACGAACGTCGGGGCGTGGCTCAGCCTGGTAGAGCGCACGGTTCGGGACCGTGAGGTCGGAGGTTCGAATCCTCTCGCCCCGACCAATCAATTCAAGCACTTACGGGCAGCGCGTGCTGCCCGTTCCCGTTTAATGTGGGGACTTTTGTGACGGTCCAGTTTTGAAGCTGCACAACCTTACCGTTCCCCACTCCCGTTTGTGTCAGTAACTGCATCGCACGGCGAATGCCGTCACCTGTTGCGTGCGTGTAGCGTCGTGTGGTTTGCGGATCAGAATGTCCCATCAGGTCGGCAATCGTCGCTTCACTGCAACCCGCCTCAGCGAGCCTGGTCCCGAATGTGTGACGCAGATCGTGCCAATGCAGGTTTTCAATCCCAGCTAACTCACAAGC
>JBKPPH010000274.1:0-8768 GCA_046733535.1 Acidobacteriota bacterium
TCGTTCAAAGTTACGCTCGCAATCTGCCGCGCTTTTTCGCGTCCCCGTTCGAGGATCGCGTCGAGCCGTTCGTCTGTAGTCTCTTTCACGCGCTGTTGAATCGGACGCAGAAACTCGATCGTCGCATCCGCCAGATCGCCTTTTAGCTGCGCGTATCCCTTGCCTGCAAAATGATCTTCGGCGGCCTGCGGTGTCGTTCCGGTGATCAGGTGATAGATCTCGAGCAGGTTGTTGATTGCCGGCCGCGACTCGTCAAACCGGATCTCGGTGCCTGAGTCAGTGACGGCGCGTTTGAACTTCTTCTGGACCGTGTCCGGGTCGTCCATCAACAACACGCAACCGTTGGGATCGTCATCAGACTTCGACATCTTCTTCGTCGGATCCGACAACGACATGATGCGCGCGCCGACTTTAGGAATGTAAGCATCCGGCACTTTGAACGTCTCACCAAAATCGCGGTTAAATCTGATGGCGATGTCGCGAGTCAACTCGAGATGCTGCCGCTGATCGTCACCTACCGGCACCAGGTCTGTGTGGTAAAGCAGGATGTCGGCAGCCATCAAAACCGGGTAGTCAAACAATCCGATGCTGATGTTCTCCTGCTGCTTGCGCGCCTTGTCTTTGTACTGCGTCATGCGCTCAAGTTCCGACATGCGCGCGACACAGTTCAAAACCCAGGTCAGTTCCGCGTGTTCCGCAACGTGGGATTGGATGAAGACAGTCGAGACTTCCGGATCGATTCCTACCGCGAGATAAATCCGCGCGAGGTCTCTCGTCTTTTCCGCGAGCAGCGCCGGGTTTTGCGCCACGGTGATCGCGTGCAGGTTCACGATACAAAAAAAACTCTCGTACTCGTGTTGCAACGCAACCCAATTGCGCAGCGCCCCGAGATAATTGCCGAGGTGGACGTTGCCGGTTGGTTGCGCGCCGCTGAAAATTCGTTTCGTCATCTCACGCCAAGGAATAAGAGATAAGCAACTACGTTTATTACAGGAGTGATGATTGCGTTGAGCACGCCGACGTAAATCAAAATCATGAGAATGATGAAGCCGTACTGCTCGAACACCTGCATCAGTGGACGCGCGCTCGCAGGCAAAAACGTGTCGAGAACTTTACTGCCATCAAGCGGCGGAAATGGCAGCAGATTAAACACCGCGAGCGAGATGTTCATTATCAACATGTTGCGGAGCAGGATTCCAACGGGCTCTTGCAGCGAATCGGGAAGCTGCTCGAATCCGCCCTTCATCAACATGATCTTCAAAATAGTAAACGCAATGATCGCAAGGATGATGTTCGCAAGTATGCCAGCAATCGAGACCATCACGTTCGCGAGATCCTTGTTGCGCCAGCGCAATGGGTTCACCGGTGTCGGTTTGCCCCAGCCGATGAGCGGAACGGCGGCAAGCGGGCTTCCGGTTGCGCTAAAAACAAACGTCATGATCGGGATCAGCAGAGTTCCAATCGGATCCGTGTGCGCCACCGGGTTCAGCGTCACTCTTCCCAACAGGCGCGCCGTGTCGTCGCCAAATCTGTCGGACATCCAGGCGTGCGCCGCCTCGTGTGCCGAGATCGCGAGCAGCAGCACCACCATGTAAATCACGAGTTGAGGAATGAGTTGTTCTGCGTTCAATGGAACACTCTCTTATCAGTAAAATCAGGTCAAAGTAGCACTCTGATCCGTACGTGTCAAAAATCAAGTCGGCAACAACGTTCCCTTAATCTGCGTCGGCAGACTGTAAACCGAGTCGATCGAAACGACAGCCATTTCGCCCGCCGAGCTAAACGCGAGTCCGATGAGATTGGTTCCGGCGACGATGACCTTCGCTTCACCGCGCGGCGAAATCCGCACGATACCCCGCCGCCCACGCAACGCGGCAGCGACGTACAAGTTTCCCTCGCGATCGAACGCGAGACCTTGCGGCCGCCCGAGTCCTTTAAAGAAGACGTCAACATCGCCGTCAGGGTTTATTCGCCAGATCGAATCGAAGCTGGTGACGGTTGGACCAGTAATGTACAACGATTCATCCGGACCAAACGCGATATGGAACGCAGAAACAGATGGCTCGATCTGCGCCCACGCTCGTTCTTCACCGATGCCGTTCACTTTGAAGATCGTTCCCGTGCGATCTCCGACATACATCAGTCCGGTGCGATCGAATGCTATTCCTGTCGCGACTCCGAGATTACGCGCGAAGACAACAGCGTCTTTGAATGGCGTGAGCTTGTAAACGACTCCCTCGAGTCTGCTGGTCACAAACATCTGCCCATCGAGCCCGAAGGCAATACCGGTTGGATTTGGAATGTCTCCGGAGTACTCCGAAACGTCGCCGCTGATGTCTATTCTAAAGAGCGTGACCGGCAACTCTTCGCCCCTCGATCCCGAACGCGTCACAAACAGGGCGCCGTCATCCGGATCGAAGACAGGATTCGAAACCGGATGAAGGTCTCCGGCCAGTTTCCTGGCAACGGTAACGTGCGCAGGCGCGCTTGTGTTGTTTCTGCTTCTCAGTTTGACTTCAACTTCGCCGCCCTTCGTTTCCGGCACTTGCGCCAGCACACGGCGCGGGCCAAGGGCGACGACGTGAGCGGCTGAGTCGCCGATCAATACCGAGCATTGAGACGGCACGCGAGTATCGAAGCCGGTGCAATCGATTAAGATTTCGCCCCCCGCGATGGCGTACGGAGGATCTATATTGACGATTTTCGGGACGTTAGTCATAAAAGCCGTTCATCATACGATGCGCTCAGATCGATGTCTATTTAGCCGCAGATGAACGCGGATGAACGCAGATCTTGATCCGCGTTCATCCGCGTTCATCTGCGGCTAAAACCGATTTGCGCCTTGTGCTATAATTCGCCCCCGTACAGGAAGGAAAAGGCCATCACCAGCGTTCTCGGCAACACTCTGGGCTTAAAACCAAATCAACTGCGGCGCATCGAAAAGCTGTACACTCGGCGCATACCTCCGGACCAGATCGTCACACCTGAATTTGCTCGCCAGCTCGGCGAGTTGTCTCACGAAACACGCAGACAGATCGGAGCGCTCATCGATCGCCAGGGCCATATCCAGTACGTGATGGTGGGCGACAACCGCCGCATCGAACTGCCCGATTTCAAACGCGTCCGCGTTGCTTCCGGACGATTCCGCGGACTGCGTTGTGTGCACACGCACCTCCGCGGCGAACCGCTCACGCAGGATGACTTGACCGACCTCGCGCTGCTGCGACTGGATCTGATGGCGGCGATCGACGTTGACGCTGATTCAGGCTTGCCTGGTCTCGTTCGCGCCGCACACCTCTTACCGTTGCACTCAGGTGAGCTCGATAACGGCACCGCACCGGAGCTCTACGCTTTTCTGGAACCGAAAGTAGCGTCGCAACTCGATCTCGATTTCCGAGCTCTCATTGATTCACTCGAAGAAGAGATGGCGAGAAATCGCCGCACCGCACGTCGCGCTGAAGTGCGTGACCGCACGATCCTCGTCGGCGTCGCAACCGGATCGTTGGCCGATGCGGAAGAATCGATGGAGGAGTTGGCAGAGTTAGCCGCGTCCGCCGGTGTGGTGGTCCAGGACCGGATCATTCAACGGCGTTCCGCAATCGATCCGCGAACAGTGCTCGGACGCGGCAAGCTCGACGAACTAATCATTCGCGCGCTTCAACTCGGCGCAGACATGCTCGTCTTCGACAGCGAACTTTCACCCGCGCAAGTAAGATCGTTGTCGGAAGCAACGGATCTCAAGGTCATCGATCGCTCGCAGTTGATCCTCGACATCTTCGCGCAACGCGCACAGTCGAAAGAAGGAAAGATCCAGGTCGAGTTGGCCCAACTGAAATACTTACTGCCGCGCTTGATAGCGGGACAGGATTCTGCCTTTTCGCGTTTGGCGGGCGGCATCGGCGGGAGAGGCCCGGGTGAAACTAAACTCGAAACCGACCGCCGTCGCGTTCGCGATCGCATTAACCGCCTCGAACGAGAGATCGAGGGGCAGCGACAACGACGTCAGGAACGTCGCAAAGGTCGAACACGTCACGGACTGCCGGTGATCTCGATCGTCGGTTATACCAACGCCGGAAAATCGACACTGCTCAACGCGCTCACGAAGAGCGACGTTCACGCCGAGCAACGCATGTTTGCCACCCTCGATCCGACGTCGCGACGGCTGCGTCTGCCACGCGAACAGGAAGTGATCATCAACGATACCGTCGGTTTCATACGCGCGCTGCCTCCTGATTTGCTCTCGGCTTTCCGCGCGACTTTGGAAGAGATTAGTGACAGCACGTTACTGATTCACGCTGTCGATATTTCAAACCCGCGTTGGGTGCAGCAGATTCAATCGGTAAAGCGAATCCTGGCAGAGTTGAAGTTAGCGGACATTCCCTCAATCCTCGCGCTCAACAAGGCTGACCTCGTTGACCCCGAGGCTTTGGAAGCTGCCGTTCGCCAGGCGCATCAACTCGACGGCGGTGAAACGGTTGTAATCTCCGCCATCAAGCCGGCGACCCTGGATGCTTTACTCGAAAAGGCGGGCGCAGTGCTCGCGCGCAACCTTGCCGCCGCTTAGCAACCCACAAGGCACAAAGCACATGGTGAGTTTTCACGTTGTGCTCTTGTGCCTTTTTGTGGCTATGTTTTGCTGCTTGTTTGAGGCCTATGGGACTTCGTCCACGATTCAAAACTCCATTCAGCCAGGCGCGCGATAAGTTCGTAGCCTACGCGATGCGCCCGCTGATGGTCCTCAAGCCGCGCACGCGATTTCTTATCGGCTGTAGCGTCCTCGTCATCCTGACCACGGTCCTGCTCCTCAACAACCTGACTTCCAGTTTCACCGAAAATTACAGACTCGGAGACGTGATCGGACGATCGATTATGGCGCCTTCCGATCTCACCGCCGTAGACCAGGTCGAAACTGAAAGACGAAAAAGTGCCGCGAGAGAAACGACACGCACCGTTTTCAATTTCGACTCCAGTCGCGCCGAAACTTCGGTGCAAAGCTTCCGCACCGCGTGGGAAGAGCTCCAAAAACAAACCACCTCGGGTCAAAACAAATCTCCTGCCTGGACGGGAGAAGGAGGTCCCCCGGCTGCGCGGGCCATCATCGCGCACAATTTCAACGAAGCGGATCTCGATCGGCTCACTGCGCTGATTCGAGAGATCGGCGCGGGCTACATTTACGACGACGCCGACGTGGGTCGCTTGCAGCAGGAGATCGTTCTCGTCGATGTTCGGAATCCAGTGGCCCAGATGATTGTGCCTGCGCCGCGAACGAGAATGGTGCCGCTCTCGTCAGCGCGCCGGAGTCTCGAGTTAAGGATTGTTAACCTGCCCGGTTGGACGTCCGAACAGAAAGCCGCACTCACGTCCGCCCTCGTGCCCTTGATTCGTCCAAACGTTGTTCTGGATGAGGCGGCCACTGCCGCAGCGCGAGAAACAGAAGCGAGCCGGGTCGATAACGTTGTGATCTCGCTCAAACGGAATCAAGTCGTCGCGCGTGAAGGTGACACCGTGACTCCCAGCATTCTCGCTCAGATCGGCGCGATCAAGAGCGCGGGTCACGCCGGCAGACCGTGGCATAACTTCTTCGGATTGCTGCTGATCGTGATCGCCGTCTACTGGGTGGCGTGGAAGTTTGCCGAACACAGGAGCGGCAGCAGTCCGCTGAGTTTGACGAAACACAAAGCGTTCGCGCTCGTCGGATCGGCAATCCTCGTGCAAACGGCGCTCATGCGGGTCGGATTTACGTTCAGCGAAAGCGTCGTCTCACGAATGCAGTCGCCGTTCAACGAACCCACCATCTGGAACTTCGCGATACCTTTCGCCGCGGCCGCGCTGTTGGTCGCAATGCTGGTCGATACACAACTCGCTTTCCTGACCGGAATCATCACCGCGCTTTTCGCCGGCATGCTGGCGCCCGGGGGAATGCAAAAGGCCTTGTTTGCGATGGTCTCATGTTCGGTCGCGATCTACGGAATCGGACGTTATCGCGAGCGGCAGTCTGTCACGCTTGCGGGTTTACTCGTCGGCGCGGTGAATGTCGTGATGGCTATCGCGCTCCTCGCCTACTCAGAACAGCCGCTTACGCTGCGGACGTTTCTGATGGCGGCTGGATGTGGAATGGCAGGCGGACTACTCACCGCGGTCTTTGCCGCCGGCGGTTTGCCAATCAACGAATCACTCTTCGGTATACTCACCGACGTCAAGCTGCTGGAACTTTCAAACGCCGATCTGCCGGTCCTGGGCCAACTTGCTTTACGCGCTCCGGGCACCAACCAGCACTCGCACGCTGTCGGCCAGCTCGCCGAAGATGCGTGTCGCGCAGTGGGCGCTAATCCTCTGCTCGCTCGCATCGGCGCGCTCTATCACGACATCGGCAAGCTCGCCGCGCCCGAGTACTTCGTCGAGAACCAACAGGGCGATAACCCGCACGATCGATTGCGTCCTTACCAGAGCGCGAAGATCATCACCAGTCATGTAACCTACGGTTCGAAGCTCGCGAAGGAGATTGGTCTGCCGGCGAAGATTGCCGACTTCATCCCGCAACACCACGGCACTCGAACGCTGCACTACTTTCTGCGTAAAGCGCAGGCCCAGGCGAAGCCCAACCAGACTGTAGACGATGCCGACTTTCGTTATCCCGGGCCGAAGCCACAGTTCAAAGAAGCCGCGATCATGATGCTGGCGGATTCCTGCGAAGCCGCAGCGCGCTCACTAGCTCGGCCCGATCCCGAGAACATTCGCGCCATCGTGATCAAGATCGTCGACGCGATTATCAGCGACGGACAACTCGACGAATGCGATGTGACGTTGCAGGAGTTGACGACGATTCGCGAAGCGATGATCAGCGCGTTGACTGCGATCTACCATGCGCGCATCGACTATCCCGGTTTCAATCCTCCGCTCACCGGACCACTGCCCCCCTTGCCTGCGGGAAATCTCGACAGCGAAGAACGCGGAATCAGTTACAACAAACCGTCTGACGTCCCGATCAGCCGCGGCGGTGAAGTCGAAGACGAAGCGCTGCCACGGCGAGTCAGTAAACGCAGATGACACGGATGAAATCCGGATTTAAATCTCGATTTAAAATCCGTGTAATCCGTGGTTAGATTTTTCCTCGGAGGTTGGAGTAGGTGGTCGCAAGGTCTTCGGGAAGGACGCGCGTTTCGCCGACGGTGGTCATGAAATTCGTGTCGCCCGCCCAACGTGGCAGCAGATGGATGTGCATGTGGTCCGCGATGCCCGCGCCCGCCGCGTTACCGAGATTCATCCCAAGGTTAAATCCCGCCGGCGAATAGACCTCACGCAACGCCGTCTGCGAACGCTTTGCCAGATCCATCAGCTCGTCCGTGATCTCCTTCGGCACTGAATCAAACTCGCTCGTGTGCAGGTAGGGAACAATCATCAAATGCCCGCTGATGTACGGGTAGAGATTCAAGACGACAAAGCCATGTTGGGCGCGGTGAAGTACGAAGTTCGTCTCATCGTGTTCGGGGTCGGCCGCTATCCCACAAAACACGCAACCCTCGCGTTCTGAATCAGCGCCCGACGCGATGTACCTGGCACGCCAGGGACTCCACAATCTTTCCAACTTTCGGCACCTCGAATCGTTTTGAGCTTAAAGGATGGGGGGCTGACGGGTGTCGTCGCTGAGCGCGCGTGAAGTGTTTGTCGTCGCCGCGTGTGAGCCGGGATTGTCGTCGTTGATTAGTTCTTTCAGCTCTTTACCCGGCTTGAAGTACGGCACACGTTTAGCGGGAATGCTTACGGGGTCGCCTGTTTTGGGATTGCGTCCGCGTCTCGCGCCGCGCTCTCTCACGCGAAAGCTGCCAAAGCCGCGCAACTCAATCTTCTCGCCCTGGTTCAGGGTTTCGATGATGCTTTCAAAGACAATTTCGACCAAACGCTCGGCGTCCTTTTTTGTGAGTTCAGCCGCTCGAGCTACGTCCTCGACGAGTTCTGCTTTTGTCATGCATCACCTCGATTGAAATTTAACTGCTTGAGAGTAGCGAGGTTACGTTGGTCGTACACTATCAGAAAACGAACAAGCGGGGCAAGGATTTAGCCACGGATTACACGGATTGCACTGATTCAGACTCAGTGTAAATCCGTGTAATCCGTGGCTACAGATGTATGGATTATTCGTTGTTCTCAGGTTTGCTCAATCCAAAGTCCGCCAGCTCACCGAGCGACGCCATGCCTCCGCCCGCTTCTGACGAATAGATCTTCGTGTCGACTATCGGTTCATCCTTACCGACAGCCCGCGCCGAAAGACCAATCTTCTTTGTTTCAGGATCGATGCGCAGGATCTTGAAATCCATCTCCTGCCCGAGCTGCACCACGTCTTCCGGCTTCGCCACACGCTCTTCCGAAAGCTCCGAGATGTGACACAGACCTTCGAGATTGTCGTCCAGTTCGACGAACGCGCCGAAGTTGGCAAAGCGCGCGACTTTTCCGTGCACCACGTCGCCGGGCTTGTGTTCGGTCGTGAACTTCTCCCACGCGTTTGGCTCGAGGTCCTTGATCGAAAGCGACAGCCTGCGGTTCTCGCTGTCGATACTGGTGATGACTGCGTCGATCTCCTGTCCCTTCTTCAGCACTTCGCTCGGATGCTTGATGCGACGCGACCAGGAAATATCTGAAACGTGAACAAGCCCGTCAACGCCGTCCTCAATCTCGATGAACGCGCCGAAGTCGGTCAGGTTTCTGACACGGCCGTGAACACGCGTGCCAACCTGGTAACGCTCATGCAACGTTTGCCACGGGTTCTCCTG
>JBKPPH010000275.1:0-19260 GCA_046733535.1 Acidobacteriota bacterium
TTCCCTAACAACTCATTCGACATCGTTTACTCTCACGGCGTACTTCATCACACACCCGACACAGCGACAGCAGTGCGCGAAATCCATCGCGTGCTTCGTCCGGGCGGCCGCGCAATCGTGATGCTTTACCATCGCGATTCTTACAATTACCGCGTCAACATCTCACTCCTTCGACGCGCCGGCGCACACCTCTTAAGATGGGACCCGGGCGTGAAGCTCGTTAACCTTCTGACCGGTGAACCCGAAGATGCCTTGCGCGAACACGCACGACAATTAAAAGCCCAACCGGAATATTTAAGCTCTGAAGAATTCTTGAGCAGGAACACTGATGGCCCAGGCAATCCCCTCGCGCGAGTTTATTCCCGAACCGAAGCACGCGAACTCTTCAAAGACTTCTCTCACGTAGAACTGCGCACTTACTTTCTGAACAAGCGTTGGCTTCCGTTGCTTGGATCGATTCTGCCGCGCTCACTGGAATCGCACATGGCTTCGCGATGGGGCTGGCATTTGTGGATCTATGCTACAAAAGGCTGATGAAGAATTTTCTGATCACTGGTGGCGCCGGATTCATTGGTTCGCATTTAGTCGATCGGGTGCTCGCGACCGACGTCGAGCGCATCACCGTTATCGATGACTTCAACGACTTCTACGATCCATCGATCAAGCGTACGAACATAAGCAACCACCTCAACGATCCGCGCTACACCCTCGCAGAAGTTGACATTCGAGATCGCGCCGCACTCGAACAAGTATTCGAACAGAATAACTTCGATTGCATCGTGCATCTCGCCGCACGCGCCGGCGTGCGGCCCTCACTGTCCGAGCCGCAGCTCTACACCGAAACAAACATCAACGGCACGCTAAACCTGCTCGAGCTCGCGCGACACAAAAACATCAAACAGTTCGTCTTCGGCTCATCGTCATCTGTTTACGGCATCAATGCCAAAGTGCCGTTCAGCGAGGACGATCCGATCCGTCAACCCATTTCACCTTATGCCGCAACGAAAGGCGCGGGCGAACTTCTCTGCCACACGTATTCGCATCTGTACAATCTGCGTTGCATTTGCCTGCGGTTCTTCACGGTCTATGGACCACGCCAGCGACCGGATCTCGCGATTCACAAATTCGCCAAGCTGATAAGCGAAGGCAAGCCCATCCCGGTTTTTGGCGACGGCACTACGCGCCGCGATTACACGTACATCGACGACATCATCGACGGCGTCATGGCCGCCATCAATTACGACAAAACCAACTACGAAGTGATCAATCTCGGCGAGTCGCGAACCGTTGAACTACGTGAACTGATCTCATTGCTCGAAAAAGAACTGGACACACACGCGATAATCGATCGCCAACCGCCGCAACCGGGCGACGTTCCCCAAACCTTCGCCGACATTTCGAAGGCGCGAGCGCTACTCGGTTACGACCCAAAAACTCAGATCGAAGTGGGTCTACGCCGCTTTGTCGAATGGTTTCAGGCAAAATAGTCTAAAATGCAGCCAGCGCCTCGCGCCCCAATTCCATGAAGATTCTCGACGAACAGGAAATCAAGGACGAGCGAACGACTCCCACAGTCAACGCTCCTGACGTGTCGGTCTTTCTTCCGGTCTTCAACGAAGAGCCGAACCTTCTGCCGCTGCATGCGAAGCTCGACGAGGCATTGAAAACGCTCGGCCGCACGGCGGAAATTGTTTACGTCGACGATGGTTCTACCGACGGCAGCCTAAAAATCCTGCGCGAAATCGCTGAACTCGACCCGCGTGTACGCGTGGTTGCATTGCGGAGAAACTACGGCCAAACAGCCGCTATGGCCGCCGGCATCGATGCCGCGAGCGGGGAAGTGCTGATTCCGATGGACGCGGATCTCCAGAACGATCCGGCCGACATCACGCGCTTGTTGGAAAAGCTCGAGGAGGGCTACGACGTCGTTTCCGGCTGGCGCAAAAACCGCAAAGACAAGATGATCACGCGCAAGATCCCTTCGATGATTGCGAATCGTTTGATCTCATGGATTGGCGGAGTGCCGCTGCACGATTACGGTTGTTCGTTGAAAGCTTACCGTCGCGAGTCGTTGCAGGACGTTCGCTTGTACGGCGAGATGCACCGCTTCATCCCAATCTACGCAGCATGGGCCGGTGCTCGCGTCACCGAGATACCGGTCGAGCATCATGCGCGCACGATGGGCAAGTCGAAATACGGACTCTCGCGAACACTCAAGGTCGTGTTCGATCTGATGACGATCAAATTCATGGCGTCGTATCAAACGAAACCGATCTACGTTTTTGGTTCCTTCGGAATGTTGGCGTTTGCGATCTCGATTTTGGGAGGACTGTATGCCGTCTTCCTCAAACTCATTCACAAAGCAGACTTCGTGCAGACGCCGCTGCCAATCTTAAGCATAGTGATGTTCGCCGTCGGTGTTCAATTTTTGTTGATGGGCCTGCTCGCCGAAATGCTCGTGCGCACGTATCACGAGTCTCAGGCGAAGGCGATCTACTCAGTGCGCGAGCGGTTAGGCTTCAAAGATCGTCTCAAGAAATAAAATGTGCGGAATTACCGGCTGGGCCAATCTGGATTTTAACGTGCCGCCTGTGGAGGGCGGGCGAGAACTCCTGCACGCGATGTGTGAGCGCATGGTCCATCGCGGCCCCGACTCGGAAGGTCTGTTCGTAACAAGCGGCGCCGCACTCGGCATGCGACGTCTTGCTATCATCGATTTGGTGACGGGTGAACAACCCGCCTTCAACGAAGACAAGAGCGTCGCGGTCATTCTCAACGGCGAGATCTACAACTATCGCGAGCTGCGGGCCGAGCTCGAAACTCGCGGACACACTTTCCGCAGCGCGTCCGATACCGAAGTGTTGCCACACCTGTACGAAGAATACGGCGACGGAATGGTCCGCGAACTGAACGGCATGTTCGCGTTTGCTTTGTGGGACAGCAGGCGCCGACGCTTGCTCATCGCGCGCGATCGTTTCGGCGAGAAGCCACTGTACTGGGGTGTTTTTGACAACACACTGCTCTTTGCCTCCGAACCGAAAGTGCTGCTCGCGCATCCGGCGGTGAAGCCGGCGCCCAATCTCCAGGCGTTGCGACAATACTTGTCGTTTGATTACGTTCCCGCACCACTTTCGATCTACGAAGGCATCAACAAACTTCCCGCGGCGCACAAGCTCACACTCGAAAACGGGCGCGTGTGCGTCGAGCGATATTGGCAGCTAAGTTACAGAACAGCCGAACCAGTTCCGTCCGAGCAGGACGCTGCCGAACACTTGCGCGAACTGCTCGCCGACGCTGTGCGTATGCGCTTGGTTTCCGACGTGCCGTTAGGCGTGCTGTTGTCTGGCGGCGTTGATTCGTCGACCGTTGCCGCACTCGCAGTGCGCGCGTCATCCGAGCCGGTGAAGACGTTCTCGATCTCGTTTGCTGAGTCTTCGTTCGACGAGTCAGCGTATGCGCGCGGTGTCGCGAAATATCTCGGCACGGACCATCACGAAGAGCGTCTCAGCGCTAACCTCGCGGCGAATCTGGTGAGCGAGATCGGCGCGTGGATGGACGAGCCATTTAGCGATCCTTCGCTTGTGCCCACTTATCTCCTCTCGCGTTTCACTCGCAAGCACGTAACCGTCGCGCTCGGCGGCGACGGCGGAGATGAATTGTTCGCGGGCTATCAGATGTATGCGGGTCTTCGCTGGGCCGAGTTATACAAACGCGTGCCTGCGTCACTGCGTGACGGTGTTGTGGAACCGCTCGTCAGGTTGTTGCCGGTGAAAACGAAGAACCTGTCATTGGATTACAAAGCACTGCGGTTTGTGACTGGTGCGAAGTACGACACAGTCGCGCGTCACCACGTTTGGTTCGGCTCGTTCACGCCGGAGGAGCAGAGGCAGTTGTTGACTCCGGAAGTGCTTGCCACCACCGACAGCGAGATCTATGCGGAAGCACGGCGGATCGCGGAAGAGTGTGACAGCAGCGATTTGATGACGCGTATGCAAAGTGTTGACACGCGTCTCTATCTTGCGGAAGACATTTTGACGAAGGTCGATCGCGCAAGCATGGCCGTGTCGCTGGAAGTGCGCGCGCCTTTTCTCGATCCGCGCGTGGCGGAGTTTGCCGCGTCGCTGCCTTCGAATTACAAATTGCGCGGTCACAAAACGAAGTACATCTTGAAGAAGGCGGTGAGGGAATTGTTGCCGCACTTTGTCACGCGTCGAGGAAAGAAAGGTTTTGGAGTTCCGGTGGCGGAGTGGTTGAAGGTTAAGTTGCGCCCGCTCGCGAGAGATCTTCTGTCGCCCGAACGCGTCCGACGCGCAGGCGTTTTTAATCCGGCTTATGTGGCCCGATTGCAGGACGAACACGAACGCGGCGTTGCCAATCATCGCAAGCTGCTTTGGACGTTACTGATGTTCGAACTCTGGCACGAGAGCTTTGTCGAAACACCGAGGCGTATCGAGACGTCTGTTCGCACATGAACTTTCAGTCCGCTTATGACCAACTCTTCGCCTGGTGCCAACAACGTGATTTCGCCGGACACGATCCTTTCGACGCATTGAACAGCCGCTTTTTCCAATCGACGCCGTTCGCCCAATCCCGCAACGCTCGCCTCATCTGGACGCAACTCTTAAAAAGATCTCCTTCGGACTTCCGAACGCTGGCGCGTGTGCCACCCGAGCGCAACGCGAAGGGCATCGCGTTGTTCGCACTCGCGCAAATCGCAAATCACCGGCGTCGCCAGACTGAAGAGTCTGAGAAGCAGGTCCGCGAATTCATGTCGGGACTGTTGTCGATGAAGATCGAGGGTTACAGCGGCGCGTGTTGGGGGTACAACTTCGACTGGCAGAACCGGAAGTTTTTTGCGCCGCGAGATACGCCGACGATTGTGCCGACTTCGTTTGCGGCGCGGGCGTTGGTCGAGGCCGGGTATGATTCACATGATTTGGCGCGGAGTGTTTGTGACTTCATCATAAAAGATTTGCCGCGGCCGGTTGATAACAAGGATGAGCTTTGTTTCAGTTATGCGCCGAAGACTGATACGCGAATTTTCAATGCCAGCCTGCTCGCCGCAGAAGTGCTTGCGAGTGTTGGTAAATTAACCGGCGAGCAAGAGCTTTTTGAATTAGCTGAACGAGCGACGCGGTACGTCGTTAACAACCAGCGGTCGGATGGCTCGTGGTTTTATGGTACAGACGCGAACCAGGCGTGGATCGACAACTTTCACACGGCGTACGTACTGTTTTCTTTGAAGCGCATAATCGACGCCTCTTCGTTTGGTGCGGAGTTTCAACCGGCGCTCACACGCGGTTATGAGTTTTGGAAGCACAACTTCTTTCTTGCGGACGGGTGGCCGAAATACTACCATGACGACCCTTATCCCGCAGATGCGCATGCCGCTGCCAGTGCAATCGTCACCCTCCTGGAGTATCGTGAGTTGGACAGCGACGCAGCAACGCTGGCCCAGAAGATTGCGGCCTGGACTATTCAAAACCTGCGCGACACGCGAGGCTTCTTTTATTATCAACGACGGCGTTTCTACACGGTTCGCAAACCCTACATGCGCTGGACGCAGGCGTGGATGCTCTATGCGCTGGCGCGTTTGCTCGAGGAACAGAACTGACGAATGCCAATAGCAGCGGATGTAATCCTCGGACGCGACGTGCGGATCTTCCAGCCGGAGCTGGTCAACCTGTATGGCTGTTCGATTGGCGCAGAAACGAAGATCGGAGCTTTTGTCGAGATTCAGAAGAACGCGCGCGTGGGAGCGCGTTGCAAAATCTCTTCGCACAGTTTTGTGTGTGAAGGTGTCACGATTGAGGATGAGTGCTTTATCGGTCATGGCGTGATGTTTACCAACGACGTCTATCCCAGTGCGGTAAACAGCGACGGGAGCCTGCAAACGGAAGCCGATTGGGAAGTGGTGAAAACAACCGTTCGGAAACGCGCGAGCATCGGTAGCAATGCGACCATCATCGCCGGGGTTACGATTGGCGAAGGAGCTTTGATCGGGGCGGGCGCTGTCGTCACGAAAGACGTTCCCGACTTCGCTATCGTGGCAGGCGTGCCCGCGCGCGTGATCGGAGACGTTCGCAAACAAAGATGATCAGAGTTGGTGTAATCGGCTACGGCTATTGGGGGCCGAACCTGGTGCGAAACTTTATGGCGGCGCCGGGTTCTGCTGTCACGCGCGTGTGCGACCTGCGGAAAGAGCGCCTGTCGTCGCTGGGGAAAATCTATCCCGGACTCAAGACTTGTAGTGATTCGTCTGAGCTGATCGACGATCCGCAAATTGATGCTGTCGTAATTGCCACTCCCGTGTCCTCGCATTTCGAACTGGCGATGTCGGCGTTGAAAGCCGGCAAGCACGTACTCGTCGAAAAACCGTTGGCAATGACATCGGACCAGGCACGCAGGCTCGTTGACGAAGCAGCTACGCGAAACCTCGTGCTGCTCGTGGACCACACTTTCGTTTACACCGACGCCGTGCGAAAGATTCGCGATCTGATCGCTTCCGGTGAACTGGGCCAGATCTATTATTACGACGCCGTCCGCGTTAACCTCGGTCTCTTTCAACACGACGTCAATGTGATCTGGGATCTCGCGATTCACGATCTTTCGATCATGGACTACGTCCTTCCGGCCAAGCCGATCGCCATCTCTGCTACAGGCATCAGTCACGTTCCGGGCCAGCCTGAAAACGTGTCGTACATCACGCTCTTTTTCGACAGCGCGCAGATTGCGCACGTGCACGTTAACTGGCTGACGCCCGTGAAAGTTCGTCACACGTTGATCGGCGGCAGCGAAAAGATGATTTTGTACGACGATCTCGAGCCCAGTGAAAAATTGAAGGTCTACGACAAAGGCATCAGCGTTGCGCCCGGCCGGGAGGACGTCTACCGGATGCTCGTGAGTTATCGATCGGGTGACATGTGGGCGCCGCGCCTCGACAACACCGAAGCGTTGCAAACGGAGGCGCTGCATTTCATCGAGTGCGTTGAAAACAACAGACAGCCGGAGACCGATGGACCAGCCGGACTGCGGATGGTGAACATGATCGAAGCCGCGGAACAGTCGCTTCGCGATCGCGGTAAATTAGTCGAGATCCAGTGGTGACGGGCGATGCGTCTCTGGATCGATCTTGCAAACTCTCCTCACGTTTCGTTCTTCAAAGCACTAGCGCCGAAGTTTACCGAGCAAGGTCACGACATCGAGATCACTGCGAGGGAGTTTACGGAAACGATTCCACTCGCACATGCGGCAGGGTTCACGCCTCACGTCGCCGGTGTTCATGGTGGTCGCGCTCTGCCGGCGAAGGCGAGGAGTGTGTTGAGTCGCGCGTGGACGCTCGCGCGATGGGCGCGCAAGCGCAAGTTTGATCTCGCCATCAGTCACAATTCTTATTCGCAGATCCTGGCGGCGCGCGCCATCGGTATCAAGACCGTGACGTCGATGGACTACGAACACCAACCCGCAAATCATCTCGCGTTTCGTCTTGCTTCTCGGATAATCGTCCCCGCGAGCTTTCCCGCGAAGCGTTTGCGACATTACGGAGCGACGGCGGGAAGAGTCCGCCGCTATCACGGCACGAAGGAAGATGTTTATCTCGCGGGCTTTCAGCGCGACCCGCTGTTTGGGGCGCAGTTGTGTGAGCTTGGTGTCAACCCGGATAATGTGCTGGTCCTGATGCGACCGCCGGCGCATGACGCGTTGTATCACCGCTTTCAAAACACGTTGTTTGACGATGCGCTAGCGATGCTGGTGGCGAAAGAGAACGTGCAGGTGATACTACTGCCGCGCAACGAAGGCCAGCGCGCCGCATATTCGGCGGAAGGCTTGATTGTACCTGCGAGGCCGTTGGATGGTGCTAACCTGATCGCCGTGAGCGATCTTGTGATTAGTGCAGGTGGAACGATCAATCGTGAAGCGGCGGCGCTGGGCGTGCCGGCGGTTAGTATCTACGCGGGTAAGTGGGCGGCTGTGGATGAAGAGCTGGTGAAGGAAGGCCGGTTGCAGCGCGTGTCGAATGCGGATGAACTGCGGAAGCTGGTGGTGCAGAAGAAGTCGAGTGCAACTCCGCGGCGGTCGGTCGAGGTCATCAATGAAATTGTGCACCATATACTCGAATAGGAAAATCTTGTACATCATGTTTAATAAAGCGTGAGAGCAGAACGAACTCGACAATCGACGATCGACGCCAGCCTCGTGCGTGTGCCAGGGCGCGCACCGCGATGGATCGTGCCTTCAGTAAAGGTCGCGCTCGTTGTTGCCGACGCAGTCGCTGCTGCATTCTCATTCATAGTTGCCTTCTATGTTCGTGAGCGGGCTTCCGTGTTTGCTGCAGGGACGACGCTGGCGTGGAGCCATCGTTTTGCTCCGTACGCCGCGTTGCTGCTGTTCGTCGTGTGCATCAGGTTGTTGAGCTTTCGCTACTGCGATCTGTACCGCGTGCGCGGTGAGTTTTCTCTCGTCGACGACGGCATACGCATCTTCAAGGCAACGGCCATTGGTTCGCTGCTGATCGTCGCAGCCGCGTTTTTGTATCGCGGCGGTTTTGAGTTTCGTGCGTTTTCGTATGCACGCGGAGTGTTTGTCGCTGATTTTTTCCTCGTGCTGTTCAGCGTGGGCATGCTGCGGTTCGTGATGCGAACGGTGCAAACGTTTGCACGCAGCCGCCAGATCAATCTGATTCCCACGCTCGTCGTCGGCCGTGGTCCAGAGGCTTCTTTGTGCATTCGAGAAATGCGCGAGCGGCCGGCGCTTGGTTACCGCGTCATCGGAGTCGTTGAAACAGAAGCCGGCGCAGTACCGGCCGCCCCGATCACATACGAAGACGTTCCAGTGATCGGCACCCTCGAATCACTGCCGGAGGTGATTCGCGACTCCGGCGCCAACGAAGTCATCATCGCCGACCCGCAAGTGAATGGTGACACGCTGTTCGAAGTAATGATGCGTTGCGGGCGTCGACGCGGCGTCGAGTTTCGCATCGCGCCGAGTCTGTTCAACTGCCTGCCGCGCAAGACCGAAATCGATCAGATCGGCGTCTTGCCGATGATTCGTCTGTTCCGAGAACCTTTATCGAGCAGCGCGCGGATCTTGAAGCGCACTTTCGATCTGGTTATCTCCGCACTTGCGATCGCACTGCTATTGCCGCTGTGGTTGTTGATTGCTCTGCTGATCAAGTTGGATTCAAGAGGTCCTGTTTTTTACACGCAGGAACGAGTCGGAATGGATGGCCGGCTCTTTCTGCTCTACAAGTTCCGCACGATGAAGGCGGGTGCAGATCCCGAACTTCATCGCGAATACCAGCGCGCTTTCATTGCGGGCCGAGCTGAGGCGAACCTCGGGAACGATCACAAACCGACTTACAAACTCCTCGCCGATCCACGCATCACGCGAGTCGGAAAGATTTTGCGACGCACCAGTCTCGATGAAGTGCCGCAGCTTCTGAACGTCTTGTCAGGCGATATGAGCCTGGTTGGACCACGCCCGCCGATCCCGTATGAAGTCGAAGCTTATGAGTTGTGGCACCGGAAGCGGCTCGACATGAAACCGGGATTGACCGGATTGTGGCAGGTTTCGGGAAGGAACCGTCTGCCTTTTGAAGAGATGGTGCGGCTCGATCTTTTTTACATTGAGAACTGGTCGCTGTTGTTGGATTTGAAGATCATCCTGCGCACCGGGTTCGTGATGCTGAGTGGATTTTAACCACGGATTTACCCGGATCAAAAAACCGGATGAAAGCCGGATCATTGAGTGAGGCCGGCCAGGGCCAGCTCGAGCAGAAGAATCTTTTTAATTCCTTTATAAAATGGTTCGATTTCGCAGTTCTCAGTCAACGCGTGTGAGTCGCTGCATGGTCCGGCTCCGGTCGAGATCGAGGTGATACCCTGCAAGAGGGCGGCGCTGGAGTTGTTCGAACCGGCGTTTCCGATCGGCGGATCGAAGCCCATCGCGCGATGCACCGCCTCCGCCACCTTCACCAGTTGCGACTCGCGATTGCCCGGCAGAACAGCGGCGGGTGATGTCGAGACCACGTCCGTCTTCACCGTCATCCCTTCCCGCTTCGCTTCCTCCTCAAGAATCGCTGCAATCTGCTTTTCCAGATCTGCAATTACATCATTGCTGGTCGAACGCAAATCGAGCGAGAACCACGCGTCCGAAGCCTTCGCGTTGGGCACTTCCGATCCACCCAGCATACCGATGTTCAAGTTTGACGAAGGATTGGTTGGAACCTTCAACTCGTAGATGCGTGCAATCGCACGTGCCATCGGCAAGGTCGCTGAATAAGGAGGCGTGCGCGAACGCGTGTGACCGCCTGGTCCAATGAAGTGATGGCGATACCAGTTGATGCCAATGCCGGCGTAGGTGAATCCCTCGTAACCGCCGTCGAGCGCGATGTAGTAGTCGACCTTTCCTTTGTTCTCTTTCGTGTACTGCTTGGCGCCGCTCATTCCGGCTTCTTCGTCGGTCGTGAACAGAAACACGAGATCGCCTTTGGTTTTAATCGCAGCAGCGTCGAGTGCGCGGATCGTTGCGAGCAGGGCTTCGATGTTTCGCGTGTCGTCGCCAATGCCGGGAGCGTAAACGCGGCCCTCGCGAACGGTGGCTTTGATCTTTAGACCCGGCTGAAACACCGTGTCCAAGTGAGCGTCGAATACAGTGACTCGTCCACCTCCGGTGCCCTTGCGCGTTGCGATCAAGTTGCCGGCGGAGTCGTAACGAATGTCGAGCTTGTATTTGCGTAGCAGACTTTCGATAAACTTGGCGCGCTCCTGTTCGTGTTTCGAAGGCGCGTTGATCTCGGTGATGGCGATCCACTCGCGCAAGATTCCGTCGCGCTCCTTATCGATGAAGTCGAAAGCAGCTTTCGTACGCGCGTCGTCCTGGATCAATTTCACTTGATCTTCGGATTGCGCAACAGCATTGGACACGATTGATAAGATTGACAGCAGGATTAACAGGGTGGCGCGCATGAAAGTTCTCTTTTGAGATGGAATAGTAGACCGGCAGCATTCTAATATGCCGCGTATGCAGATTTCGACCTGGCTCGACCGGGCCATCATTGGCTGCCTCTTTCTCATTGCCGCATCCGCGCCTCATTCGATAGCCATCACGCAGACGGCGTGGCTACTGGGCCTCGGCTTCTGGGTGGCGCGATTTGCGTGCTATCCGCGCCCGACGCTGTTTCGCTCGCCGGTTGATTATGCACTGCTCGGCTTCTTCGTCCTTAGCGGCGTCTCAGGCATTTTCTCTTACAACCCCGTCATGTCGATTGGAAAGATGCGCGCCGCCAGCCTCTTCACGATTGTCTATCTCGTGTCGCAGAACGTGCGCTCGCTTCGCATTGCGCGGTTGCTTGCACTCACGCTCATTGGCTCGTGCATGTTGAACGTGCTGTTGACAGCCGAACAATTCGCGGTTGGCAAAGGCGTAAAGGTTCAGGGTGTCGCCTCCGGCAGTCCACTCGCGAAAGCAGTGTTTCGCACGAGGACTGTCAGTCAGCCGGCACCAATCGTCAAGGGCGACATTGTTTGGGAAATTGACGAGCATCGTGTCGATAGTCCCGAAGAGATCGCGGCGGCGCTTGCCGCTGGAACCCCGGTCGCGAAAGTTAGGATTTATCGAGTTGAATGGATGCCGGAACTGGAAGTGCCACGCGGACAGTTGCTGCCTGGAACAAACAGCCTGGAGCAATTGGGAATCGATGGCTGGTCGCGTGGACGCGATTGGCGCGCGACAGGCTTTTATAACCACTGGGTCACGTACGCCGAAGTGCTGCAACTGATCGCGTCGCTCGCGTTAGGAATACTTCTCGCGCTGAGGCGCAAGAAGAGCTTGCTGGGATTGTTGTTGGTCCTTGCTGTGCTGGGGCTGGTCTTCGCACTCGGAATGACAGTCACACGAGCGTCGTGGATCGGCTTCGCGGTTTCCGCCGTTACGATGTTGCTGCTGACGTCGTCGCGCCGCACGATCCTGATCGCGGGCGCGTGTGCGATCCCGCTCGTGCTCGGAAGCATCTTTTTGCTTCAGCAGAGGCGCAGCATCGGTTTCATCGACAGGCAAGATCAATCGACAAGCTGGCGCCAGACGGTTTGGCGAGAAGGGTTCGAACTACTCGTCAGTAAACCACGACATCTTCTGGCCGGCGTAGGGATGGATTCTATTAAAGGACACTGGCGTGAGTGGGGCTTGTTTGACAACGGCCGCCAGCCGATCGGCCACATGCATTCAAACCTGCTACAGATCGCGCTCGAACGCGGCGTCCCGGCGCTGATCGTCTGGTTGATTTTGTTCGCCGTCTACATCCGCATGCTCTGGCGACTCTCACGTTGCGAAGTCGACCCCGAAGAGATCCGAGGTTCGAATTTCGAAAACTTCTCGAGAGGCCTGGCAGTCGGCGCGTTAGGCGGCGCGCTTGGCTTCTTCACCAGTGGCTTGGTCCATTACAACTGGGGAGACTCCGAAGTAGTGACGGTCTTCTACTTCATCATGGGATTGTGTTTGATGGTTGATAGGACCAATCAACGGAACACCGATTCACGTGTCTTCTAACGGGTGCTGGTAGCGCTCGATGTGTTCGCCGTCGTACGAGCCTTTGTGAAAACAGTTCGCACACTCAACGACGTAAGTAGCCTTGATCTTCGCCTCGCCCTGCGACAGATCCTGAAAAAGAATCTGTTTGCTGCTGCAGTGCTCGCAAGTGAAACGCAGATACCACTCTCCGGGGGTAAGGGTACGCATGCTTAGTGCCTCGATTCGTTTCCTAATGGCGGGAGGACGGGGCTACAAGAGTGCCTCTGTTTATAAGGCGAGAGGTCAACAGCCGTCAAGGGTTGAGCTTTAGTTTAGATCCTAAAAGTCCCAAAAAGAACCTATTTTTTCCGTGGGCCACCGGCAGAGACAATCTTCTCGATAATCTTCGGATCGTCCGGCAGGAGTCCCGACTTCGGCAGTCGCGGGGTCAGCGTGATCCAGTTTGGGTCCATCGCAAACACCTTGCGAAACAACGGCAACGACTCATCGACGCGGCCCATATTCACCAGCGCCACCGCATGCCAGTAGATCATCTCGGCATTGTCCGGGACCAACTTCTCCGCCGCTCCATACTCGCGCAGCGCGCCTTCGTTGTCTTTGTTCTCGACGGCCAGATCGCCTGCATTCATGTGGTTGTAGGCACGTTGTAATTTTACGAGACGGCGAAGTTCCTGCAACGGTTCCGGACTGTCGTCGACGCGCAGATCGAAGGTGCGATCTTTCCACGCCTGTCCGGTTGGTTTGCCGGTGACGACGATGATCGCTGCTGATTGTCGCCCGCGAATATCGCCACCCGCTGCCTGCGCCGCATCGAGTGCGGCCAACATTCGCTCCGCGAGATCCCCGCGCGTGTTCTCGAAAGCGCGGGCCATCGCCGGCCAAACTTTGTCGTTGAGCATCAAGTTGGCCTGCACGGAAAAATCTTTCCCGACGATGTGACCCGCTGCTTGAATGTCGTTCTTGCCGGTCCACGCATCGACACGTCCTTGCGCATCGATCATTGCGACTTGCCTGACTTCTCTTCCTTCATCTTTCGCGAGCAGTTCTTTCAACGTATCGGGCGCACTCTTCCCGCCACGCATCAGGTCAAGACCGTTCTTCCCATAACTCGGATCGACGAACGACTGCGTCGCCACTGCTCCAACACCTGCTTCCGCCCACGCGACAATAGAACCAACCGAGAACCAGTGTGACTGCACGGCCACACCCAACTCGCCCGTCGCAGGATCGCGCGCGACAATCGAAAACGTGTGGACCGGACGCACAGACGAAGTGCCGGACGCCAACACACGAACCGGTGGCTGCGGCACGATGAACACGAGCAAGACGAGCAGAACAAGAGCCACGCGCATTATCAACACCTCCGTGCTAATCACGAGACGAACGGATACAACGACGTGTTACGAAAGATCCAGAACGAAACAACCACCACGAATAACGCATAAATGTACGGCGCCGGCAACGCATTCGGCCGCGGCACGCCGCCACGCAGCACGGTTATGCTGTAACGAAGAAACGCGAACAGCATAAACGGAATCGACACGAGCAAAAGCGGATTCAGTGTGAAGGCAGTCAGAAAATGACCGTGAACGATCTGGTGTAACGCTCGCGTCGAGCCACAGCCGGGGCAAGTGAAACCGGTAAAGTATCGAAAGAGGCAGATGGGAAAGAAACCCGATTTCCCAGGTTCAAACACAAACAGGTAGACCGCACCGGCCAGCAACAACGACCAGATTGCAATGACGGTTGACCGCCGGTAGATGAACTCACGATCCATGACGACGATTATGCTGCCTTGAAAGGCTATCGGAGTAAAGTGAGGCCGGAAGCTGATGTGGGAGGAACCTTAAAACCAGCCCTTCTTGCTCTGTATGTACGTTCTTACAAACTCTTCGTCTGACTTCGTGAGATACATTACTCCTTCGATGATACCGATGACGCTCATGACGATTCCGAGTATGCCGCAGGTCAAGACGGTCACTAGCAGCATGATGAGTCCTTCAGTCGTATAGCCAAGGATGAACTTGTGCACGCCAAGACTGCCAACCAGGATCGCGAGTATGCCGGCCACGATTTTCTTGTCGCCGCCCATCGCTTTCCAATCAGTCATCGCGCCCGGATTGACAGACTGCATCGGCTGGTAACCGGTGCTCACGGGAGTAAGCGAAGCCTGGCAGTTCATACAATACTGCGCCGTATCATCGTTAATGGCTCCGCACTTTGTGCAGTATCTGCTCATTTGCTTTTACGTCTCCAATCGGCTCGCGCTCCGTATTCATTTTGCCGGGCTGCGAATCAGCCGGGCAAATAAATACGAAGCGCGAGTCGAAATGTTTTGAGTCGGGCGTGTGCGTTTACATCGCCTCTAAAAATTAGAGCTGCTGCCCGCCAAACCCATGCCAACACCCATGATCAGGAAGAACAGTACGTAGCAGATGATTCCCGCCAATCCCAAGCCGAGGGCGATGTAGCTGAACATCTTTGCTTTCTTTGAAGCATCGAGGGCGCCTGCGGTGTCGCCGGCCGCGACCTTGTTATTCACCTGCGCCGCAAAGATTACCGCGACGATTCCGAGCGGCAGACAACAGAAGAGCGAGATGATTGCCAACACCAGATAGTTCGGAACGCTGCCGGGCGTTCCTGGTCCGGGCGGGGGAGTCCATTCTTGAGCCATTAGTTTCTCCTGAAGACTAGTTTTGAAAGATTCCGGAGATCAAATAAGAGTGTCGCTTACGCGGCGTATCCGCCCGGTCCGCCGCCCATGTTTGGCGGAGGAGGTGGCAGCGCGGCTTTGCGCTTTTCGAAAATCGGCACGCCAATGAGGCCGCCGATTACTGAGAAAACAAACAGTAGGACAGCAAGAATAAGAGCGTTAACGATGACTGGACCAATGGCTGAGCCGGCGCTTTCAAACTGCTGGCGCATCATATCTGCCTGCCGCGGATCAATTCTTTCGACCATACCAACGATGAGGTTTCTCATTGTCGGTCCCATCGCGAGCGAGACGGGTATGCCAAGGATTATCGAGATTACTGCGCCCACAACTCCAGCGATCGCGCCCAGGATCGCGCCGTCAGCGGGGGTGGCGGGGATCGGCGAGTTTTTTACGTACAGATACGTCGCCAGCATGCCTCCGAGAATCGCCCAGAGACAGCAGCATACGTTTACAGCACTGACAAACGGGATGACTGAGAGTAAGCCTAAAACGACGCCGCCTATCAGGGCAGGCTTAAGTTTATTGTTCATAGAACTTGTACTCGTCCACTATTGAAAGTTGGATCAACGCAAGTCTAGGTCGCTGGATTGTCAGGGGCGGCACGAATCGCCCTGCATAACTAACAAAGAGGGCTCGGATTGTCAATAAATTTGAGCCGCGGGAAGGCACAAAACACAAACTGATTCACCGACGGTGTGAGCCTTTTGTGCCTTGTTGTAGCCCAGCTTAGCGGCCGACTTCGATGCGATCGCCGGCCTTGAGTTTGGGATCTTCGACTGCTCCCGACTTGATTTGCTTGATGTTGTAGCGAGTTGTAACGAGGCGGCCATCGGCGCCTTCGCGCGAGATCTCAACGCGGTTTTCAGATCGCGACGTACCGCCGGAAGCGAGAATGGCCTGGAGCAGCGTGATCCCTGGCTGGAACGACTTCTGCCCCGGGTAATTGATTCGCCCGCCGATGTAGTAGAACTCTTGCGGCCGGCTCGAGATAGTAATGACGTCGCCCGATTGAACGTTGAGGTTGAGGGTCGCGGGATCGCTCAAGTCGTGAGCTTCTCCGGGAGTGCCTCCGCGCATGATGAGCACGCGACCGCTGTCGTTGCGTAATTGCGATTCCGCCAGCACGACGTAGAGTGGAACGATCTCACGCCGCAAAAAACGCGTGCCCGGGTTGACGACGAGACCGGTCACCGTTACTGAATGGCTGAGATACTGCCGCACCGCGACCGACACGCGAGCGTTTTCTTCCACCGCGCGTCTCTTGAGTTCCGCCGCAATCCGCTTTTGAATCTCTTCGGGAGTGAGACCGGCAACTGAAATAGCTCCGCCTGCGACTGGAAGGTCGATCACGCCGCTGCCGATGACCGTGAATAACGTCGACTTGCTATTCGCGGAGTTCAGCAAACGAATATCGAGCACGTCGCCGATGCCGACGCGATAGATCTCGGTCAATTCGGGAATGTTTGCGCCTGCGGGATCGTTGACGTTAGCCTTTACGGGCAAAACGCCGGCGGTTTCCTGAGCTGATGCTGAGATTAGGCAGGCAAGAAGGGCGGCGGCGATGGAAAGAGGTCTCTTCATAAGTCAAATATAACAAAAACCCAATAATCATTGTTTTCCCTATTTTGAGTACTCAGATTTCAGGATGAAGGCGCATGGAGCCCTGATGAGTGTCGATCCGTGAAAATCTGTGGCAGTATGAACTGAATGTACGAGTTTGCAGTTACACCAGCAGTCACAAACATCCGCCGTCGCGGTGTCGAGATCTGTGACGTGCTTCCCAACAGTCTCGGCGCGGAAATGGATCTCGAATCCGGCGACCGCATAATTAAGGTGAACGGGCGGGTCGTTCGCGACTATCTCGATTTCCGTTTTCACACTGCCGGCGAAACCGAGCTCGTGCTCGAGGTGCGCAAGAAGAGCGGTGACGACTGGGAAGTAGAACTGGCACGCGGCGAAGGCGAAGATTTCGGCCTCGCGTTCGAACCGATCGTGCCGCGACAATGCGCGAATGAGTGCATCTTCTGTTTCTGCAACGGCAACCCCGGCGACGCGCGGCCTTCACTGTTTATTAAAGACGAAGACGTTCGTCTCTCTTTCCTGTACGGCAACTACACGACGATGACGTCGATCACCGAAGACGAAATGCGCCGGATAGTTGAACAACGCCTGTCGCCGCAATACGTTTCCGTGCATGCGACCGATCTGGACGTTCGCGCATACATGCTCGGCATCGACAAACAGCGCGCGGACATCGCGCCGAAAATGCGACGGCTGCTCGACGCCGGGATCGAAGTTCATGCCCAAGTGGTGTTGTGTCCCGGGATCAACGACGGGGATGTGCTGAAGAAAACGATCCTCGATCTCGCGGCTGAGTATCCGCGCATAACCAGCGTCGCGATCGTGCCGCTTGGGCTTACTCGTTACAACACCGATGCGCGTCTAACGCGAGTGACGCCCGCTTTTTGTCGCACCGTTATCGATGAAGTTGCGCAACTGCAAAAAGAGCTTCACGCACGGTTGGGGACAAACTTCGCACTCCTCGGAGACGAGATTTATTTAAGAGCCGGACGCCGCATTCCGGCGAGATCGCATTACGGCGACTATCCGCAAATTGAAGACGGCGTCGGCATGGTCCGGTCTTTCGCAAACGAGTTTGGCAAACTGGTGCGACGACTCGAACGAGACGCTTCGCGGTTAAGCCGGCAGCCTGGCACGATCTTCACGGGAATACTTTTCGCGCCCGAGCTGAAGAAGATGATCGATACGTTGAACGCGCGATTCGGAACGCGACTGTCCGTGGAGCCGCTGAAAAATAGTTACTTCGGCGGCGACGTTTCTGTGGCGGGCTTGCTCACCGGTCAGGATCTGGTGAACGCGCATGACAGGGCAAGGGGCGAGTTCGTCGTGATACCGCGACAGATGCTCAAGAGTGATGAAGCAATCATGTTGGACGGAATGAAACTCGACGAGGTATCACGTGCGCTGGGTCGACCGGTGCATGCCGTAAACCTGCAAGAGCTGGCCACGCTGCTTTTGGAACAAAAACTAGTGCATGCTTGAGAGCTCCTCAACGAGAGGGAAAAAAGTTCTTGACGTCGGCTGCGGGCAAAACAAGTTTCCCGGCGCGATCGGCATCGACGCAAACCCGCGCAGCCACGCAGACGTCATTCACGATCTCGGAATTTTCCCCTATCCTTTCAACAACGACGAGTTCGAAGAGATCATTTGCCGCCATGTCATCGAGCATGTTCCGGACGTACTCGGCTTCGTCACCGAACTGCATCGAATCACGAAGCCGGGCGGCCGGCTGAAGATCGTTACGCCACATTATTCAAACCCCGACTGGCCGACCGATCCCACTCACCGAAACCATTTCAACAGTTACTCGTTCACGTGCTTCGTTCCGTCGCGCACGCCGTTTCCGTTCTATACTTCAGCGGAGCTCAAGCCGTTGACGACCCACGTGAGTCTCGCAAACCTCTGGCGAGCATTGGGGATTGAATTCCTGGTCAATCTCGATCAGCGCTGGCCTTCGCTACGCTTCACGCGAAAATTTTGGGAGTTCTATCTGTCCACCATCTTTCGCGGCAAGGAACTCTACTTTGAAATGGAAGTAATCAAATAATCTTCGCCTCCCGCTGTCTGCTTCTCGTCGCACGAAGCGCCTTGGTTTTGCCTCAAGACTCCGAGATCATTCTTGGAGACAGTCAGTACATGGAGCGGTAGCGACCTGGTCAACGATGAGAGTCAAAAATCTTTAAAAAATATCGCGGATGATCACTCACCAGGTCGCTGCCGCTCCCTGTACTGACCGTGCCCAAGAATGACGTCCGACTTTGAAAGCAAGGCTGAGCGCTATCCACAGCGCGCTAAACCCAAACCACAGCCGCCGTATTTTTGAACGCGATTCAATTATTTGCAGATAGATCCAAATTTCTGCATTTCTGGCGATTCTTGCTGTGAGGAAAGTATTCAAATCCAGCCAAAAACGTCAGCCCTCTAGTTGAGACGCA
>JBKPPH010000276.1:0-6752 GCA_046733535.1 Acidobacteriota bacterium
GACGGCATACGAGATGTGCTATTAAGTCTCGTGGGCTCGGAGATGTGTATAAGAGACAGGCTCTAGTATTTACGACTTGATCGGCACCAACGACATGACGACTGACGATACGTACTTCGAGCGCGGCATCAACCTGCGACATGGCTACATGAGTGAATACTACGTCGACGACACGGAATTCATCGTAAAGATCCCGCGGGGTCTGAAAGACGTCGGCGTGTTGCTCGAGCCGACGACCGTGGTCGAGAAAGGCATTGCGCAGGCGTACGAGATACAACGCCGGCTACGTGTGTGGAAACCGCGGCGCGCGGCGGTGATGGGCGCCGGCACGATCGGTTTGCTGGCGACCCTCGTATTGCGACTCAGAGGCCTGGAGGTAACGACGTTTGGCAAGACACCAGGACCTTATCTTAATTCCGAGCTGATCGAAGCGATCGGCGCGAGATACCAATCGACTCAACAGCTTTCGATCATCGAAGGCGCGAAGAAGTATGGACCGTTCGACATGATTTTCGAAGCGACCGGTTTCTCCCCCGTGGTCTTTGAGAGCATGCAGGCACTCGGAAAGAACGGCGTACTGGTGTTGTCGAGTGTAACCGGTGGTGATCGACGGATCGAGATCCCCGCAGACAAGATCAATCTCGAGTTCGTCCTCGGTAATAAGGTGATGGTGGGGACTGTCAACGCGAACCGTGAATACTTCGAAATGGGCGTGAAGGACATGGCGCAGGCGGAAGCCGAATATCCTGGGTGGTTGGGGAGACTGCTGACCGATCCGGTTAAAGGGCTGGAGAATTACGAACAGTTGTTTGCGAAGCTGACGAATCCAAATGGCGCGATCAAAGTGTTCTGTGAGGTCGCTTAGACAGGATTTACAAGATTGACGTATCAAACACTGTTTGATCGTACCACCAGAGCTTCTCGAAAAACCTTCGAGCCGTCTCGGGAGTTCCATTTGATTTCTCGATGATGTCAGAAATGCTGCGGCGTCCGTCGATCGCCTCATACATCTCTTTCTCTTCCGCGTCGATGAGAAGATACAGATCGTTGAAGAGATGGGTTTGGTTCAGCAACACACCCGCCGCGCCGGGCGGCAGTTGTTCGTGGGCGCACACGGTCCACGCGCGACGAACGGGCACATACCGCAAAAAGCGGTCGTCGTTGAAACTAACGCTCAATCGATCCTTGTTCACGTCCTTGTGATAGACGACGAAATCGTGATTAGTCATCAAGCCTCGCCACAACTCCATCTGCATGTACTGCTCGCGTTCAGGAAGCGCCTTCAACTTATCCGCATGCGGAGTCGTTGCGATCGCACCGCATTGCGGCACGTACGGCGCTTGCCAGTACCAACGCTGGAGCAGCAAGTCGTTCGCTTCAATGAAGTCGAACAGTTGCGACACTGAGTACGTCCTGTCGCGCGGATTCAGCAGCGCATCGGCGAGAGCATCAGCGTCCAGCTCTTCTCTCGAGCCGCGGACCATCGACAACAACGGATGATGTTGAGGCACGGTCTTCAGCACCGCAGTCAGATCGTTAATCTCCTGTCTCGAAGTGCCGACGCCGAGCCGGCGGCAGTACTCCTGAAACATGTAAACGCCCGTGCGACCGTAAGGCGCGTACAGCATCAGGTACATCGCGCCTTCGGCTCTCAACACCGATTCCAGCGCGCGCAAACCCGCCTCGGGATCGGCAAGGTGGTGCAACACGCCGGTGCAAACGATGTGATCGAACTGCCGGTCCAGGCCGCCGACGTTCTCGATAGTGAGCTGCCGCGTTTCGAGATTCGTCAGACTGTACTTCTGTTTCAGCTTCTCAGTGTGCTCGAGACTTGTCGGACTGACATCAATCCCCACGACGCGGGCCTTGGGATGTGTGAGCGCGAACTTGGCTGCTTGCCACGTTCCGCATCCGGCCACGAGCACATCAAAATCAGCCCGGTACTCTTTATAAGGCCAGAGCAGATGCCACTCGGCACGATGAACGTTCTCGTCCACCCAGAGCGCGCGAGCACGATCCAAGTTTTCCAGCGGCGGCGGATAGGGGTGACTGGTGTAAAACTCAGAGATGGGATCGGCGTTCATGATGGGTGTTTCGTGTGATTGTTCCAGAGATCGGGTGGGGGATTATACATGTAAATCGCCTCAAATCCCGGCATTTCCTGTCAACTTGCCCGCTGACCTGTCACATCGCCAGTCTGTTCAACCAGAATTGTCATTGACAAACAAACTGTGGACTTCCTATCATCCTTGACGCTGCGCTGATGTAGGGTGAAGCGCTGCCATAAGCTGCTTGAATCCGTCCGGAACCGAGCTATTCCCTATACCAACCTTTCCCTCAGTTTCCTTACAAAGCGGACCTGAGCCTACTATCCCCCAACCCTAGAGGAGTTAATTGACCATGTCTAAATTTACGAAGGGCGTCCTGAAAGCCCTGACTTTAACAGCCTTATTAACGATGGCTGCAACAGTGACCAGTGCTCAGACCACCGGCTCCGTCACCATGAACGCAACCGTTTCGAATTTTGTGGAATTGACTTCCGGCGGCGCCGTCACGCTTACGGGAAATTCGGGTGGCAGTGTTATCACGGATGGTACCGCAAACAGCCCGCTGGCAGTGGTTGTTAATCTGGGCGAACTGGGCCCAAGCAATACAAACAGTTTTGTGAAATTGAGTGTGCCGCTCAGACTTCGCAGCAACGTTGCCTATCAACTCAATATGGTTAGCAGCGTTGCCGGCGCCGGCGCGACAGCATTTAGCCTGAAAGACACCGACGTCGGCTTCGGGTTGACGCCTGCCGCACGCCCGGCAAATCTCGCCGCTGGTGTAGACACGAATGCTACTCCCGGCGATCCGACCGTTGGCGGCAGCACGGATGCCAACGGACGCTGGGTCTATGCTGGAGCCAACTCCACTCTCGGCGCTTATGCTGTGTCGGGTGCGGTTTTGAGTGGACCACGCATCAACCAGGCCGTTGCGGCCAGTAGCAATACCAGCTTGACTGTGCCTGCGATCTTCGCCGTCAAGCCGCAGTTCTTCGATCCCGCTCCGGCGATCACGATCACCGCTCAGTTTACGGTTGTTGCGCTTTAATCTTTAACAACCTTCCGCATTAAATGGCGCCGGCCGTCAGCTTCTTCTGGCTGACGGCCGACGACCAGTTTCTCACCTCTCCAAAGGATCCGAATATGCCCCGCCTACTTATCAAACCACTACTGCTCTCGATCTTGCTCGTGCTTGCGGCTGTGACTTGTTTCGCACAGTCGACGACCGGAACAGTCAGCATGAGCGCAACCGTTTCGAAGTTCGTCGAAATCAACTCCGGAGGCGCAGTCACTCTTACGGGTAATTCCGGTGGAGGCGTCACGACGGATGGAGTAGCCAACAGTCCCCTGGCCGTTTCGATCAACCTCGGCGAGCTTGGTCCAAGCAACACCAACAGCTTCGTCACCGCGCAAGTTCCACTCAAACTGAGAAGCAACGCGGCCTACGTTCTATCGATGACGGCAACGGTCACGAGTTCGGGAACGACGGCAAGCAGGATCGTAGCCTCGGATGTGGGCTTCGGCCTGGGAACCGTCTCGCGAACTGGAGTGGGCGTGAACGCGGGCGCAGACACAAACGCCACTTCCGGTGATCCAACTCTGGCCGCGAACGGAGCCGTGAACGGAACCACCGGCCGCTACGAATTCACTGCCGTGAGATCAAATCTCAGCGCGTTCTCTTCTGCGACGACCGCGCTCAGTGGTCCAATCATCATGAACGCGGTGCCGCGCAGTAACGCGAACGGCTTGACCGTGCCTGCATTCTTCGCAGTGAAACCGCAGTTTTTCGAAAACGGAACCACCACGATCTCCGTCACTTTCACCGTGACCGCGCCCTAATGCGATTACGCCCCTACATATTTTCATTTCTCACCGTCCTGATTGTCCTTGCCTTCGCCCACAGCATTTCCGCACAGGCGCTGGATGTCAGCAGTGGAGGTTTACCGACGATTACGGGCGCGGTAAACGGGTCCGTAACCGGCAGTGCGAGTGTCTTGAACGATTTGGTAGTGACGATTGATTTCGGTGAGGTCTCGCCGCTCAATACGAATTCGATCGTAAAAGTAGTTGTCCCGATCGCGCTACGAAGCAATCAACCGTATCAAGTCTCGGTTTCAGTAAGTGGCTTGAACAACGGGAACACCCAGGCGCTCCAGGCATCAGATATCGGTTTTGGTTTACAGAACATTCGCAAACTCGGCGGCGCCGGTCAGGATTGTAGTCAGAGCACTCACACGATTCGTTCGCCCTTCGCCAATGATCCTGCCCTCAGCGCGACTATCGGAAGTAATGGCCGGGTCACTTATTCGTCGTCGCTCGGCAATATATCCGGCTCGACGATCATCCTTAGTGGTCCAGTGCTTTCAAAAAACAGCAGCATCAAGCGCCAGCTAAGCGACGGTTATGTTTTTGACGCTGTCTTCACGCTGACGCCGCAGTTCTTTGCGGCCGGCGTTTCTTCTGCAATTCTCGTCTTTACGATCTCGCCTGGTCCAAACGTTCCCTGCTGAAAGGTTTCGATCGATGCGATTCATAAGTATTTTAATTTGGTTTTTTATGACTGTGGTTTGCGTGAGCGCGCAAAGCCCGGCACCTACAGCTACGCCGCAACCTAACGGCATTTCACTCGCTCCGGCTCGGATTGAACTGGAGATGCAACCCGGTACGGAAACGACTGTCGTCGTGAATCTCGACTACCACAGCAGCGCGGAAAACTCACAACCGGTCCGCATCGTTGCGAGCTTGAACGATTGGACCATCGATCGAACCGGCCAGGTGCAATTTGACAAGGCCAACTCGTTCCCAAACTCCGCGAGTCCATGGCTGATCTACAGTCCGGCGGAAACGACGGTGACACCGGGAAACCTGCACGCGATCAGAGTCACCGTTTCAGTACCGAAAGACGCCACTCCCGGAGATCACCTGGCAGCACTGATCATCGAGCAGCGTCCTGACAATCTGAAGCTCAACGAAAACCGCCGTCAGATGGTGATTCGCTATCGAATGGGGGCGGTGTTCTACATCAAAGTGCCGCAACTCCGCCGTCATGGTTCGCTAGAGAGTCTCCGTGCGGAGGCAAAAGGCGACCAGCTAATCGTGACTCCCCTGCTGAAGAATGCCGGCAACAGTGTGATTCGTCCGCTTACTTCATTGAAGGTGACGGACAGTTCCGGTGCTGCGATCGCAGAGCTGCCGCAAAAAGAATCGTTACCGTTGTTGGGTGGGGCTGAATTGCTGCAACCACTGGTGCTCGAGACGCGTCTGGCGCCCGGCACTTACAGCGTCAAATACCGAGTGGATTTTCAGGACGGGAATAGACCAACGGAAGGGATCACGGAATTAGTGGTACCGCAGTCCCAACCAGCGTCAAATGCACCAGCCAACCGCGGACTGCCTGGGGTTTCAAACGAATGAGCAAGGTCACTTTCAATGCATTGTTGGGAGAGTTGAGCGTCCCGCCGAGTGAAATGCGTGGTCCACTCAACCAAGAATCGAGTTGCGGCGATATCTTCAACTCGCTAATAGCCGCGGGTGAAACTAGCTGTCCGGTCGCACTCACGTCGACCACCGACGACTGAGCCAGTTCGGCCGTAGTTGAATCAACAGCGGCCGAGATCTTGAAACTGCTATTTGAACGCACGAGCAAAGGTAAACGAATAACCGGAGCTTTACCGTCGTCGCTCGACAACGTCACGTGCACAGTACTGCCGCTGCTCATCACATTCACAACGATGTTGGGATGTGTGAAATCGGGCAGAACTGAAAGAGCAACGGTCTCGCTGACGTTGGCCCTCAGCGAGACGGTTTGTGCCTCAACGCTCGCGGCCACAAACAACACAACCGCCAGCAACATGAAGATTGACCTGTAAATCATCTTCAAAGCCTGCAATCCCTAAAAAAATGATTGTGAGAGTTTAGAACACTCACCGCTTCATGTACACCCTGCCCCGCATTCTTCTAATCCTGACTCTCGCCTCCTCCGTGGCGATGGCCGGGCGTACGCCGAAAGCCCCTAAACCCGCAGCAGCACAGGAAGGCTCGGTAATCATCGTTAACGAACGCGCGCTCGTTGGCCCAAACAGTGCCGCGCAATTACGCGGCGGACGACTCTTTCTTCCGATCGCAACGATTGCGCAGTCCCTCGGCGACACGCTCAGTTCCGATTCCACCTTGCGCATCGTCACAGTTCGTCGCCAGAACGGCACGACCGCGGTCTTCAATGCCCAGTTGAATGAAGTGCGCGAGAATGGCGCTATTGTTCTCACGGTCTCCGGCACTGCCGATCTGTTCTTCCCGCCAACGCCTAACGAGCTCATGCTCCCCGCGGAAATCGTCGCGGCACTACTCGACGTGATCGTCCGGCGCGACGAAACAGGCGCGGTTGTGATTGGTCGCAAAGGCGTTCAAGCGCAGACGATCCGTACCGGCGCGAAGCATGCGCCATGGGAACTCTTTCAGCTCGAATACGACTACAACTTCAGCCGCTACACTTCGTCGGGCGAGCATAGTCTGGTGCTGCGCGGCACTGGCCGTGTCGGCGACGCAAGGTTGAGTTTCATCGCAAACTCGTCGATCAGCCCGATACACAATTCGCGTCCCAATCTCGACGGCGGCAGTATCAGGCTGGATCGTCCCAACGGTCAGAGCTTTGTGGCAGGCGAATTTGGCACGGGCACAGACGTGGAGTTTCTGTCTGCGGCGGTGCGC
>JBKPPH010000277.1:0-11062 GCA_046733535.1 Acidobacteriota bacterium
GACAGGTAGTTGGAAGGGATGAGTTTCTGGCGCGATTCCTGGATACAAAAGTCTCACATTTCGAACCTCCGGCGACGACGGATAAATTCAAGGTTAGAGACGCAGTTCTGGCGTTGCCCGAGGTACGAGAATTACTCGAAACGAACCGAGTAACAGTGAAGCCGTATGATTATCCATATCGCCGCAGTATTTACTCTGATGATAACGTCAATCTAACAATTACTAATACGGACGTTAGAGGAGTGCTGAATAATATAGCGAGGAAAACTGAACACAAAATCTGGAACTTGGAGAGAGTAGGAGAAAAACGAGAATTGCTGCTTACATATTGAACCTTGCGCCAGCAGGTGGTTTACGCGAGGCTAATTGGAATATTAATGGACAAGTTGTGCGGTTGGGTCATGGAATGGCGCGCGGTTCTGAGTGCGTACCGCTGTGATCACTCCACGGCGATCCACTCCGCGCTGGCGGGGAAGAGTTTCCGCTCAGGATCGATGGTTACGACGTACGCGCCTAACGCTCCGATGCGACGATTTGGACCAAAGGTGATCGGGGGCATTAGACCGGTGTCGTATTCGTAAAGACCTTCCAGAGCGGTCACGAGGCATTCGCGGCTCAGGTCCTTGCCGCAGCGTTCCAATCCATGGACCAGTATCCGCGCCGCAGCAATCGCAGATGCCTGGGCCGCTGCGTGAGTCGACTCGAGCTTGTTCCTTCGCAGCAGTCCAGTGTATTCAGCCGCGCCTGCTGCGGAAACATCGGTTGGCACCGTCGGAAACGCGAGGAACACTCTGTCCTTCATCTTCACTGTAACAGCATCGGAAATGTTTCTTCCGACCAAACTGCCCACCATGTACATCGCAGGCGTCCAACCCACAGCTTCAGCCTCCTTCAAAATCGCGGCGGCTTCTGGTCCGGAACCAAGAAAGAATACAGTGTCGATTCCCTTTTGATTCAACTCGCTCACATAACGCGCGGCGCTGAATCCCTCGCGCGGGTAGTAGATCGTCTTGATGGAGTTCCAGCGGAGTTTCTTCGTCTGTTCCTCCAGCGTCGAAGCAACGGTCCGGTTCAATTCGGCGTCAGGCGAAACAATCGCCACGGTGGATTTCGCAGCGTCGATCTTCTTACCGGCAAAAGTTACGAGCGCACGCGCCTGTTCCTTCAGGCCGGGCAACAAGTAGAAGACGTATCGATTGAGCGGCAGTCCTCGTTGCGGTAACAGAGTGGATGGCCCAATCAGAGGAACTTCTTTCTCCTGCGTCAACGCAGCCACGCCATCTTCAGCGCCTGCGGTGAGACCACTCACGATCGCAAACACCTGATCGTCGTCAATGAGATGCTTCAAATTCGGCACCGTTGATTTCGCGTCGCCATTCATGACGCGCAGTTCGATCTTGCGATTGTAAATACCGCCGCGACTATTGACCTCTGCGAAATAGGCCTGGAGCACATCGCCCATCGATTGCGCCAGTCCGGTCAGCGCGCCCTTTTCCGGCAACAGCGTTCCAATCACGATACTGGTTTCGGAAATGCCCGGGTCAGAGTCCGTCTCGATCCGTTTGAGATACGCGATCAGATCCGCCATGTCCTGCTGCGGCATTCGATAGATCGGCATTGCCACAGCCAATTTATTGCCCGCGGGATCAAGGCCCGCCGACAGCATTCGGGTGAATGAAATTTCTGAAAAAGCCGGATGCTTCCGGCCACCTTCGTCGTTGTGTCCGTACGGCTTCGTCAGGTAGGACCAAGTCAAACTTCCAGCGGTAACGCCACCTTCTGTTTTCCCTTCGCCGCGAGTTCCGTGACAGCCGGCGCAAGTGAGGGTCGTGGCGGGCACGTCGATGCCGTTCATTACCACGGTGATTTCCTGGCCCGATGAACTCTCGCCTCTCAAGTAGAACGCTTTGCCGCGCTTCTCTGCCGGCGTGAGTTCGGAACGGTGCGGCGCAGAATTCACGACGCGAGTGGTCTGCGATTGCGCCGTTGATCCTGCGCTCCAGACGAGGCAAGCCGCGATTGCGAGTAGACAAACGATCAGAAGGTGGTAAGGATTTCTCATAACTCTCACCGCAGCTTATCGATCGTTAATCACGTCTTCAACTATTTTTACCAACTCATCGAAATTTGCCAGGCCGAAAGCTTTTTTCCAAAGACCTTTGGGTTCGTTGCCGATGATGATGATAGTGCTGTGGTCGTCTTTGGTCTCAACGTACTGACCCAGTTTGTAGAGCGCCCAGTCGACGTTCTCTTTCTTTCCGGTCAGAAAAATCCAACCCGCGCGCGCGTGAAATCGCCGGCTGTATTCCTTTAGCCGCGGCGGTGTATCCGTTTCGGGATCGACGCTGATCGACACGAGGAACGCTTCTTTTCCCAAACGATCGCCGAGCGCGTCCTGCACTTTTTCAAAATTCCTATTCATGGGTGGACAGACGCTGGTGCAGGTAGTAAAGAAGCTGTTGATTACGACGACCTTGTTCTTCAGCACATCGCTATAGAACCGCACTTTTTGCCCGTCTTGATTGATCAACTCGACGTCGGAAAAGTATTTCTCAGCCGCCGAAGGCGCGGTTGTCGAACTCGCCGATTGCACTGACGCCGGCGTTGGAGGTTTCGGCTTCTGCCCGGCAGGTTGATCCTGTGCTTGAGTCGACGTACAGAAGAAGGCAAACAGCAACATCGCGGGGAGTAGTTTCGGCTTCATGGTTTAGCAGGCTCCTTTGCTGTTTGTGCATCGTCTAACTTTCCGTCGATGACATTCTCGATCAGACCCACCATCTGCGGGATTCGCGCGAGCCCATAAGTGCGCGTCCAGACTCCTTTAAGATCGTTTCCGATGATTACCGCTGGTGTGTGGTCCTCACGGCGCGAAACAGAAGCGCCGAGCGCATTTAACAACTTGTCCATCTCCTGCTTGTTGCCGGTTACAAAAGTCCAACCAGCGCCGGCTTTGAACTTCGCGCCCCAGGCCTTCAGACGCTCGGGCGTGTCTGTCAACGGATCCACGCTGATGGAAATGAAGTGGACATCCTTGCCGACTTTGTCGCCCATTTCCTGCTGCACGCGCGCAAAGGTTGCGGCGAGCGGCGGACAAATGGTAGTGCAGTTAGTGAAGATGAAGTTGATAGCGACGGTCTTTCCCTTCACCAGATCGCTGTAGAAGTGGATGGTGTTACCTTCCTGGTCCAACACTTCAACGTCCGGGATCGTTGGTTTTTTGGTTGAGCCCAAAACATTCCCGGCGTTTGGGGCGTCCGCGCTCACGGTTGCTCCAACTACAGCGCTCGCCACCAGCTTTTCCTTGTCAGCCGAACTTTCGGGCTCGCGCACTGGCTGCAAATCCATTTTGCATTTCGGGCATTTGCCTTTTCTGGTCGACTTGACCTCGGGATGCATCGGACAAGCGTAAGTCGTTTTACTCGCCGGCTTTTGCAAGATTACCGCCGCAACCCCGGATTGAAGCGGCGGTCTGGCTTCGATAGTCATTGACGCAACGACTACCACCCCCAGCGCGGCTGCCCAGATCAGTTGTCTCATCATTTCTTCTCCTCTGTTGCGTGCAACATCAACGCGGGCATGTCCCGGTAACGCACTCCCATCGAACCCGATTCAACGAAGATCATGTAAACACCAGTCTCGGGCACGTTGAGATTGACTTCGTACATTCCGTTTCCGAGTGACTTCGCGATATCGCGTCGTTGCCACGTACCAGGACCAAGGAACGTCAGCACGCGCACATCCTTCAAATCGTCTTTCGCCTTGTTGGTCTTAGTGTCGATCAGTTTGAAACGCAGCGGAAAGTCCTGCCCGACCTGCAACTGCATCTTCTCACTCTGATGTTCGATCCTTAGTGCGACTGTCTTGTCTTCTTTCAAGAGCGGGTTTGGATCAGCGGCCGTTTCAAAACAGTGAGCGATGCGCGGGGAGTCAGTCAGGAAAGCAACGTCGTAGCGTCCACTGGCCGGCAATTTCATCGTCGTCGAATAAACGCCGGGCGACGTTTCCCGCAAACTTCGATCGACGATCAATACCGCGAGCGGCTCGCGTCGATAGTTCTGGAAGTTCCCCATCGGCGCGGCCATTCCTTCCTGGTAATAATACAGGACTTTATCAACCGGGTTGGCGAGAATGACGGAGTTCCCCTCCGGCGCAAGCACAATCGAATCAGCTTTCACGGGGGGAGACGCTTGCGCCGGTATTCCCTGACCGCCCGGAAATTCAGTGATGTCGACTTCAGTTCCGATCGTAGAGAGGCGAATCATGTTCACGCTCTCTGTTTCCAGCGAGCGAATGAAAGCGAAGGTCTCACTAAAAATTATTTGATCGGGAGCTTTCCCCACTTTCACTTCATGAAGCATCCGATTCGAAGCGGCATCGAAGATACTCACGAGGCTTTCTTTTGTATTGAGCAGGAAACCGTAACGTCCGCCGGGCGTGAATCGCAGCAAACGCGATCCCGGTTTGACTTTAATGCGTGTCAGCAGCTTGCCTTGTGAATCGATCACCGCGACTGAGCCATCGTTTTCACTGACTGCATAAACAGCCTTGCTGAGTTCAGATGAAGCAAGCGAAACGGGATTTGGACCAACTTTGACGTCGCTGATCTTTGTCAGCTTCTGCACGTCGATAACGGAAACTGTTTGACTCTCGCGATTCGAAACGAACGCAAAACGGTTATCGCTGCTGATCACAATCTCGTGGCTGCCGGCGCCTGTCGAAAACTGCGCCGCGACTTTCAGCGTTCCGGTATCGATCACCGTTACACCGCTCGCTTGTCCGCCCTCGTGGCCCACCCACACGTATTTTTGATCGGGCTGTAGAGTGATCCTCGCCGGCTTCACACCGGTATCGATGTAAGTGCTGACTTTCCAGGTTCGTGTGTCGATCACTGCGACTTGATTGATCAGCGGCAAGCTCACGAAGAGCTTTTCTCGATCGTTTGTCAAAACCCAGTCTTCGCCCGGACTCTTCATCATCACCAGAGTCAAGAGCTTGCTTCCGCCGAAACCGAGGACGGGATCGATGACCGAAATGTCGGCACTCTTGTTCAGCGCAAGGATGTAATACGAGTTTAGGTCAACATCAGGACGCGCGCGCATGCTGCCGGTCAGGTACGATTGAATTTTCTCGCGACACTGCGCCGCGTCGGGCGCTTTGTCTCCCGCGCGCAGGCTTAGCCAGGCGGAAACACTCAGCCCCTTCACAGGAGTGCCGGTCGTCGTGTCCGTGACCTTGAATTTTATGTTCGCGTCTTCGGCAGCTTTCGGCAGGCCCGTGTTTCGAGCCGCCGGATCAACCGTAAACTCAATCGCGATTCCTTGCTCCACAAGCTTCTGCGCCGAAGTCGACGGCTGCTCCTTTTTTGCAGCCGGTTCTTGCGCGAGCGTTGCAAACGCACTGAACAGGAGGAGCACAAAAATCATTATCTGAAAGGCGTAACGTCGAAAAGTAAGTGGGTCCATCTTCGCCTCCGTCGATCTGTCGGGGAATGTAGTTGCGGTACTGCGGAGCAAACGTTATGCCCGCATGTGAGGCGTTTCGTCTGGCGATTGATACTGTGATTTGTCTCAGTGTGAAGCACGGTCAGGGCGCAGTGATTCAGCCTGAATCACGAGTCGGAAACCCGCTGGGGAAAATTGCGTGCAAGGTGTGAAAAATACGCCACGGAGTAACGCGGATACATCATCCTCCTTACTCCGTGGCGAATTTCTATTTGAGCGTAACGGCTTTCGCGGCGGAGCCACCCAAACTGCTTCGGACCGTGATGTTCTCCGGATTGGTGGGCCAGGGAAGCGAAGAGCTGTAGCGACCGTTGCCGTTGTTCTTTAACGTGCCGACGAGAGCTCCTGTCGCGGTCACATAAACTCGAAGCGTGGCAGCCGGATCGCTGCCGTTCGCATCTACGCGCAGAACTCCCTTCGATTGCTGGTATTCAGCGCGAAGGATTTTGATCGTGTCGACCACGGGCACGGGCGTTGGCGTTGGTGTGGGTGTCACCGCCGGTGTCGGTGTCGGTGCCGGCGTTGGCGTTGGCGTTGGCAATGGCACAACTTCTCCAATCTTCACGACAAACGCGTCGTCGTGGTTTTCCACACCGCCCGCGTTGTTAACCTGTAGCGGATTGGCAGTTGGGAAATCGGCCGAGGACGTGTCGCCCGTCACGTAAACTTCGCCACTTACGTTTACAGCGATGCCGCGACCCTCGTCGGTCAAACTACCTCCAAGAAACGTCGAATAGATTACTCCCGAACCGGCCGCGTTCAGCTTCGTTACAAAAGCATCGGTTGATCCACCGCCGAACGTCGCCTGGATTGCATTGCTGATCGGGAAGTTGTTCGAAGACGTATCCCCCGTAACTGAGGCATTCCCCGCACCGTCCAGCGCAATGGCCCATCCTCGATCCACACCCGCACTTCCGCCAAGGTAGGTCGAATAGACCAGCGCTGAGCCGTTCGCATTGAACTTGGTTACGAAAGCATCATAGCTCCCCTTAACCTGGAAAGCTCCGGGTGTGACCGGGAAGCCGTCGTACACCGACGTAAATGGATTGTCAAACGACTCGGTGATCCCGGTGACGTAAGCATTTCCGTTGACGTCAACGGCAATACCCTGGCCCTGTTCGCGGCCGGCGCCGCCGAGGAACGTCGAGTAAACGAGTGATCTGCCATCGGGCGTAAACTTCGTTACGAACGCATCGAGTCCTGCCCTGCTCGTGTCGAACGCGCCATCGGTTACAGGGAAGTCAGGCGAGTAGGTGTAGCCAGTGACATAACAGCTACCCGAGCTATCGACGGCGACTGCTTCGCCCCAGTCTTCAGTGCCGTTGATGATCTTCCCTCCACCGAGATAGGTCGAATAAACGAGCGCGGTGCCGGTGCTATTAATCTTTGTGACAAAGGCGTCGTTGTTTCCGCCCGCAAAGTTGGGTTGGAAAGCATTGACAGTCGGAAAGGTGCAAGTCGTTGAACGACAGACGGTCCATCCGGTGATGTAAGCGTTACCAAGGGCATCGAGAGCGATGCCTCGGCCAAAGTCGTCGAGGTTACCGCCAAATCGCGCAGAGTATACGAGTGCCGAGCCGCTTGCATTCAGCTTAGTAACAAACGTATCGAAACCCATTGGCGATGTCTGGAATGTGCCTGCTGTCGTGGGAAACTTAGTCGATCCTGCGTCGCCCGTGACGTAAGCATTGCCGGCGGAGTCGACGGCTATGCCGTTGCCGCTCGCGCCGTTGAGATATGTCGAATACACCAGCGCGCTGCCGGCAGCATTGAGCTTGGCCACGAAGGCATCGCCACCTCCATAGTTGGTTTGAAACGCTCCGGCCGTGGTCGGGAAATCGATGGCGGCTGTCTGGCCGGTAACATAGGAATTGCCAAGCGAGTCAACGGCTATCGCGTAACCTTGATCGAAGCCGCTGCCTCCGAGGTACGTGGAAAAAATCAGGACCGGATCGATGATTAACGGCCGCGACCGATCATAGTCGCCCACTTGAAAGCCGATGTGGTCCACGCCATTCGGAACGTAATCGACCGCTACTTCCTCTCTGCCGCCAACAGCTTCCTGATATGCGACCGGTTTGCTCTGTCTGATATCGCCGCTCGCTGTATGTAACAGCAGGTTTCCCATGCGAGTGATCTCAAAACCCTGAATGCCGGAAAATGCTATTTGGATAGACTCCGGATCGGATCCGGGTGCAACGACAAAGTCGTACTCGAGCCGGCGCCGATCGCCGTAGTAGATCATGTCGATGCCTGGATAAACCTGCGCGTACCGAACGCGAGCGTAACTGGGAACATTCGTGCGCCACGCAGTTGGATCCGCGCCCGCGAAGTAGTTACTGGTAGTCGCCAACTGTTCGAGACCGTCGATGCGAGGCGCGGCATTGGCGCCTTCTAATTTCATTCGGACAATCGAGCGTGGCGGCTTCGCTTTTTTCTCAACAGAATCGAAGTCATTATCGTGATTCTCTTTCCCTTTCGTGTGCGTAGCCGGGTTGTCCAGAGCCATAACGGCTTCAGTCGCAGTCAGGAAAAGAACGTAACCCGCACTGCGCGCGAGAAACTTCACGCGCTGATGAGTCTGGCCCGCGTTGAGTTCGAAGTTGAGTGGCAGAGCACCGTAAGCAGCGCTGACATCAGGTTGCGCTACCCGACCGCTTAGAATACTTTCGATGGTTGTCGCCGGGGTTGTTGGAAAACCGATTACCGTTAGCATTAGGACGAAACAAATGACCCTGAGGAAGAAACTCGGGGAATGTATTAGCAGCGACATGGCCTTTTTCCTTTCAAGAACTCAGGGTGTGTCGCCCTGAGCAAAGTCCGCCGGGCGCTTGGGGGAATGTCTTGGCAGATGACTGCTGTTCAGTGAGGAGTGCAGCTCGTCTTGCGGCGAGCTGCACTCGGTTAAAGCCCACTTGCGAATCAACGCAAGCTGGGACGGGGTTATGGTGTGACTCGGAAGATGCCCCACAGTCCGCCATCGAACATGAAGGACTCTTGAGTCCGGTACAGGTAGTCACCGGTCACTCGACGCGCGCCACCCGCGCCATTCACCGGAATCACTTCATAGTGCGAAGAAGGCCCAATCCCGTATACGGAGCCTTTGAACTCTGAGAGTGGATTGTTACCAATCACCTTCGAGTTGCTGGTAAAGGGCTCATCCTGCCAGAAGTGTCCGTGCAGGTTGAACACGTTATTGCGCATGTGGCCATTCGCATTCAGGATACGGAACCTGACGGCTTGTCCGGCCTGGGCCGTGAATATCGGAGTCTCCGGATCGTCACCCACGATCGCGTTGGTAAGCACGTTGGTGAAGTCGAAGTCTCGCGTTTTCTCGAACGGAGTTTGCGGAGCATAGTTCATCCGTTTCCAGAGTGGCTCAGTGCGATAGTTGATCGCTTTTTGCGCTGAGTCTTCCGGATCCTCCGCACCATTTGGACCAGCCAGATTGGGCACCGGGCTGTTGTCTGCGAACCTCATGTTGATGTCAGTCTGGAATTGCACTACGAATTCGCGGAACGACGTGCCGTCAGTCTTGGTTACTGTAGCCTGCGCGTATGAGTTCCTGTCTTCGATCCAGGTGGCGCCCTGAGGTTCGATGATTAGCGAACCGATCGCACCCTTGTTGCTGTGCTTGATCGGATCGGATGAGATTAAGTTAGTGGCGCCGAATTCAATCGGGACCGCTACGCGTTGGGTGCCGTTGACGACAATGTCACCGGCGTACCACCGGTACCTGGCTATGCCGCCTGGTCCAACTGTTTGGTTGGGATTGAAACCGACGTTCTTCCCATCACTGTTCGCCACGTTGTAAGCGAGCAGTTGCGGGTGCAGACCAACCTGACTGGAAGGTCTCACCTGGTTGGCATTGAAGTGGTAGATCAGGTTTGCCAGCGTGTTGAACCCAGGCTGATCCAGTTGTACATCCGGCAGCCGGTTCAAGAGAGTGAAGTTGATACATTCGCCGGCGCGCGCACGCACGACGAGCGGCTCAATTGGAACACCCTTCTTTACCCTGCCCTGCCTGTCAACATCCTCAGTGCGGAAGTACATGATCGCCGTCGGGTCATTAAGCGCTCCGCCGTTCCCGGCCCGGCTGTTGTAAACGAGCGTACCTCCTGCAATCGCCAAAGCATTGACTGCGGTGACGCTGATGTCCCTCTTCGGAGCCGTACCCGGACAGACACCTGCTTGTGTGGTCTTACCGGTTGGGAAGTCGGTAGGATTCGAGGTGACTATCGTCTTTGTGGTAGTGGTCCCACCACCACTGATTAATCCGCCGTCTATGGTGGAATCAACAACGTCTGTTGTGGCCAACGAGGTGCTCGTTGTCGTGGTGGATACAGAGCCATCGGCGTTGTACGTAAACTTCGTCGTACTGGTGGTATCGGTACCCTTCATAGTTCCCGACATGAGCGTGGTGTCGGTCGTGGCGGTGGCATCCTTCAGGACTGAAGAATCCGTTGAGTCGAGGTAGTCCGTCGCGCCCGTCGGGAAGTTAACGTCAGTCGGGAACGTCCCGTCGTTAGTCGACGACGGCGCTGCGCCTGCCGTGTTATTCGGCAAAGCTTGCAGATCGGTCTTCAATCCGTTTCGGCCGTTGTAGACCCGCAGAATGCCCCAAACTCCGTTCCACTGTCCGTCCACCGAGGCGCTGTTCTGATACAGATAATCGATGAACGGCCGCCCGCCCATGAGTGATTCTTTGCCGGTGAGAAACTCGAAGTGCTCTGAGATACCAGCGATTTGCGAGTTTCTGTAACCGGAGTTATTGACCGCCAGCGGATCCTGTGGCGTGCCTGGTTGATGCAGCCACTTATGACCGTTGATGGTCAGGTTGTGTGTTTCTTCGTGTGCTCCCACGAGGATTCGAATCTGAACTTTGTCATTTTCATAGGCTCTCAGGAGCGGTGTGAATGGATCTCCGGGCTGTACCCCCTGGGTCAAAGCCGGATAGAAATTCGGTTGAACATTGAACTGCGAATCGGCGCGGGTGACGTTCGATTTGTAAACCTTCGACAGATCACCAGCGGCTCCGCTGGCCTGCGTGTTCGTGAAGGGATTGCGAACTCGCAGAGGCACGGGCTCGTTGCGATAGTTAACACTCATCGTGCCCTGGTCCGCGGCGGAGATTGCTTCCGGACATGGCGCCGGAACACCGCCAGGACAAACCATTCCGTTCTCAACGAGGAAGGGGAGACCAACTTCGTTAAGGATCGGCGGGTTGATTACTCGTTGCGGATCCGCAATCGGTTGACCATTCGCGCCGACGCCTGCGCCGGCCTGATAAGCCAGTTGGAAATCAGCGAACTCGAACAAGAACTCGCGGTGACTGTTTGCCGCCGTCGTCTCGATGATGTTCGCCTGCCAGCTCGTCGGTCCGCCATCCACTGTGCGCGTTCCGAGAGTGACGCCGGTTTCCGGATTCTTCCAGACTGAACCCGTTGGCTCAATCACCAAACCGGCATAGAGACCGGCTTGCTGGTGAGTCGATGGTCCAAAGCTGTCTCTTATACACATCTCCGAGCCCACGAGACCTATGAAGGAATCTCGTTTGGCGT
>JBKPPH010000278.1:0-6097 GCA_046733535.1 Acidobacteriota bacterium
CGTGGGCTCGGAGATGTGTATAAGAGACAGACCGAGGGGTGCAGACTGGTTGGAAGACGAAGTCACAGGGTGGAAGAACGCTGGGCTGGACGTTGTAGTGTCACTACTGACACCAACCGAGCATGCCGAACTCGGTTTGAATCATGAGGACGAGATCGTAAAGCAGAACGGACTCACCTTTGTCAGCTTTCCGATCGCTGATTACACTGTGCCAACATCCAAAGAAGTTACTCGACAATTGGTGGACAAGTTGGAGGGTTGGCTTGCCCGCGGCAGCAGAGTGGGCATTCACTGTCGACAGGGTATTGGACGCTCATCTCTGGTTGCGGCGTGTGTTCTGGTCGCTTCAGGTGAGTCTTCGAAATCAGCGTTTCAGCACATCGAGTCTGCTCGCGGAGTGTCTGTTCCAGATACTGCCGAACAGAAGCAATGGGTGGCATCTTTCGCTCACGAGTCGTAATAGCTGGGGTTCACAGGATTCATGTCGCGTCAGAGTGTAGAGTTTGCGGTAGCTGCGGCCGAGAGGCTCAATGAGAGGCTCAATGCGTTTCTCGAGATCGATCGGGAGGGGGCACTGCGCCGCGCTGAAGAGATTGAGAAGAGTGGCAATGCGGGCGCGCTCGCGGGTATTCCGATTGCGGTCAAGGACAACATCTGCGTTCGCGGGCTGCAGGCTTCGTGCGGATCGAGGATTCTCGGAGACTATCACCCGCCTTACAACGCAACCGTTATCGAACGCCTTACCAAAGCGGGCGCCGTCGTGATTGGCAAAACAAACTGCGATGAGTTTGCGATGGGTTCGTCCAACGAAAACTCCGCGTTTGGTCCAGTGCGAAATCCGTGGGACACGACGCGTGTTTCCGGTGGTTCATCGGGCGGTTCGGCCACGGCCGTGGCTGCCGGAATCGTTCCGGTCGCGCTCGGTTCCGATACTGGCGGTTCGGTGCGCCAGCCGGCTTCCTTATGCGGCGTCATCGGTTTGAAACCAACTTACGGCCGCAACTCTCGTTATGGCCTCGTGGCGTTTGCGTCGTCGTTGGACCAGGTTGGCGTCTTCGGGCGAAAAGTTGAAGACGTGGCGCGCGTCCTCGGCGTTACCGCTGGACATGATCCGAAGGACGCAACGACCGCGGATGTTCCTGTTCCTGATTACCTCGCCTCGTTAACTGGAGATCCCAAAGGCGTGCGTCTCGGGTTCCCGCGCGCACTCTTCGGCGAAGGTCTCGACCCCGAAGTAAAGAAGTCGGTGGAAAGCGTGGTCGATGTCTATCGCGATCTCGGCGCTGAGATAGTCGACATCGAACTGCCTCATGCGCGATACGCAATCGCCGTGTACTACATCATCGCCACCGCCGAAGCATCTTCGAACCTAGCTCGATTCGATGGCGTGCGATACGGATTTCGCGCGGAGGACACGCCGGAGCTGCGCCAGATGTACCGGCGCACACGCGAGGAAGGATTCGGAGCGGAGGTAAAGCGACGCATCATGCTGGGCACGTACGTGCTTTCAGCAGGCTACTACGATGCGTACTACCGCAAAGCGCAGCAAGTGCGCACGTTGATCAAGAAGGATTTTCTCAACGCCTTTGAGCGTTGTGACGCGTTCATTACGCCAACGTCGCCGACACCTGCTTTTGCGATCGGTGAAAAGGTTGACGATCCACTCGCGATGTACTTGAACGACATCTACACCGTGACTGCAAACCTGGCGGGTGTGCCGGGGATCAGCGTGCCCTGCGGTCTGTCGGCGGATCGTTTGCCGATTGGATTTCAGTTGGTTGGGCCATACTGGTCGGAACCCGCGCTGTTCAAGCTGGCCCACGCGTACGAACAGGCGCGGCCATTCACAGATCGCCCCGCAATCAGCGCCTCTTGAGCCGCGGATGTACGCGGATTAACGCAGATCAGCGTGCATCCGCATCAATCTGCGGCCTAAGTCGTTTTAGTCTTTCTGATTTATCGGGAATGAGGTCGCCCGTGAAGATCTCGACCACGTTTTTCGCGGTGCCGACGACCGGCGTCACGTCCAGTCCCACATGAATAGCGCCCGGTAGCAAGCCCTTCTTCTTGATCTCGTATCCGGCCAATCCAACGGCAAATATCGACCCGATAATCGGAATGGGTTTGATGAGGCGCTTAGCGACACCCCAGCCGCCGGCCCTGAAGATTCTGCGTTTGAGAGTGGTCATCCTTGTACCCCTAAACGTGATAGCATGCCTTTCGATGCGACTCAAGCTCTTTTGGCTGGCTTGCGCAATTCTCGCAATTGCGTTGCTACTCTCCTGTCGACCGGGCGGTAACAAGAACCGCCTCCTGATCTACACACCGCACGGTCAGGATCTACTCAAAGACTTCATCGCGCGTTACAAACAACAGTATCCCGATGCCGACGTGCAGTTTCTCGACATGGGCTCGCGCGAGATCCTCGAACGCGTTCGTGTCGAACGCAACCGCCCGCAGGCGGATCTTTGGTGGGGCGCCTCGCACACAACGTTTCAAACCGCTGCCGATGAAAATCTGCTACAGGAGTTTCGACCGAGCTGGGCCGACAAAATTCCCGCTACCTCACGCGACCCGAGCGATCGCTGGTACGGCACTTACGAAACGCCGCAGGTGATCGCGTACAACAGCGAAGCTGTCAGTGAAGCAGAAGCGCCACGCGATTGGGATGACGTACTCGATCCGAAGTGGCGCGACAAAGTCCTGATTCGAAATCCAAATCCTTCAGATACGATGCGCGCGATCTTCGGCGCGATGATCTGGAGGTTTTACAAAGACACGGGTTCTCCGGATCAAGGCTACGACTGGCTGCGAAAGCTCGACGCCAACGTTCACGAATACACCGCCGACGGAACGCTCCTGATGCAAAAGCTCGGGCGACGCGAGGGACTGATCACGCTTTGGGACATGCCCGACGTGCGACTTTACAAAGAGCAGAAGAATTTTCCGGTCGGCTACTTTGTGCCGGCGAGTGGCACGCCCGTGATCATCGACGGCATCGCGATCGTTCGCGGCGCGCCGAATCAGGAGGAAGCGAAACGTTTTTACGAGTTTGTGACGACGCCGGAGAGTCTCGCTTATGCCGCGCACAAGCATTACCGGATTCCAGTGCGCACCGATCTCGATCGTTCGCAACTGCCGACTTGGATGAATGAGCCGTTCACACGCTTGCCGCTCGACTGGGGGCTCTTGAGTAAGAATGGTAATGAATGGCTAAGATACTGGAACACGCAGATTCGAGGTCGTCATTAGACAGGATTACAAAATTTTTCAGGATTTACATGATTCAATCCTGCTATCTTGAAAAATCCTGTCATCCTGTCAAATGTCTTTGTTGTTGCTAAAAAACGTATCGCGTAGCTTTGGATCAACGCGCGCCGTCGCAGACGTTTCTCTGGACGTCAATCAAGGCGAGTTCTTCGGCCTGCTTGGGCCATCCGGATGCGGGAAGACGACGACGCTGCGAATGATCGCGGGGCTCGAGAGACCCGATGCGGGTTCGATTGAGTTCAAGGGTTCCGACATCACGAACCTGCCATCAGAGCGACGCGGGTTTGGCATGGTCTTTCAAAACTATGCTCTCTTCCCTCACCTCAACGTCTTTGACAATGTCGCCTTCGGCCTGCGCGCGCGTCACAAATCCAAAGCAGAAATGGCCGAGCGCGTGGCGAGCGCTCTCGAGCTGGTCCAACTACCGGGTTACGACAAACGCGCGGTCGACGAGCTTTCCGGCGGGCAACAGCAACGCGTCGCGATCGCGCGCGCGATCGCGATCGAGCCGGCGTTGTTGTTGTTTGACGAGCCACTCTCGAATCTAGACGTGTCGCTTCGTGAAGAAACTCGCCGCGAGCTGCGCGAATTGGTTACGCGACTCGGCTTGACCGCTGTTTACGTCACTCACGATCAGGAAGAAGCCTTTGCGCTCTGCGATCGTATCAGCGTCATGGTTGGCGGAAAACTCGTGCAGACGGGCAGGCCGCGCGAGCTCTACGAACAGCCAGCGGAAATCTCTGTCGCAAGCTTTCTGGGGAGAAATAATCTCATCAAAGCGATGCGCTTGAGTTCCAACAAAACGAGCGAGGGCGAGTTCAAGACGCTGGAAGGCGGGCACACGCTTCATCTGCCGGTGAAACATGATGAACTTGCGCCGCTGAACAAGCCGGTGTTTCTCGCGATTCGGCCCGAGCACGTGCAACTCAGCGTGAACGATTACGCGCCGGAGAATTTACTGCGCGGAAAAGTTCGCGAGATCGTGTTTGCGGGCGCGACTTCGACCGTGCGCGTAGATGCCGGCGGGTTGTTGCTCGAAGCCCTCGTCTTGCGTGCTGACGGGCTCAAAGTAAATCAACAGTGCAACGTGGTCCTTCCACCGAACCATTTGACGTTGCTTAAAAATGTACACGGATGAGCACGGATTCCCTAAGACGGATTTATTCGTGGAGATCCGTGGTTCTCTTTCTGATCACAGCCGTAGTGCTGGTCTACGGCGTTATCTATCCGAACCTCTCGGTACTCCTCACGTCGTTCCAACGTGCGGGCAGTTGGACACTCGCGAACTATCGCGAAGTGTTGTCGCAACGAATCGTCATCGAAGCGATCGTCAGCAGTCTTGGGCTGTCGGTTGGCACGGTCCTGCTGTGCGCACTCGTCGGCGTGCCGCTCGCGTTTCTCTTTGAACGTTTTACTTTTCCCGGGCGGCGGCTGTTCGCCGCGCTCGCGGCACTTCCACTCGTTTTGCCGCCACTCGTCGGCACAGTCGCATTCATCTTCCTGTGCGGCGAGTCGGGGATTCTCGCGCACGGCATTCAGAATCTCTTCGGACTCGCAAATCCACCGTGGCGCCTGCGCGGCTGGCCCGCACTCCTGCTTTTTCACACGTACACGATGTATCCGTTCTTTTACGTCCTCACGGGTGCGGGCTTGCGCAGGATCGACGCAAGCCTCGCCGAAGCTGCACGCGTCCTCGGAGCGTCAAAAACGACCGTGCTGCGGCGCGTCGTGTTGCCGCAACTGACGCCCTCACTGCTCGCGGCGGCACTGCTGACATTCATGACCTCGATGGCTTCGTTCAGCGCGCCGCTGCTGTTTGGTGGAGAAGTACGCGTACTGACGCTCGAGATCTTCACCGCACGGCAGCGTGGCGATGTCGTGATGGCGGTGACTGAGACTGTCATACTCGCGATCATCTCGCTCGGCGCCCTCATCATTTTCCAACGCTACGAAGGCACGCGAAAGTTTGCGGCAGCAGCGATGAAAGGCGCGCCGCGCCGGCGCGAGATCATCGCGAGTGGGAAAGCGCGTGTGCTCGCCACGCTCGCCGCCGTGCTGTTTGCAATCGTTCTAATTCTTCCAGTGGCGACCCTGCTCCTCGTGAGTTTCGCACGCGAAGGATCGTGGACCACGCAGACACTGCCGTCAGCCTACACACTCGCAAATTATCAGCGACTGTTCGCGGACCCGTACGCGGCCGAAGTGTTCTTCAACAGTTTTACGATGTCAGCGATTGCCGCGGTGGCCGCGCTGCTGTGGAGTTTTTGTGTAGTCACATTACTGACGCGACGCAAGCTGGTTGGCCGCAGAGCGCTGTCGTTGCTGGTCCTCGTTCCATGGGCGCTGCCGGGAACAGTGGTAGCAGTTGCAGTGGCCGAGGCTTACGGAAGTCCGGGATCGTTGCTGGGTTCTTTTGTCCTCGTCGGGACGTTCTGGATTCTCCCGGTGGTTTACTTTTTGCGATTCATGCCGTTGGTGGTGCGCGCACTTCAGGCGAGTATGGAGCAACTCGATCCGACGCTCGACGAAGCGGCGGGGTCGCTCGGCGCGCGTGCATGGCAACGATTTACACGCGTGACGCTGCCGCTCGTTTGGCCGGGCGCAGTCGCGGGTACCCTGCTGGCGTTTGTGATCGCGTTAGGCGAATATGTGGCTTCGGTGCTGGTTTTTGTGCCGGGCAACCGGCCCATTTCGATCGCAATCGCATCTGAGTTGCGGGATTTCAATCTCGGTGCGGCAGCCGCGTACGGCGTGGTGTTGATTGTGATCATTTCGATCAGCATGGTTGTGGCAGGTAAGTTAGAAAGAAGATAAACACGATTTTCAC
>JBKPPH010000279.1:0-7268 GCA_046733535.1 Acidobacteriota bacterium
GTACGGATGAGGCAAGCGCAGTCATTTGCGTGCGTAAGCCGGGCGCGAGATCGGCTGCGTACTGTTCGAAGAGCGGAAGCAGTCGTTTGATGATCAGGTACTTTCCAGTTTGCCCGGATGTAGTGCGGTCCTGATCGGGTGCCGGCAGAGGTTGCATCAGAATTTGAAAAGCGACTTTGAGAAAGTTGTTTCGCAGGGTTGCATCGATAGCCGGCGGAGGCGTCGGACCTCTTTGCCGATTTTGATTCGCGCCGCCATTCGGTTCAAACGTGACGTATAAAAACGGCGTGAACAGATATGACGAGAGGCCGGAGACTGTATTCGCGTCGGAGTTTGGATCGCGAGCCGCTCGCGCAAGCAGGCTGGTGTAAGCGGCGTCTGCAACCTGCGCGTCCTTCTCACGCAGTGCGGAGAGAAAAAAGATCGTGTCCACGTTGACCGAGTCGAGCGCCGGTGTTGCAAACTCGATCGCACGCTGGATTTCGCCGTCTTCGACCAGCCTGCGCGCCAGTTGCAGACGTTGCGACGCACCGAGACGAGTGCCTGAGTTACGGCGTTGATCGGCGGCGGCTTCAGCGCGTTCCTTCTCCGCCGCTTCGTCAAGGACTTTGAGAAACTCCTCGCCGAGTTTGCGATCGCGCTTCGCGACGAGCCGCAGGACCTCGCTGCGCAAATCCGGGCCGCCGCGAATCACGACTGGTCGACGTTCGTTCTCCAGTTGTTTCATTTCGTCGGCGCGTTTTCTGGCGGCTTCGGTGTCGGCTGCTTCAGCGGCTTCCCATGCGCGTCGAAAAAGTTCACGAGCACGATCGGGGTCGGAATCCCACAGGACGTCGGCGGCGCGTGCCTGGACACGGGCGCGGCGCGTTTGGTCTTTGAAACTGCGCGCCTCGTCGGCCAGCGTGGTGACTAGAGAAATCGCCACCGTGCGTTGCTGCGCTGCTTCGGCGTCAGCTTCTTCGGTGTTCGGTTTGGGTTTCTTCGTTTGAGCCGACAGACTAACGCAGAAAACCAGCGTCAAGGCGAGAACGCGCAAGGGAAGGGGCATAGTTCACGCTCACACGCACGACCGTCGCGCGAGTTCCAGAAAAGAGGGGGACAGGATTAGCAAGATTTCTAAAGGATGATCAAAATGCATCTTGAAAAATCCCGTAAATCCTGTCCAGTTTACACGGCAATCACCTCGAGCTCGGGGTCGACTTCCTGCTTCAACATGCTCTCAATCGCCATCAGCGTCCCGGTGAGTGAACTGGGACAACTCCCGCATGCGCCCTGATAACGAATGCTCAACGTGTGGTTACTCAATCCGAGCACTTCAAGATAACCGCCGTCGCCCATCAAGGCGGGTCTTACTTTCTCGTCCAGAATCTCGTTGATCTGCAACAAGCGCGGATCGTCGCTGGTCAAAGCCGCTATTGGACCACCAACCGCCGCCGCTGCCGCCGCCGCTCCCGAAGTAGTCACCGCCTCCGCTGCACGAATCGGCACCGCCAGCGCTGGTAAAAGCTCGTCCCAATCGGCTTCGTCGTCTTTCTCGACCGTGATCATGCGGTCCATATAAAAAACTGAGACAACATGGCCAACGTCAAACAGCGACTTCGCCAATGGATCGTTCTCCGCGAGTTCCGCTGAACCGTACTGCCGCGCTACGCCGTTGCTGACTGCCTCGCGAAGAATAAATTTCACCGCGTTCGGATTCGGAGTTTCTTCAATATCACTAATCTTAGGCATTACATCCTCACTTTGTTTTGCCGTCACATTATAGCGTTTTTGGCGAGTAGTCGCAGTGAGCCGGAGACCGTGAAAGTGAACGGTTTTTTGCGCGCTAAATGTTTCATATAGAAAAGCTGACGCCGTGTTGCAGTAATCATTGCTAAAAATCCGAACCGGGCATATACTCCCGCCCTCACTTGCCCCCCCTCTCAGAAGGTGAGTCAAGTTGAGATAGAGGCAGGCGATAGCGAGGGTCGCCTGCCTCTTAATTTTTTGCGGCCAGTTGTCAGTGGTCACTGGTCAGTTGTAATGTCGTACTACTGACACGTCATGAACATCGGCATCACGGTTTATCCTACCTACGGCGGCAGCGGTATTGTTGGCTCCGAACTCGGTAAAGAGCTCGCTGCACGCGGACACACAGTTCACTTCATCTCTTCTGCATTGCCCACTCGCTTGACGGAGCTCAACGAGCGGGTCCGCTTTCACGAAGTGGAGATGATGTCGTATCCGTTGTTCGAACATCAGCCGTACACGCTCGCGCTCGCCACGAAGATGTCGACTGTCGCCGAGGAAGAGAATCTAGATCTCCTGCACGTTCACTACGCCATTCCACATTCGATCAGTGCCATTCTCGCGCGCGAGTCGCTCAAGCCGAGGCGACGGCTGCCCGTAGTCACCACGCTGCACGGGACCGATATCACGCTCGTCGGCGCAGACAGATCGTATTTGCCAATCACGCGCTACGGCATTGTTCAGTCGGATGGCGTCACGGCAATCTCGCATTATCTGAAAGACGCGACGCACGAGATATTTCAGTTCGACGACATCCGTGTCATTCCGAATTTTGTTTGCCAGTACGATTACAGGCGCCTGGAAGTAACCGGGCTTCGCGAAACGTTGGCGCCCCAGAATGAACCGTTGCTGGTTCACGTCTCCAACTTCCGGCCGGTAAAGCGGCCGGTTGACTGTGTCGAAATCCTCGCGCGTGTCTTGAAGAAAGGTTTGAAGACGCGCCTGGTGATGGTTGGGGATGGAAGCGAGCGACAGAACGCCGAGCATCGCGCGCGTTGTCTCGGCATTTATGAACATTGCACGTTTGTCGGGAAGCAGCCGCGCATCGTCGATTATTTGTCGGCGTCAGATGTGCTGTTGTTGCCCACCGATCAGGAGTCGTTTGGACTCGCGGCGTTGGAAGCAAAGGCGTGCGAAGTTCCGGTGATCGCTTCGCGTGTCGGAGGGCTGCCGGAGGTTGTGACGGATGGCGAAACCGGATATCTGAGTCCCGTTGGTGACGTAGAGAAAATGGGCGCCGATGCCGCGCGTTTAGTCGCCGACACGAAACTGCGGCAGGAGATGGGCCGGCGCGCGCGCGAATCGGCGATCAGTCGCTACCGCACCGACCTCGTGATTCCTCAATACGTTCGCTTTTACGAAGAGGTGATCGCGAAACAATCCGTGTAATCTGTGGTTAAAATGTCTTCCCTGATTGTCGGCACCGCGGGGCACATCGATCACGGAAAGAGCGCTCTCGTGCGTGCTTTGACCGGTACCGATCCCGACCGCCTTCCTGAAGAAAAACGACGCGGCATCACTATCGACCTCGGCTTCGCCGATCTCGAACTCGGCGATCTGCGCCTCGGCTTCGTCGACGTTCCGGGTCACGAGCGTTTCATCAAAAACATGTTGGCGGGCGCGCACGGCATCGATCTGCTCGCGTTGGTAATCGCCGCCGATGAAGGTGTGATGCCACAGACGCGCGAGCACTTCGACATCTGCCGTCTGCTTGGCGTGCGGCAGGGACTGGTGGTGATCACGAAGAAAGATCTCGTCGACGAGGAGATGCTCGTCCTTGTCGAAGACGAAGCGCGTGAATTGGTCACCGGATCCTTTTTAGAAGCCGCTCCCGTAGTTACCGTGAGCGCCCGGACAGGCGCCGGGCTCGACGAGTTAAAAGGCCACCTCACCGAACTGGGAAAGCGTGTCCCTCCACGATCTTCAGATTTCACGATGCGCCTGCCGATCGATCGCGCGTTTTCGATGAAAGGTTTTGGAGCGGTTGTCACGGGTACGCTGATCTCGGGGAAGATTACGGAAGGTGACGAGCTCGAGTTGTTGCCTGTGAAGGTTAACGTACGTGTGCGCGGGTTGCAGGTGCACAACAAACCCGTTCACGAAGCACGTGCCGGGCAGCGAACGGCTGTGAACCTTGCCGGCATCGACACTGCGCAAATCGAACGCGGGATGGTCCTCGCTGCTGCCGGTCGTCTGCGGCCGACGCAAGTCGTCGACGTTTGGATCGACGTGTTGCCGGGTGCTTCGCGAGCAGTCCGTTCGCGTTCGCGAGTGCGTTTTCATATTGGCGCCGCGGAAGTGCTCGGTCGCGTAAGAGTATTGGAAAGTGCGTCGCAGGTTGCGGCGGGACATGGTGGTCTGGCGCAGTTGAGACTGGAAGCACCGGTAGTTGCATTGCACGGCGATCGTTTTATCCTGCGGAGCTACTCGCCCGCGGAAACGATTGCGGGTGGTGTGATACTCGATCCGTTTGCCGTGAAGCATCGGCTGCGAGAGATGGAGCACACGGTCGAACTGCTTCATCTTTTAATGCACGACGATCGAGCGGCGAAGTTTACCGGGCTTGTTCGAACAGCACGCGAGCGGGGCTTGCGAATGAGTGATCTCGCCGCCGCGACAGGTTGGACCAACGACGTTCTCGCTAAAGTGGCGTCGCAAGTTCAAACGGAAGGTTCGGTGATCGATGCGGGAGGTGTTTACCTCGCGCGCGAGAATCTTGATCATCTCAGTGGAGCGGTCGTCGATGAATTGGAACGGTTTCACAAGCGCGAACCGCTGGCGCGCGGGATGTTGCGTGAGACTTTGCGAGAGAAGGTGTTTGCGCATTCGTTGCCGGAGTTGTTCCCGGGTGTGATTGCGAGATTGGAAGCCGCGGGCAAAGTCGTTGCTGAGAAAGACATCCTCCGCTTGAGTCAACACAGTGTTGGTTTATCTGAACAGGATGCGGAATTGAGCAAGCTCATCGAACAAGTTTATCTGGCAGCAGGAGTTGAGGCGCCCGCAACTGACGAGGCGATGACGAAAGCGGGCGTGGCAGCCGCCCAGCGGGCCCAGGCGCGGAAACTTCTCCAGCTCCTTGTCGACGGTCGAAAGCTGGTGCGGATTCAGGGCGAGATGTTTATGCATGCGCATGTCGTGGAAGATCTCAAAACAAAATTGCGCAACTACGCTGCACAGCACGAGCCCGAGCGGTTAATCGACGTCGCCGCCTTCAAGGATCTCGCGGGCGTTTCCCGGAAATACGCGATTCCGTTGCTCGAGTTTTTCGATCGCGAGCAAGTGACCCGCCGCGCCGGGGACAAACGACTCATCCTCAAACCCCGTTAGCTTTTGCTCTCGAAAAAAACTTGCTTCAACGGCGCATTTGTAGGGGCGGCGCTCCGTGGCCGCCCGTGTCGCGCAAATTTTGGGACGGGCGGCCACAGAGGGCGGCCCTACAGTTGCGGCGCTCGCAGCTCAATATCCTATCTTCAGGATTTTTCAGGCAAAGGTGGCAAATATCCGGCTTGCATTCCCCCATGCCGAGGGTTAACATGCAGCCATAATTCGCGCACACAGTCGGCTTTTTCCTTAACCTTCATAATTCGTAACTTGGCGGAGGTTCCAAATGAAAAGCCTGAAAGATATTCTCGCGGTAATAGTAGGTATAGCAGCCGCCATCGGTGCGATCTTTTATTTTTACAAGTTTGTGACTCACCCGAACCCTGCCGGTGGTCACACAGAGGGATGGATCGCGCTGGGACTGGCAGCCGTTGCCTTTGTTTGTGGTCTGATATACTTCCTGGGCCACGTAAACAAAGAAGAAGAGATCCACATTACGCAATAGCGGCGCTGACTCGTTGCTGAAAGCGGGCCAACACTGATTGACCCTGCTCTGTAAACTTGCGCCGCACCCGACACATCTTGGACGCCGTTTGTGCACAAACCAAAGCGGCTTACGTGCGCAGACGGCGCTCGTTTTTTGTAGATGATTCGACGAAGGAGATAATCAACTGAAATGTTCGCACTCTCGTTGATGCTCTTGCAGCAACTTCGGGCCACGCAACCAACGTTCTTCTTTCTGGTCACCCTGGGGTTGTTGATTGCCGGCGGTGTCGGCTGGTTAATCGCCGCCGTCCTTGGTTTCGCCAGATCGCCGGCGTTCGGACCATCGGCGCGCTGGTTCTCGTACGCCGCTGTTTGTCTGACAATCTACCACCTTCACTTTCTGCTTTTTGGCGTGTTCGTGTTTCTCGGAATGAACCAAAACTCCGTCGACCTCACCGCCGCCCTCGGAGTAGGTGCATTTTTCAACCTGTTTGTAGTGCTGGGCGCTGTGTGTGCAATCATGGGATTTGTTAGAATGACGAACCCCAGATAGGTACTAACTCGCGTTGATGAATAGGAAACTGCTTGTGGTCGCCGCGCTCGTTCTCGTCGGGAGCGCGGCGGTTCTGTTTTTAGCGGCCTCGCCAAACGTTGCCACTAACGTGCGTCGCGATGAATTCGTGCGGCAGCGAGGGGGACGTTTCGTTATTGGCCAGCGACCGTTTCGCTTTGTCGGCGCGAACGTGGCGGTGATGTATCGCGACGAAGATCGTGAACGCATGCCGGAAACTTTGCGCCAGGCAGCGCAGGCCGGAATCAAGGTCGTGCGCGTTTGGGCATTCGGCGAGGGCGGGCCGAACGACGTCAAGCCGGTCGCCGATTTTGAAGATTGGCCGCGTAATCACTCGTTCCGGCTCGCTCCCGGTCAGTGGAACGAAGATGCTTTCGTGCATCTCGACAAAGTGATCGCCGAAGCGGCGAAAAACAATCTTTACGTGCAGTTGTGTTTGACGAACTGGTGGCGCGATACGGGTGGCGTTACCCAGTACTTGCGCTGGGCAGGCATCAACGATGCGGCCGACGATAGTTACAAATTCGGTATCAACAACGAGAAGGCGATGCTGTTTTACTCGAACCCCGAAACACGCCGCCTCTATCGCGAACACCTCGAAAAACTGGCGACGCGACGAAACACGATTACGGGCGTGATGTATCGCGACGATCCGGCGATCTTCGGTTGGGAGTTGATGAACGAAGCGCAGGCGATCACGGGACGTTGGGCTGAAAGACGCGCGTGGTTTGAGGAGATGAGTGCGTATCTGAAGTCGCTCGATCCAAACCACCTGATTGCGCCAGGCGCGTGGGGTTATCGTTCGTCGTCTGAACGTCGCGAGTGGCTGGCGGATCATTCGATTCCCACGATCGACTATTGCGACGTGCACAATTACCCGCGCGACGACCGCGATAGTTTTGTTGACACGCCCGCAGCGTTGAAGGAGTTCATCGAGAACCGCGCGGCTGCGGCGTACTCGATCAAGAAGCCGCTTGTGCTTGGTGAGTTTGGAATGGGAGTCGACGGCCATAACGGCGCGTCGCAAATCGACTGGTACCGGGCGTTGTTTGACGGCAGCGTGCGTTCGGGCTCGGCGGGTGCGATGTTTTGGATTGTGACT
>JBKPPH010000280.1:0-22447 GCA_046733535.1 Acidobacteriota bacterium
GACGTCGTGCCACGCACGATCGAATCGTCGATCAGCACCACCCGCCTGCCGTTTATCAGGTCGCGCACCGGATTGAGTTTAATACGCACTCCGAACGAACGGATCGATTGTCGTGGTTCGATAAACGTGCGCCCAACGTAGTGGTTACGCACCAGTCCAAAACGAAAACTCAAGCCGCTTTCAGCCGCGTAACCGATCGCCGCCGCTACGCCCGAGTCGGGCACAGGAACCACGAGATCCGCATCCGCCGGCTGCTCGACCGCAAGCCTGCGCCCCATTTTGTGTCGCGACTCATTGATCGACTTGCCATAGATCAACGAGTCAGGTCGCGCAAAATAAACATGCTCGAACAGACACATCGAATGCTTCTGTTCCGGCAGCGAATGCGACGATCGCAAGCCCTCCTGATCGATCACGATCATCTCGCCGGGCTCGACGTCGCGCACGTACTGCGCGTCGATCAGATCGAACGCGCACGTCTCAGACGCAACCACCCACGCATCGCCGAGCCGCCCTAACGCGAGCGGGCGAAAACCACGGCTGTCGCGAATGACGATCATCTCCGTCGGCGTCAGAAACAGCATTGAGAACGCGCCTTCAGTCTCTCGTAAAACTTGCGGTATCGCTTCTCTCACCGGCAGCCGCGATCGCGCCACGCCGTGCAGCACCACTTCCGTGTCGGACGTTGAAGAGAAAATCGCGCCGTCGCGTTCGAGTCGCTGTCGTTCTTCACGTGCGAACGGAAGATTGCCGTTGTGACAAACCGCGATCTGCCCGTGCTGGCACGTCACGAGAAACGGTTGCGCCTCGAGAATCGAGACTTCGCCCGCGGTCGAATAGCGCACGTGTCCGATTGCGTTCGGGCCTCGCAAACGATCGAGCGTAGCCTGATCGAACGATTCGGAGACGTGACCCATCGCGCGTTCGAGACGCAGCTCGGCGCCATCGGAAGCGACGATGCCACACGACTCCTGGCCGCGATGCTGAAGCGCGTACAAACCAAGGTAGGTCAGCCGGGAGGCGTCAGGATGGCCGTAGATTCCGAAGACGCCACACTCTTCACGTAGCTTGGTGATCTCGATTTCAGTCAATTGAGTTGTCCTGGATTGCCGTTTCGGAGATTACGCACGTAATCATAACCACTAAGCCATAAAGGCACAAAGTAAAACACCGGATTAGATGTTACTTTGTGCGATGTTAGTTTGTTTCGGGGTGTGGTGGTGGTTATGATGGCGACGTGATGCGCGCTCTTTCGTTAGCCTTATTTATCCTGATTTGCTTCGCGCCGCTCGGATTCGCCGGCAGCAATGCACGTCCGGCTTCGCAGTTGTATCGTCGCCATTGCGTCTCGTGTCACGGCAACGATGGACGCGGGAAGACGTCGAAGGGTAAGTTTAGCCATGCGCGCGACCTTACTGACGCTCAGTGGCAGTCGGACGTCAGCGACGAGCGTGTCTTTAATTCGATCATGAATGGACGAAACGTGCGCGGCAACATGCCGGCATTCTCCAAAAAGCTCAATGATAACGAAGTTGATTCGCTGGTAGATTTCGTGCGCCGGCTGAAGGGGTAACGGGCAGCAGCAATTCATGTTTTCCAAGCGCATTTCCGCACTGAAGTCTGCCGTTACGTTTCGCGGTCTCGTTATCGCTGTCCTGCAACTCGGGCTCGTTCTCCTGCTCGCGGGCGCTGGCTGGACCATTTACCGCCAGCTTCCTGCCAGTGACTCTGACGTCAAAGCGGATCAGCGGACGACGACGCTCCAGATCGTGATTCAACAAGCTCCGGAAAGTGCCGGTCCTTCGCTGGATGTGGCGGTGAGTCTTTACCCGGTCGACATCATCGCGGTGCGACACGAGTTTTTTACTGAGCCAAAGCCCGGCAAGCGCTTCGAAGATTTTCTAAAAGAGCGGATGCGGGGTCGCGCCCCGATCAACGCGCGGCTCGATAAACAAGGACACGGCGCCGTCATGCTCGCGCCCGGCAGTTGGTGGCTGCACGCGACTCTTCCCGGCGACGAACAGCTCGAATGGCGGTTGCCGGTGACGGTTGTCGGGGCGAGACAGACGGTTGAACTCACGCCGCAGAACGCGTACACGAGGAGTAAGACTTTTTAGCCGCGGATGAACGCGGATCAAAACGCAGATCTGCGTTCATCTGCGGCTCAAACGAAGCGCCAAATGCTCGCCCTCCGCATCGAAAACAATCTCGAAGTTAAAGAAATTGAGAAACCGGGTCGTGCTGATGAGGCGCTCGTGCGTGTGCTCCTCTCTGGCATTTGCAACACCGACCTCGAAATCGCGCGTGGTTACGCGGGCTTCAAGGGAACGATCGGTCACGAGTTTGTCGGCGTAGTTGAAAACAGCACCAATCGCAAGCTGGTCGGTCGGCGCGTCGTCGGCGAGATAAATGCCGGCTGCGGCAACTGCGAACTCTGCCGCGCCGGTGACACACGACACTGCGCTTCACGAACAGTGCTCGGCATCGTCGGTCGCGATGGCGCGCACGCCGAGTTTCTGCAACTCCCCACCGAGAACCTGTTTTCTGTTCCTGACAACATTCCTGACGAGCATGCAGTCTTTACTGAACCACTCGCCGCTGCGTGCGGCATTCTGGAGCGTGTCTCGATCACGAAGCCCGATCGCGTCGCGGTAATTGGCGACGGCAAACTCGGATTGCTCTGCGCGCAGGTGCTCGCGCTCACCGGAGCATCGTTACTCCTCATCGGAAAACACTCTTCCAAACTCCGCATCGCAGAGCAGCGCGGCATTGAAACCGCAACTCCCAAACAAGTAGCCAAACGAGCAAAGCAGTTCGACGTGGCCGTCGAAGCGTCAGGCGCGGCAGCCGGGTTCGCGCTCGCGCTGGACCTCCTCCGGCCCCGCGGCCAGCTCGTTTTGAAGTCTACGTTTCACGGAAGAACGGAGATTGACGCTGCTCGCATCGTCGTCGACGAGATCTCGATTGTCGGTTCGCGTTGTGGACGCTTCACGCCCGCGCTCGATCTGTTGAAGAAGAAGGCCGTCGACGTCCAGAGTCTAATCAGCGAAGAGTACGCGCTCTCGAAGGGTGTTCACGCGATGCAGCGGGCAGGCGTAAAAGGCATCCTGAAAGTCCTCCTCCGCCCATAGCCACCGTCACTTTTGACAGGATTACAGGATTGAACATGTAAATCCGATAAAATCCTGTCAATCATCTTCAAGGTTTTTTGCTCACAGACAAGCCTTTCGCTATACTCTAGCCCTTTTCCTGGGGGTCGGATCCCGGCTTATCTAGAAGGTGGTGAAATATGTTTGACGTTTCTAATGAACGCACGACTGATCAGGAGCGGACTATCCTACGAAAACTGCGAATCTGGATCGCCGCTCTCGCAATCGCATGTTTAGTCGCCGGCATCGGCATCGGAGCCATGTTGTCCGGCCGAACTACGATCGCGCAGCCGGACATGCAGATTGCCCGCGCGCCTGAAGCCCTGTCGGCCTCGTTTGCCGAGATTGCGCGCCGCGTCGAGCCGGCCGTCGTGAACATTGAGACCACCCAGGCCCAGGAAGAAGAAAGCGCTGACAAGGACGAAGACAAGGAAGACCAATCGAGCAATCCGTTGCTCGACATGTTTCGTCGCCCGCCCAGGCGGCCGAATCACGGCGTCGGCAGCGGATTTATCGTCAGTCCGAAAGGCTACATCCTGACCAACTATCACGTGGTCGAAGACGCCGCGCGCATCACGGTCGGTCTCCAATCGGGCGAGAAATATCGCGGCACAGTCCAGGGTTTCGACTCCGAGACTGACGTTGCGGTGATCAAGATTGAAGCGCCGCGAGATCTTCCGACCGTAACTCTCGGTGATTCAAACGCCGCCCAAGTCGGCGATTGGGTCCTCGCGATGGGTTCGCCGTTTGGTCTCGATCAAACTGTCACCGCGGGAATCATTTCGAAGAAGGAACGCGAGAGTCCTTACTTCAACGTCTTCCAACGTTTCCTTCAGACGGACGCCGCCATTAATCGCGGTAATAGCGGTGGGCCACTCGTCAACATGCGCGGTGAAGTTATCGGCATGAACTCGCAGATCGCGACTTCGACCGGCGACTACAACGGCATCGGCTTCGCGCTGCCCGCAAACGAAACGAATTTCGTTTACAAACAGTTAATCGCGCAAGGCAAAGTCAAACGGGGATATCTCGGAATCAATCTCGATTCCGTGCACGACGAGTTTGCGAAAGTTTATGGTCTACCGGAAGCACGTGGTGCGATCATCACGGCCGTCACCCCAGTTGAAAACGGTCAACCGACGCCCGCGGCAAAAGGCGGTCTGCAACCAAGCGACATCATCGTCGAGTTTGAAGGTACACCGGTCATCAACGCGCAGGATTTGATTCAGCGTGTCGCCAGCACGCCGGTTGGCCAGCAGGTCTCGCTTACTTACCTGCGCGACGTCAACGGCAAACTCGAAAAAAAGACCGTCAGCGTCGCATTAGGTGAACGGCCTCCTTCAGCAGCGACACGAGAATGGACTGGACCATCAAAGGTCACGCCAACGACGACCGATCCGCGCGGCAATTCGCTGCATCTCGGCATCACGCTCACGGAGCTGACGCCGCAGCTAATGGCTGACCGTCACCTGACCGGCGTTCAAGGTCTTTTGGTGAAAGAGATCGATCCGAACGGGCTCGTGGCCGAGCTCCGCGTCCCGCCCACCAGTCAGCCGGCGGTGATGCTCAATGACGTGATTGTCCGGATCAATAAAACGCCGGTGACTTCGCTTGCGGATTTCCAACGCGTGCTGAACGCGCTGAAGGCCGGCGATCCGATCGTTCTTAATCTGACGCGACTGATTCGCGATCCGAGAGGCGATCGCCTGCAGCCGCTGATCGTCCAGTTCACGTATCAATGACGACATTTGCCGATTGCCAATTGCCGATTGCCAATTGGAAATCAACCACGTCAACCGAAATCGGAAATCGGCAATCGGCAATTGAAAATTCATTATGGCTCAGGCTAAAAAAGCAATCGCAAAAACCAGCGGAAAACTCGCCGCGCGCAGTGCCGCACGCGCCGCAGTCAAAACGTATCAGAACTATATCGACGGAAAGTGGGTGGCCAGTGAGTCTGGCGAGATGTTTGAAAACATCAACCCCGCCGATAACCGCGACATCGTCGGGCGGTTTCCTCTTTCCACGAGCGACGACGTGAATGCGGCAGTGAATGCCGCGCAGAACGCGTTCGATCGCTGGCGCAATACTCCGGCGCCGAAACGCGCGGAGTTGCTCTTCCGTCTCGGCGAGATCCTGATCCGCAATAAGGAACAGTTCACCGCCGACATGACGCGCGAGATGGGCAAGGTTTTGAAAGAGGCCGGCGGCGACGTCCAGGAAGCGATCGATTGCACTTACTACACGGCGGGCGAGGGACGGCGTCTTCACGGGTTCACGACACCGGCCGAGATGCGCGACAAGTTTGCGATGTGCGTGCGCCAGCCGGTTGGTCTTTGCGGTTTGATCACGCCGTGGAATTTTCCGATGGCGATTCCGTCGTGGAAACTCATCCCGGCGTTAATCTGCGGCAACACTGTCGTCATCAAGCCCGCGGAAGACACGCCGCTGTCGACTTACAACCTCGTGAAAGCCTGCGAGGAGGCTGGCATCCCACCAGGCGTCGTGAATCTCGTCACCGGTTATGGCGAGACTGTCGGCGCCGCGATGACGAACCATCCAGCGCTGCGTTTGATCTCGTTCACCGGATCGACTGAAACCGGCCGCATCGTCGCTTCGGCCTGTGCCGAACGTAACGCCATCTGTTCACTCGAGATGGGTGGCAAGAACGCCATCATCGTCATGGACGATGCAGATATCGATTTAGCAGTTGAAGGCGCCATCTGGGGCGCCTTTGGTACGTCTGGGCAGCGCTGCACCGCGTCGTCGCGTTTGGTGGTCCACAAGAAAGTCTACAAACAGTTCGTGACGAAGCTCGTCGAGAATGCCAAGGCGCTGCGCGTCGGTGACGGCGCCGATCCGAAGACCGATGTTGGTCCGGTGATCAATGCTGATGCGGTCGAGAAGATCATGAGTTACATCCGCATCGGACGTAACGACGACGGCGCTAAACTCGCCTGTGGCGGCAAACGTCTGTCGCGCGGCGATTATGCGAACGGTCACTTCATCGAGCCGACGGTCTTTACTGACGCGGCGCCCGACATGCGCATCTCGCAGGAAGAGATCTTTGGACCAGTAACCACGGTGATTCCGGCAAACTCGCTCGACGACGCGATTCAGATCGCGAACGGTGTTCGTTATGGCCTGTCGGCCGCAATCTACACGCAGAATGTCAATCGCGCTTTCAAGGCGATGAACGAGATGTACACCGGCATCTTCTACGTTAACGCCTCGACCATCGGCGCCGAGGTCCATCTTCCGTTCGGCGGCACCAAAGCAACCGGCAACGGCCATCGTGAAGCGGGTACGCAGGTGCTGGATATCTTCTCTGAATGGAAGTCCGTCTATGTCGACTTCAGCGGCAAGCTGCAACGCGCGCAGATTGACCAGGTTGAGTCGCCCCAATAAATAAGCCGCGGATTAACGCGCATAGACCCAGATCAGCGTTAGTCCGTGAAAATCCGCGGCTAAATACTGTTCAACCCGGAGAACATAACCGTGATCGTCGGCCTCCCGAAAGAAATTAAAGACAATGAATATCGAGTTGGATTAACACCTGCCGGTGTCCGCGCTTTGAAAGACGCGGGAAACGAAATCAGGGTCGAAGCGAATGCGGGCGCCGGTTCCGGATTCGAGGATGCGCTTTACGAACGCGCCGGCGCCACCATCATTCCCTCGGCTGACGACGTGTGGGCCAGCGCCGACATGATCGTGAAAGTGAAAGAGCCGATCGCGCCCGAGTATCCACGCATGCGCGAGGGCCAACTGCTTTTCACCTACCTGCACCTCGCGCCAGAGCACGCGCTCACGCAGGAGTTGCTCAAGCGCAAAGTCACCGGCATCGCTTATGAGACAATCACGGATCGGCGCGGTACGTTGCCGCTGTTGACGCCGATGTCGGAAGTCGCCGGCCGCATGGCGATACAGGTCGGTGCGCACTATCTCGAGAAGATGAGCGGCGGCCGCGGAATTTTGTTGGGTGGCGTTCCGGGTGTGCCGGCGGCGCGCGTCGTGATCATCGGCGGAGGCGTTGTAGGCACAAACGCCGCGAAGATTGCAGTGGGCATGGGCGCGCACGTCACCATCATCGACAAGAACCTCGATCGGCTACGCGAACTCGACGACATCTTCCTGTCGAAGATTTCCACACTCGCGTCAAGCGCCTACATGATCCACGACGCCATATCAGAGGCTGATCTGATCGTCGGCGCTGTGCTGGTACCTGGCGCCGCTGCACCGAAGCTCGTGACTCGGTCAATGCTGAAGGACGTGCCGAACGGCGCTGTGATCGTCGACGTCGCAGTCGATCAGGGTGGCTGCATCGAGACGACGCATCCGACCACTCACTCGAACCCGACTTATTACGTTGAAGGTGTGTTGCACTACTGCGTCGCAAACATGCCGGGCGCTGTGCCGCGCACTTCGACGTTCGCGCTGACTAACGCGACGTTGCCGTACGCGCTCAAGCTGGCAAACAAAGGCTTCCTGGAAGCGATCACAAGCGATCCGGGTTTGAAGGAAGGCGTCAACACCTACGCCGGCCACTGCACGTACGAAGCGGTCGCAACCGATCAAGGCATCGCTTATTCGCCACTGGACCAACTGATCAGATAATCCGTTCTCATCCGCGTGCATCCGCGCCCACTTCTGCAATGCACGCAAGCAGATCTTCGGGAGACACAGGCTTCGCCAGGAATGCGTTCACCTGCTCTGATTCATCCGTCGTGTTCTTCGGGTCGAGTGCGCTCAACAGGATGATCGGCAAGTGGGCCAGGCGCCGGCTGTTCCTCACGAACCGACACAACTCATACCCATCCAGGTTCGGCATCAACGCGTCCGTAACGATCACGTTGACGTGAGCGGCCAGCAGGACTTTCATCGCCTCCAATCCATCGCCCGCAGAAGCAACTTCATAACCCGCGCGCTGAAGCACCACTTCGAGGTAACGCCGGAGCGCCGGATCGTCCTCGACGAGCAGCACACACGGCCGCTCCCCGGGCGCTTGCGCCGAGTGCAGGCCATTGCCGGATATTCGTGGGTCCAATTCGATCATTGCTGAGGGGCTTAGACTTTCGAGGCCGTGAGGGCTCGGGATTCGCGAGGCAGGGAGAACTCGCTGCAAGCAGAGTAGACGGATGCGGCTGTGCTTGTCAATGTTTTGCCATATTTATCAGCGGTACTGATCGATGAAGGTGCGGTGCCATAGTTCGATGCCAAGTAGCTGAAAAACCTGGAGGTTATAGTCCTCGCGGCCGGAAAAGTTCGCCTCCATGACTCGCCTTACTTCACCTGGACGGAACAACCCGCGCCGCTTCACCGCCTCCTCCGACAACAGATCGTTAATCCAAGGCCGCAAAGGTCCGCGCAGCCACGAACGGATCGGCGCTCCAAAGCCCGCCTTTTTTCGCCAGACGACGTCTTTCGGCAGGACGCTCTCCAGTGCTCGCTTGAGCACGTACTTCCGCTTCAGACCGCGCAGTTTCAGCCGCGGCGGCATGCGCGCGGCCATCTCGATCATCTCGCGGTTGAGAAACGGCACGCGCACCTCGAGATTTGCGGCCATCGACGTCTTGTCAGTCGTCAAAAGGTTCAGGCAAGGCAGAAATGTTTTGAGATCGACGTACAGGAGCTGGTTCAGCGGCGCCGCGTCTGAAGCGCGCGCGAAGTAAGCACGATGCGTGGCGTAGGGATCGTAGTCGCGTGTGAGTGTGCGCCATTCATCGGAGTACAGCCGGTGCTTCATTGCATTGGTGAAGTAAGTGCCGTAGCCGAGATAACGATCTTCGAAATCGAGCGCGGCGCTGCGTGCAAACTTCTTCGCGTTGCGCAGCGGTGCGGTGAGTTTTCCCGGCAAGCCGCCGGGCAGGACACCCGCCACGGTTTTCATGAGGGGCCGTCGCAGCAGGTTCGGAACCGGATCGAACGCGGACGCGATCTTCATCGCCATCTGTCGTGGATAACCCGCGAACACTTCATCGCCACCCATGCCTGAAAGCATCACGGTCAGCGTTTCACGCGCCGCTCGCGACACGAGATAACTCGGAATCGCCATGTCGATCGGCGGCTCTTCCATGTGATAGACGAGCTTCGGCAGCAGATCGGCAACCGAGGGCTTTAGCATGATTTCGTGGTAGTCAGTCTGCAACTGCTCGTTGACGCGGCGCGCCCAGCGCACATCGTCGGGGATGATGTCGTAGCGCAGGTCTTCGCTCTCTATGCCGACTGTGTAAGTGCTGATCGGCCGGCCGTTGCCGTGATGCTTCATCATCGCGACAATTCCGGACGAGTCGATTCCGCCGGAAAGAAAAGATCCGAGCGGCACGTCGGAGACCATCTCCATCTTTACGACGCGATCGAGCGTGTCGAGCACGCGCTCGCGCCACGAGGCTTCGTTCTTGCCCTCTTCGATTGTGTCGAACGAAACGTCCCACCACTGCTTGAGCGTAAGCTCGTCGTCATGAAATTGGACCAGATGACCGGGTGGAACAGTCTTCACGTTTCGAAACAACGTGTTCGGATCGGGCGACCAGAGGAAAGTGAGAAACTGGTGCAGCGCTTCGGGATTGAGTTCAGGCTTCACCAATCGCGTGGCGAGGATCGCTTTGATCTCAGAGCCGAACACGAATGCGGCAGGCGCGCCTGTGCGAGCTGGAACGAAGGAGTAATAGAGAGGCTTGATGCCGACGTGATCGCGAACGAGTGTCAACGTCCGTTCGCGGTTGTCCCAAACGGCGAAGGCGAACATGCCGTTGAAGTGTTCGACAGCTTCCCAGCCCCACTCGGAAATGGCTGCGAGCAGCACTTCCGCATCTGAGTCCGTGCGGAATGCATGACCGAGTGGCTTTAGCTGTTCGCGAAGTTCGCGATAGTTGTAGATCTCGCCGTTGAACGTGAGGACGTAGCGGCCGTCGTGCGAGAGCATCGGCTCGTGACCCGCGGGACTGGGATCAATGATCGCGAGGCGGCGATGGCCCAGGCACACGCGCCTGCCGGAGGAATCGATCGGCTCGGAGGTCCAGATTCCCTGATCGTCCCGGCCGCGATGCTCCACGCTCTCGAGCATCGCCGCGATATACCGTTCTGCATCGAGACTTACAATTCCTGCGATTCCGCACATTGATCAAAAACCCTAACCACAGATTACACGGATTTGAAAAGCGATCTGCGCAGATCTGTGTAAAAAGATCCGTGTAATCTGTGGTTCAAACCTCAAACGGACAACGCTCGCGAAGAGAGTCGAGCACGCGGAACGTCGCGCGGCTCGTTGCTGCCAGTTCTTCGAGGCTGATCGGCACAGCGCCACCTTCGAGGACGCTGGCACAAAGCGCGCGCACCTGTGCTTGTTGACCTTTGTCCTGCGCCTTCAACGTCACCTGCTCTTCGCGCCCGTCTTTGTACAGCGTCGCGCGTCGATAGTCGTCAAGTACAAAAACCCTCCCCGCGCCGAATATCTCAACGCGCTCTTTCGCTAGAGCTTTGTCGCCTTCGCTGAGATACGCAATCGCGCCATTCGATCCGTCGGCAAAACGCAAGGTGATAAAAACCGAGTCGGCGTCGACAATCTTGCTCGACTTTGCGCTCATCGATTCCGCAAACACAAACACCGGCGGAGCTCCAGTCAGGTACTGCATCAGATCGACGAAGTGGCAAACCTCGCCAACTATGCGGCCGCCGCCTTCATCGGCGTGCTGTGTCCAGTGTTCTTTTGGAATGCGACCGGCGTTGACGCGATAGAGTATCGACAGGGGTGTGTCGCGACCGCTGAAGAAATCTTCTGCACGCCGCGCGAGTGGCGAGAAGCGCCGGTTGAAGCCGACCATCAGCTTGCCCGCGGAACTTTCCGCCGCTTCGAGAAGCGGTTCCAACTCCTCGTCGTTCAGCGCGAGCGGCTTCTCGACAAACACGTGCTTGTCGCGCTCGAGTGCTTTGCGTGCAAGCTCAGCGTGCGTGTCGTGTCGCGTGCCGATTACGACGAGATTGACCTTCGCGTCGTCGAGCACCTCATCAGCGCTGGATACCGCATACGCGAATCCGAAACGCTTTCCAACGTCGTGCGCCGAAATCCCGGAAGCTGTCGCGATCGAACCAAATTCGACACCCTCGGCTTTGAAGTGCGGCAGCAGCATCGCCGGGACGTAGCCGCCCGCGCCAATCACTCCCAATACGATCGATTTCTCCGCTTTGCGCACCGGAGACGTCGCACGGAGCGGCACTCGTCGCACCAGCTCCGCGTCCGGATCGTAATTGAGCACAACGCCGAGATACGGTTCCTGCACGTCGCCCGAGATCAACCGGTAAGCGTGCTCGGCTGCTTCGATCGGAAAGCGGTGCGTCGTGAGTCGCTCAACGTCGACGCGCTTGTCGCCGACCAGTTCGAGAAAGCTCTCGATATTCCGTTTCTCGGTCCAACGCACGTAAGCCAGCGGATAATCATGGCCTCTCTCTTCGTAATCCGGATCGTAGCGGCCTGGTCCATACGACATCGAAATGATCAGCTTGAGTTCACGACTGAAGAACGGCTGGCGTGGAATGTCCATCCCGGTCATGCCGACGACGATCACGCGTCCTTTCAAACGCGATACTCGCGCCGCCAGCTCGACAGGTTGGTTCGAATCAGTCGCGGCCGTGATCAGCACTGCGTCAGCGCCGTGACCGCGTGTCCACGTCGCGATCTCTTTCGCCGCTTCTTCATTCGAGACAACGGCCTTGTCAGCGCCCATCTCCAGTGCCAAAGCAACGCGCGACTGGTCCAGGTCGAGTCCAAAAACGCGACAGCCATTCGCTTTGAGCAGTTCGACCGTGAGTTGGCCCACCAAACCCAAGCCGATCACGACCACCGATTCACCGAGCGTCGGCTCGGCGAGTCGCACACCCTGCAACGCGATCGCGCCGAGGGTTCCATACGCGCCCGACTCAAAACTCACAGTCTCAGGAAGATGAACACAGAGATTCTTCGGCACTGACAAAACCTCCGCGTGCGACGCAAAGCCAACACCTGCACACGCGACGCGATCGCCGATCTGAAACTCAGTCACATCCTCAGCAACCGCTGAAACGATGCCCGCGGCGCTGTAGCCCAACGCCTGCGACGCCGCCATCTTGTCGCGCACGGAAGCGAACGTGTTGAGAATGCCTTCGTTCTTCACCTTCGCAACAACAGCCTTCACAAGGTCCGGTCGCTGTCGCGCCTCCTGGACCAAACCCTTGCTGACGAGTTCGACCGCCGCGCGTTCTGTGCCCGCACTAATCAACGACGCAACCGTGCGCACCAGCACACGTCCGCGTTGCAACGCCGGCACCGGCACTTCGCCGACAAATGGTCTACCCGTCTTCCTGTTCTGAAGGACCTGTTTCATGCTTTGACTTTAGCCGCGGATTTACGCGGATGAACGCCGATCAGAAATGGCCTTTTCTGATCCGCGTTCATCCGCGTAAATCCGCGGCCAATACTCTCTCGATCAAATCACTCACCCACTCCGCACGCGCGTCCCAAGTCCCACCGGCTACCGCAGCCTGCCGTCTCGCCGCATTCGCCGGGTCGGTGTCATGAAGCGCCTCGTGGACTAGGCGCATAAAATCGTCTCGCGTGCGCGCGATCCGCAGCACGTCGCGCATCGGCTCGTATTCGGGTAACGGAGAAATCACGACCGGCTTCCCCGTGGCGAGATATTCACGAACCTTGATCGCCGAGCCGTAGCTCGTAAAAGACTGCTCAGTTTCCCACGGCAACACGCAAACGTCGAATCCCGCCGCATACGCCGGCAGTTCTGCATACGGCACCGCCGGCAGAAAATGCACGTTCGGCAACTCTTCGATATCGAGCCCGCGTGATTTGTTTCCGATGAAGACCCACTGCCACTCAGGCCGTTCGCGTGAAGCGCGCTTGATCAAGTCCTGATCGACGAGCCAGGGCTCGACCGCGCCAAAGTATCCCAAACGAGGCCGAGGAATTTTAGCAATCTCAGGCGCGACGTCGATCTTTCCGTCGGCGACGTGCCGCCAATGATCGTACTCGACGCCCTGTTCCAGCAGGTGCGATCGTTCACATCCACGCGTGGCCTCGTTAAAGAGCTTTCGGCCGGAATAAAAAATGAGGTCGGCGGCGTCGATGGCCCGTTCATGCAGCTTGCGTATCAACGCCGGATCGGTAGCGTGATCCATCGTGTTCGCATCATACTTGTCCGACACGTGATAGACCACCGCCGATTCGCCGAACGCGCCGATCATATCGGCAGCGGTGGGAATCGCGATCCAGAGAATCGGTTTTGTCAGTCCACGGCTACGCGCGAGACGATTGATCTGTGCTCCGATTAAGCGACGATTCACTGAGCGCGCGGCCGCCGTGCCGAAGAAGGGTAAACTCGCGGGTGAGACGACGGTGATGCCTTCGTCCGTTTGCCGGGCGAGCTTGGAATAACTGCCGAGTTTGCGTTTGATTCGCGGAAGCAGGTCTTTGTGGGCCAGTGCGGGCAGGCCCATCGAGATTGAGTTGACGAAGATGACCTTGTTGCCGGCGCGCGCGAATTTGCGCATCAGGTGGGCCTTGGAATGCGGATGGTGATACCACCAGTCTTCACCGCCAAAGCAGATAATTGATCGGTCGCACAGCATCTTCGACAGGATTTACAAGATTTTACAGGATCTACAAGATAAATCTTGAAAATCCTGCAAATCCTGTTAATTCTGTCCAACAATGAACCGTCGAGAACTGGTGCCGTGGCTTATCTTTCTTACGATTACCATCATTTACACCTCCTTTCTAACACGCGTTTATTACTGGGACGGGATCGTGTTCGCGCAGGCGATTGAAGACGCTGCGAGTCTCAATCCGGCTTTGGTCCATCCGAACCATCTCATTTACAATTTCGTCGGTTACGTCTTTTACAAACTGCTGCGCGGATTTGGATTTGAGCTGAGGGCCTTAACCGCGTTGCAGATCCTGAACAGTGTGCTCGGGGCCGCTTGTGCCGGAGTGCTGTTTGCGATTCTGAGAGACACGCTGCGTTCGTTGTACGTCTCGGTGTGTCTCAGTCTGCTGTTCGCGTTTTCTGCGACGTGGTGGAAGTTTTCGACGGACGCAAACGCTTACATTCCGAGCGTGCTCTTTGTGCTGCTGAGTTTTTACCTCGTGCTGCCGGATCGCAAAGCAAGACCGTTGTTGGTTGCTGTCACTTTCTTCATCAGCATGGCGTTTCATCAACTCGCGGTGCTGATGTTTCCGGTTCTCGCGCTCGGTGTTTACTTGCAGGACGGACCATCACGGTCGCCGAAGCGTCGTGTACTCAATGCCCTCGTCTTCTCGGTGGTAGCAACGACGCTGATCGTCGTGGCCTATGCATACTTCTTCTATCTCGCATCGGGCTCTCTTGACGTTGGAAGATTACTTCACTGGTCCGCTTCGTATTCGCCCGACGCTGACACGCAGTTCGCGTTTTGGTCCAACCTGCAATACTCAATGCGCGGGCAGGTGCGACTCTTCTTTGGCGGCAGGTTCAATTCGCTGCGCGGTCTGATGAATCCGTTGCTAGTTGTGCTGCTCGGTTGCCTCATCCTGGCGGTGCTCTGGTTCATCTACGAGGCGTTGAAAAAGTCGAAAAGGCTTTTCACGAGACGCGAAATGGAGCTCGAGCCGCGCCAGAAGACTGTACTCGTGCTTGCATTTTTATGGCCCGCCGTGTATCTCGCGTTTCTCTTTTTCTGGCTGCCGCAAAATACCTTCTACCGGCTGTTTTATCTGCCTGCCTTCATCCTGCTGCTCGGCCTCGCGCTCGCGTCTTTCAAAAACACAGCTTCACAATCGTGGGCGTTAGCAGTATTCGTCGCGGCTGTCGCACTCGCGAATTTTCTTTTTCTTATCTACCCGTTTTCGCACGTGGAGAAATATCCACCGCTCGGGTTTGCGTTGCAGATGAATCGTGAATGGCCGGCTGGTACGGTGATCTATTACGGCGCGGTGAACTCGGACGAACAGCTCGTGCGCTATTTCAATCCCGGAACGCGTTGGAAGCAGCTGAATCCAAAATCACTGGATCTTCTCGATCACGAACGTGGTGCGTGGTTAGAAACAACCGCACTGACGCAACTCGCTTCAACACCTGACGGCGCTCGCTGGCTCGAAACGCACACACGCAAGGAAACACTAAAAGAACTCAACGACGGCGCCTTCAAAATCCGCTTTATTCAAATCATGTAAATCCTGTCTAAGGCTTTCGTCGCGCCACACACAACCCCGACACACCGAACGGCAAGTTCACATATTTCAACATCCAGCTCTCTGCCCCCAATAACCCCCCAAGCACGCCATTCAACGCCGTGACATTGATATTGTTCTCAGTCGCCGCTTTCATCCCCGTCAAGCGCATCAATTTTCTTATCACCAGGATCGGCAGGAAAAACGTGATGTTTGCGTACGTCGTCCGTTCGATCTCGAACCCGGCCTGCTCCAGTACGCGCCTCAGTTCCGGCAAACGATAACGCCGGCGGTGATGGCTGACATCATCCTGCAGGCCCCACAAAAACATGAACGTTGGCACAAACAACAGCACACGCCCTCCCGGCCGTAGCACGCGTCGCATTTCACTCAAGCCCGCAAGGTCGTCGTCCATGTGCTCGACGACGTCGAATGCAGTCACGAGGTCAAACGTGCCGTCGTCGTATGGAAGTTCTTCGCCCGCTCCCAGTCTCACTTTGTCGAGCCCACGCTCGCGACAGAACGCGAGCGCGTCTTCAGAAATGTCGACCCCCTCGGCGTCTCCATACTTCGAAAGCATCAGCAGGTTCGCGCCGGTGCCACAGCCCACGTCGAGAATGCGCGGACGTCGATCGGTCACACTCCGGCAAATCTCTTCCACGAACGCGGCGAGGATCTTGCGCCTGCCGATGTGCCACCAGTGCGACTGCTCCACGCGGAAGAGAATCGGATAGGTGTGCTCCATCATCTCGCGCGGGAGCGTATTCGCGTTTGACTTCATCCCGTAATCCTGTCCCACAACCATTTGATAGCCGCGCCTGCAAAGACAATCAACAGCCCATGCATCGGCAGCACGTACCGGATCTCGGTGTGCGCCGCCGTGCCCGGAACAAGATAGTAAATTACTGTGACAAGCAATATTCCACTCAGTCTCCAATCGTGACGCACGGCGACGAAGATTCCAAACGCAGTGAGCGGCAGAAGCAGGTATCTCACGACACTCTGTATCATGCCGAGCAAGTTAACTCCCGCCGCGACAAGTCCTCCATGCCACCGTGGTGGCAAACACTTGGTGCTCGTCACGTTGATTCCGCTGCTAGCAGAGTACGGCACCGGATCGCCCGCCAGCTTCAGCATGCCCCACATGCGCCCGCGCATCACACCCGCATACCAGATCGGATGCTGCCGGATAAACGCGAGCGACTCACGGATGCGTTCGCGATTGCGTCGGATCCCGTCAGGCCATTGCAGATCGGCATCGGGCGGCAAGTTCAACTTCGTCCGCTCGCGTTCGATCAGCTTATCGTCGCCGAAAAGAAATCCATTTTGCCGGCCGAGCTCAGTTTCTCCCAGTCCTTCCCACAGGTTCGCGCCGATCGTTCCGCCGGTAGGCGTGAAGTCGGGAAAAACGAGATAGTTGCGAATCATGATCGGCGCAATCACGACGACGGTGCTGACCAGAACTGCGCCACTTAACTTCAGTCTTACGGGCCAGGCCGCTCTAACAAGCGCGAGCAACGCGATCGCCCAACCTACACACAAGTACAACGGGTTCACGCGAAGCCAGCACGCGATCCCCAGCAGCACTCCCGCACCGACCGCAATCGAAACGTTCTTGCGTTGCCAGGCAAGAAGCAGCAGCCAGTTGCCGCCGAGCACAAACCACGTCGTAGGCACGTCGGCTGACGGATAACCTGCGTACATTGCAAACAGCGGCGAGAGTGCGACGAGGAAGCCGCTCGCGATCGCAGCACGCGGGCCGAAAGCTGTGAAGGCGATCCCTCCGATCAGCAGTAACGATAGAATTAGATCCGCGAACCACAGCACGATCTGAACTGAGTAGGCCGAACGATCGCCGGTGATTTTGTAGATGAGGGCGACGAGCGCGGGAAATGCGGGTGGATACTGGATCAGGTCCGTGCGCGTTGGATCGTCAATCCAGAAGAGTCGTTGTCGTCCGTCTAGAATGTCGCGCGCCGGGCGATCAAATTTTGCGTAAGAGCCGACCTGAAACCACGCCGGATCATTGAGATGCGCGCGCATGAATTGCAGCGTGAGGACGCGCACGCTAATCGCGACTAGTAGTAACGCCAAGATTAGGAGGAGTTGTCTTCGAATCACTTAATAGCCGTGACAATCACGTTCCAACCGAGTCTTTTACGCATCCTCTCAAACATCGACTCGGAAACCAGTGGTGATAAAAAACGCAGCTCGGCACGTTGTAACTGCTCCACTTCAACTTTCACATCTCGAAAGCAATCGAACAGCGCGCGCGCTTGTCTTCGGCTATAAACCTTCACCAGCGGCCGCCCTCCGTGTTCGCTGTATTCAATCACGCGGCTCATTATTTCCCCGGTCGATCGACCGCGCAAAAACTCCGCGCGCAACACCCCGTGCCGCAAAATGACGTCAACCCAGTAGTTCAATGAATTGCGGTGGTAAAGCATCACTTTCGCTACGCCACCCGGCCGGAGCACGCGATGTATGTCGCGGATTGCTCCTGCGGTATCCGGCGTATGGTGCAAGACGCCGTTGGAATAGACCACGTCGAAACTCTCGTCATGGAATGGTAAACGCTCGCCATCCGAGATCATGAAGTCGCCCTCAGCGCCGTATAGCCTGAAACGATGACGAGTGATCTCAATCGAACGCGGCGTTAGATCGATGCCGACACAACGCGCACCGCCACGCGCAAACTGCAACAGGTCAGTACCCATTCCACAGCCAACCTCGAGCAGTCGCGCGTCGCGAAACTGTTTAAATTCCATCAGCCGCGGCATCCATGGCGCGTATTCCGAGTAACGATGCCGCTCTACCTGGTCGAAAAACTCGCGACTGCCGAACTCGTGTTCGCGATCGTAGTGGGACCCGCATGGGTCTTGCCCCCACTGCTCGCGTGCACGAATTTTTTCTTCAGCCAACCCTGCCACTTGTTAACCCTGTCCCCACGATTGATACGCATCAAGCACGCGCTGTGCATTGCGCGTCCACGTATGATCCCTCTCCGCCACCTCTCTCGCCCTCGCCCCCAACCGCCTCCTCAATTCACCCGACTCAATCAACCTCACGATCGCCGCTGCGAGCTCTTGTTCATTCCCGGGTTGGACCAGCAACGCCGTCTCCTCATCCGCGAGCACGTCACCAATCTGCCCGAGGCGGCTGGCCACGATAGCCTTCCCCATGGCCATGTATTCAAAAACTTTCGTCGGTGAACCAAAGAACTCGCTGCCGTCTGCCAGTGGCACATGAGGCGCAACGAGTATGTCACAAGCATCAAGCAATGCCGGTACTCGATCGTGGCCCACAGACCCGGTGAAGATCACTCGACCGGCATGCTTCTCTGTCTCGAGACGTTTTTCGACTTCCGCATGCAAACTCCCGCTGCCGACCATTAAAAACCGCACCGGGACATTCGCCGGAATCGATTTGATTGCCTCAGCAAGTTTTTCCACGCCGTGCCATGGACCAAACGTTCCGACAAAACCCACTACCACCTCATCGTCCTTAAGCCCCAGCTCGCGTCGCACGTCGGCGCCTCCCGCACCAGGTCGAAAGCGTGCGCTATCGACACCATTCGGATTGACGATGATCTTATTGCCCGCGACCCCCCGCACTTCCAGGTTCTTCCGCTCAATCTCCGAGACGACAAAGATACGCGCCGCGGCGTCAAGGTTCAATCGTTCGTATCGCTCCAATAAATCGAGACTTCCCACACGGTCCCAGTGTTTGCCAACCCAAACTTCCGAACCGTTGTACTCGAGAAACAGCGGCCGCCTCGTGCGCAGCGCAGCGACCACTCCGGCCCAACTGAAGCGCGCGTAGCGTTGATAGATAAAGTCAGGCTGTGCGCGTTCGACCAATGGAACGGCGCCGCGTGTGAACACGAGGTTGTTGTGAATGTCGAAAAGCGCGCGTGTGCCGCCGCCGGGCTGCGGTGGAATCACCGTGAAGCGATCGTGTGCAGCATCAAGCCCTGCGATCAGATCGTTGCTGATGATCTGTACTTCGATTCCGAGCGTTTCGAGTGCTTCGACAACTCCTTTGATGTGACTCGCCGCGCCGCCGGCTTGCGTGCCGGGCCCAGGCGTCGATCGCAGGTAAACAACACGCGACGCGGTTTCTATTCCGTGGCCACCGGGCGTTGCGATTTGTGTCCGCTGAACTTCTTCTTCGAGCCTGACAAGCTCACGGCGTGAGTGTGCAATGTCGTTGGCGCCGGTCAGCGTTTCCCGGCCGAGTCTTACCGGCGCGCCGAGCAAAAGATTCGCTCGAGATCTCCGAACCACAGCTCCGTGCGCATCCAACATGAGCACTTCACGCGCGCCCGCAAGTGCGCCGAAGACCATGAAAAGATTTTGTCCGCGCTGCCACGGCAGCCGCTCGGTCGCGATCGCCAGCACGTCTGGACGCAGACCGCGCAAGGACTTTAGACGCTTGATGTGACTGCCCGTCTCGAACTCGGCGCGTGAGATCAGCTCGATCGAACAGTCAGGATAAAGTTGAACCAGCTTGTCGTGCCAGCGTGAGAGATCGCCGCTGAGTGCGAGGAGAACAACTTTCATCCGCGCAAACTCCCGAGCACAAATACCTCACTGAAAGATCGTCCGGTGCTGGTGTGGAAGTGCAACGCGACGAAGGCGAAGATCGCTGCGTAGCTGATGGTTGAAGCGATGGCGGCGCCGTACGCGCCGAACCGCGGCACGAGAGCAAACACGAGAATCAGGTTTAGCACGAGCGTCGCGACCCAATACATCGGAATTGCTCGCGGCAGTCCAAGCGCGTTGAAGTGTTGAACCAGCACCGATTCGAGGCCCATGAGGTAAACGCCCGGCAACAGGATCAGGAGCAACGTCGTAGCATCGGAGAACACCGCGCCGTACAGCACCGGCAGCAACAAACTAAACGGCACAGCCGCGAGGCAACAGAGAAACATGATGAATGTTGTGTAGCGGGTAACGAGGCAAGTGGTCTCGCCGCGCGCGTCCTGTTCGGCGGTCACGCGCGGGAAAAGCATCGTGGCGATCACTCCCGGCAACAACATCAACAGGAGACCGAACTGTGAAGCAACGCTGTACACGCCCGCTTCGGCAGCGCCGCGAAAGTGATTGACGACCAGCAGATCGGCGCGAAGAATGATGGCTCCCGCGAGAATCGAGATATGAAACTTCAGCCCGTAGCCGATCATGCGCCGCAGGAGACTCATGTCCGCTCGCCACTGCGATCGCACGAGACTTTTGGCTGTGACGATCAGAAGCGACGCGAGGACGATGCTCACCAGAATGCCGGCGGCCGTGTTCAGTGTGACGAGCAGTTCGAGTCCACGGTGGAGAACGATGAGGACGAGTACGGCATTGATCAGCACAAACGATTGGCCGGCGAGATCCAGCAGGTTGAACTCTTTTATTTTTCCCAATCCGAGCAGGATGTTCAGGCCAATCAATGCCATCAGTTGGAAGGGAATGGAGATCGATGCGATGCGAACCAATTCGGGCGCCACGAAGCCAAACCAGTCAGGGCGCAGCGAAGCGATGGCGCTCAATCCGAGTGCGAGAATCGATCCGGTGACGAGTGCAAAAATGAGCGAGTTGATCGCAGCCGCGCGGAAGCGTGTTTGGTCCTGTGCGATGAAATACGTGGTTGATGATGGGAGACCGAAGCTTCCGAGCTGAACGATCGTTGCTACGGCGACGTTGATCACCGCTAGTTGCCCAACGCCGTCGGCGCCAAGCCAGCGCGCAACGATGATGCCGGCGACGACGCTGTTGAAGATCATCAACAGGCGCGTCGCGAACGTCCAGGCTACGTGTAACGAAAAACTCATTGAGAAAATGATTACAGGATTGAGCAAGATGTACAGGATATCCTGTGAAATTGAAAATCCTGTCTACCGATCGATCCACCTCTCGTACCACAAGCTCAAATTCAACAGCGCCCAAAGATGAAAGCCCCAATCCCTCGTTCGCGCACGATGCTCCGCCAGCATGCGGCTCACAAACCCGTAGTCCAGCAAATCCCTCCGTCGCATCGTCCCGTTCATCAGGTGCTCGTCAAACCAGCCCCCCAAACCCTCCCTGAACCATTCACGCACCGGCGCTCCGAAACCGCGCTTGCGTTCGTACAGCAGATCGTGCGGCAGGATCTCTTCGAGCGAACGTTTCAGAATGTGCTTGCCGCTCACGCCCTCGACTTTCAAAGCGCGCGGCAACCCAAGCGCATACTCCACCAGGTGATGATCCAAAAACGGCACGCGCGCCTCGACGCTCGTCGCCATCGTGATCTTATCGACCCGCATCAACAGCAACTCCGGCAATCGCAACTTCAACTCGAGGTACGTCATGCGCGCAAGAAACTCGGAACCGGGCCGCTCCTCATCGATGCGCTTCAAGTACGACTCAACTACTCGCAAAGACGACAGACCGTTCAAACGTTCGCGCACCTGGCTCGACAGCACGCGCGGCTTGAACGTCTCGTCATAAACCACGACGCCACCCCAGAACAACGGTTCATCAGCGCCAAGCCTGCGAATCAACTCGATTGCGGCGCGCTTCCGGCCCGTCGCTTCGAGCGCGGGTCTCGAAATGTTCGAGATCGCGCGACGCAACGACCGCGGCAAAGCTTCCGCATGTCGCCAGAAGTTTTCGTAGATGCGCAGGTGCCGCACGTAATTTTCGTAACCACTGAAGATCTCGTCGGAGCCTTCGCCAACCTGGACCACGATCGTTCCCGAGTCGCGCGCGAGTTTGGAAACGTAGTAGAGCGGCACGCAAACCGGATCGGCGATCGGCTCATCCTGGTGAAACACCATCTGCGGCAGAAAGTCGTGCATCTCTTTCTCGGAGATGATCACTTCGTGATGGTTCGTCCCAAACTGTTTTGCGATTCGTCGCGCGGGTTCCAGCTCGTTGAGATACTCCGCGTCGCTGAACCCGACGGTGAAAGTCTGGACCGGCCGCGACATCTGCTCAGACATGAGAGCGACGTTTGCAGACGAATCAACGCCGCCCGACAGGAACACTCCAAAAGGAACATCAGACATCATTCGCTTCCGAATCGAGTCGCGCAGCAGGCGCAGAATCTCGGCGCGCTGCTCCTCTTCACTGCCGGAGAC
>JBKPPH010000281.1:0-47404 GCA_046733535.1 Acidobacteriota bacterium
TTTTCAACTATTTCGCTGAGTGTGCATACTCATGCTGCTGCTCGTTGGCGATAGCGCATGTCGAGCATGTCGATTCGCTTGCTCGATGGCAGTCCGCCAAAAACCTCATTCAACAATGCGTACATGCCGGGATCGTTGCGCCGTAACCATTCGGGGTTATAAGTATCGGTGTCACTCCCCGAATACGGCCTCGAGAAGAAAGCCGCCGAACATTGCGCCCAGTACTCATGCTCGTTTGAACTCGTGTAGTCAGCAGGCGGGAGCCATGGACCACCCGCGGCTTTCCGCGCAGCGAAAAGTGTTTGCACCCTGGCCTGCTGCCCCGGCGTCAATGCAAAGAGTTCGATCGTGTGGGCTCCCTCATGGCTGGCGGTGAAGTCTCGTGCGTATCCCGAGGTGTTGGATTCGTCAATCAGGTTTCCGAGTAACCCTCCTGCAGTAGCACCAACAGCGGCGCCGATAACACCGCCTAAAATTCCTCCGAGAAGCCCCTCCCCGCTCTTGCTTCCGATGTGTTCGCCGAGTGCTGCACCGCCCGCTCCGAGTCCGAGTCCACCAATGATCCCTAACGCGATCGCCCCGGCATGACCATGGCGCGTTCCGGAAAGGTTCTCCTCGCCAACGGAATAGCGGATCGTCGAGCCTACGCGCCGCCCTCCTGAACCTCGGACATCGTCCCAAAGCCGGCCATCGGGAGTAGGTTGGCCTCTAAGATTCGCAAACTCTGGCAGATCGACGATCTTCTTGTCGTAAGGAATGATGTGCATCTCGATCCGCGTGATGCCGGAACTCTGCAACACGCCGAGATTCGTTGGCGACAAGCTTCTGTAGATTTCATCGAGACGCGCGCGCGCCTGGCCCACCACGCCAGTTGCTCCGTGGTCCACGACAGCCAACGTAATGCCGAAAGCCTCGGGCGTGCTCGTCTGTGCCGGACGCTCTATCGCCTGCCGCTGGAGGACTGGGCTCAGGCCCGTGGAAGAAGTGACGTTGAATATCGAATTGACGTGGTGTGAAACGTGGTCTGCTTCGACTTCACCCGAGCTATCGGGTCTTCCGATTTCCAGTGAAGACGCGACACTGGGTCGCAATAGTTTCAGATGTTGGGTTCCAAGTTCCGAATCGCTAACAGAAGACTGTTGGATCGAGTGTGTGAGTTCGTGACTGAGGAGTCGTCGTCCCGCGGACGTTTCGGGCGCGTATTGACCGCGTTCGAAGACGAGATGACTGCCGACCGTGTAAGCCAGCGCATCCACTGCTCGCGCGGAAGCAGCCGCGCGTTCATCAGTGTGCACGCGTACGTGACTAAAGTCGTAGCCGAAACGCGGTTCCATGAATGCCAGCGTCGTCGCATTGAGTGGCTCGCCCGGAGTCTGCAACACGTCGTCGACGATCGACGGAACTGGACCACTTTCAAGCGCACGGTGTGTCGCGGTCGTCTTTCGTTGCAGCATACCGGTGACGAACGGAAAGCTCGTCCGTTGTTGCTGCATCGTCCGTGTCTCGCCGTACATCATTTTGCGAGCCCCTCATGCACTGATTGCGCGATCTGCGTTCCCATCTGACGCGGACTCGCTTCGGTTGCGAGCTGCATGTTGCCGCCGGGTGCGTGCGGCATCCCGCCGCCGGAGATCAAACCCGGTCCGATGCCGTTCGATCGCAACAGCCGCGTCAACTCCTGCTCGACAGCCAACTGCACGATGGGCGCGTGACGCGACGAGAGCGGTAAGCCTTCGAGCACCAGCCGTTCGATGTGCAGGTTGATCTTCATGCCGTCGCCACCCTCTCTTCCTGCCAACTGAAATCATCGCTATTGAACGGGCGCTTCAGTTTCAAGAACTCGTTGCGCGCAGCTTGCAGCACGAGCGACATCGTCACGGGCGATCCGTTTTGCGCTGCCAGAAACGCCGCGTTGATCGCGACGTTGTTGATGCTGCCGCCGTTGAGGTTGAGATTGGCGAGACGCGCGTAGTCGAGTCCGATCGTGTGAGTTTGCGGCGGAAAGATTCGCTCCCAGATCGCTTTGCGTTCCGCGTGACCGTGCGGCGCAAACTCGACGATGAAGCGAATGCGGCGCATAAACGCCTGGTCCAACGCGCTCTTCATGTTCGTCGCGAGAATCGCCAGGCCGCGATACGACTCGATGCGTTGCAGCAGGTAGTTGATCTCGATGTTCGCATAGCGATCGTGACTGTCTTTGACTTCGCTTCGCTTGCCGAACAACGCGTCGGCCTCATCGAAAAAGAGAATGGCGCCGCCGTCCTCGGCCGCGTCGAAAAGCCGGCGCAGGTTCTTTTCCGTTTCGCCGATGTACTTGCTAACGACGGCTGAAAGATCGATGCGAAAGAGATTGAGCCGCAGGTCATTGGCGATCACTTCGGCCGCCATCGTCTTCCCTGTTCCACTCTCGCCGGCGAAGAGCGCGTTGATACTCAAACCGCGCGTTCGTTTCGCTGCGAAGCCCCAATCCTCGTAGACCGTGTGACGATGACCGACCTGACCCGCAATCTGCCGTAACAAACTCAGTTCTGCTTCAGGCAGAACGATGTCATCCCACGTCGCTTTCGGTTTGATGTTCTGGGCCAGCACGTCCAGCCGCGGCCGCGTCATCGCGAGACACGCATCCCAAACACGCTCGGCGTTCAGCGGACTTCCGTCGGAACAGGTCTCGACGATCTCGTGAATGCTCGAGATGTTCAGATCAAACTGGCTCGTGAGTTTGATCGGCGCATCGCCTGCCTCGTCGCCCAACATCTCTCTCCACGCGAGTTGCTGTTCGGGTGGCGTCGGCCTGCCGATATCGAGCGTGAGCATGCCACGCCCTAAAGCATTCAAATCCGGATTCACGTCCTGCGTGTCGAGAAAGAACATGCCGTTACTGCGCGCGAGCAGGCGTTGCAGGGATTGCGAGTGCGCCTCTTTCAAATTCGACTTGTCGAGGTCCTGCTGATCGACGTAGATCGCGAACGGCCAAAGCGCCATCTCTCGTTCGATAAGCCGCGCGAGTGTTTCGAGTTCAGGCGCGTTCGAAGGCATCAACGCGGCCGGCAGACGCAGCAGGCGCAGGCCGAGGGCGGCAGTCGCGTGTGTCGCGACGAGTTGTTTGCTCTGTACGTCGGAACCGGCGAGTTGAACGATCGGCAGGAACCAGTTGGTCCGTTGGCGTCGCAACTGTCGCACGATCAGATCGACTGCTTCTTTTTGCGACGCCGGCAGAGTGGCCTGCAACGCGCCGGCGTTCAGCGGAAAGAGCATCGGCGCGAGTCGATCGTCGAGATAGTTGAGCCCTTTGATGTAGTTGACGATTCGTTCATCGGCGCGTAGTGGACTGACCGTGAGCGGCAGATGGCCCGGTTGATTGATCTCGATCAAACGCCACCGGCGCAGAGGTCTTTCGGGCGAGAGCACGTCCCACGCGGGTTCGTCGAAGAGCGCGAGCGCGAGTGCAAACGTCGGAAACGGCCGATGCGAGTCGCCTTGTGCTTGCGCGCACAGCGAAGCGACGTTCGTGTCCAACTCCATGCCCGCGCAAAGGAGCAAGAGGTCGCGCTCGAAACGCGAGAGATTGAAGAGACGACTCAACACGACGAGGGCCGGAGGCGGCGACTCATTCTCGAGCGTTTCAATCTCAGCCGTAAGCTCCGCGACGTTTACCACGTCTTCAGGTTGCGCAGAGGAGTTCGCGCCCGCTCTGGTTTGCGCGAAACGCGTCAAGCGAAGGCGCTGCAACGCAAACACCTTCGCGAGATACGCTTCGTTTCTTTTGTGCCACGCGGACGGATCGGCCATCAGGTCACCTCGAGTTTTTGCGCATCATCAAACTGCGGAGTATCAGCGAGTGGATCGAGCGGCACACTATCAACGCCGTCAACGCGAAGACGAACGAGGTATTGGCCCAACTCGGTCGGGTCGATGTGGAAAGTGAAGACCAATTGATCGGTGCTCACAGGTGGCGGGTTGGGCACCGGCGGCGGCGGTGGTGGGGGCTGCGGTGCAATCTGGCGCGACGTGCCGAGTAGCAAAACTACCTGCTGATCGAAACGCATTGTCGCATCGTCAACACGCACAAGCCTGACGTGTGGTCGCGTCGTAATCGTGATACTGACGTCGCCTTGCGGATCGCGCGCGACGGAGTTGCCGGGAGCGATGTTCAGAATGCTTGGCGCGAGCGAGAGCGGCAATTCGTTTGAGCTCCACGGTTGCCCGTTGCGAGTGACAACAACGGCGACGCTGTAGAACCCGGCTCGCCAAAGCGCGCCCGCGGCTGCATCGTTCGGCAGCGTGACGCTAATTCCCTCTTCCGTCGTTTGCACGGCAGGCGCCGTCAAAACGATGGGCGCGACACCGTTCGAACGTGGATTCACGAGCGTGAAGCGAACTGACTCGACGCCTTCGAGGTTCTGTCCGAGGATGACGATTTGATCGCCGAGCGATGCACTGCTCTGCGCGCGTGGCAAACGGATCGCTTTGATGATCGGCAAGGTGGCGCCTGCTGAACTCAGGTTGCCCTCATCGTTTTCGCCACGCTGCAACACCGGCATCGGCGCGCTGCTTGGACGTGTGCTGTCAATCAAGACCACCGTCGCTTCGTAAGCTGCCGAGAGACGATAGTGAGTTTGAAAACCGGACCACAGCTTGAAGATGTCTTCGAGTGCGAGCGGTTGCAGTGTGAGACGAATGCGCTCGAATTGGTCGCTCAAACCGGTGTTGGGTAGCGCGGCTTCGATCTCTCTTCGTCCCAACAGGGGATGATCGTTGAGCACAGACATCGCGCGGCCCAGAATGCGATGACTCACGGGTTGCGCATCGTCAACCGCGTAGGCGGTCAGTAAATAATAAAGATTGAGTGCCAGCGGCGGTTGGCCCGTTTCGCCGGGACGCAGTTGGCGCGGCACGTCGGCGTTGCGGTAAGCACCGTTTGGCATCACCTGGTATAGGTAAAGATTGAGTTGGCGTTCAGGCGGAGTCCCCGCACGCGCTTCGTCGGGCGGCTGCATCGTGACCGCAGTGCCCTGGAGAATGGGATCGGCGTTGAGTGGATCGCGCGCGGTCTCGAAGCCTCGTTCGATGAGACTACGAATGGTTGCGGTCACGGCGGCGATAGCGCGGCTGTTACTCATCGTTCACCACCTCGCCGTTGCTTTCGCAGGTAGTCTTCGAGGGGCATGACTGGTGATTCCGAACGCCGGGGCGTGGTCGCTTTACGATTGTCTGCGGGGACGGCGCGCACTTCGATGCGGCCGATGGTCACGTTGATTGAAGGCTCGGGCTCGACGGGTGCCGGTGATGGACCGCCACGGCGCCACGTTGCGGGAGTCGGGTTAACGCGCCGGTACGTTAACGGCTCTGCGGGTTCGAAATCCGGTTCGTGTTCCGGGTTGTTGGTCAATTTTTGATTGATTTGCAAGATTTCCGGTTCGATTGGCGCTTCGAGTGGAGCGGCTGTTGATTCTGAGCCGCGCGGGAGTGTGGTTCGGTTGAACGTGAGATGTGCGTGCAGTTCGTTTGTTGTTTTCGGTGATGGCGTGGAAACGAAAGCAGGCGGCGTGGCGTCGGGATTTGTTCTACGAATGCGATGACTTGTTGGCGTTTGCTGCTGACGCTGAGCGCTGGGTACCGGCGCAAGCAACACCGAGTCGTCGATCTCGAGCGCAGGAGTTAGATGCTCCTCGAACTCTTCGAACGCCGTCTCAACTTCGGGGTCCTCAATTACTCGCGACGTCGCAATCACTCGTGACGTCGGGATTTCAATGTTTTTCGGTTGCGGTTGAAGAGTCGCCTGCACGTTCACAGTCTCAACAGGATCTTCTTGCTCATCTGCGTAAGAAATCGGCTCAAATCCTGTCTCAGGATCGTCGTCATCTGCGTCGCCACGCCTGCTCTGCGGCGGCTCAACCGAACTAACTTTCATTTCAGTCTTTTCAACACCTGGACCATGCGACGGCGCTTCACCTTCACTCACCATCGTCACGTCCTGCTCCAACGGCACTCTTCTCTCCACGACTGCTTCCGGCTCAAACAGCCCCGGCAACCGCGGTTCAACACGATTGCCAGCGTTCAGCGTGCGCAACGTTAAGTTGTTCAGGTAACCGTTCATTCACCCAACATCTCCAGGTAAACCTGTCGCCGCAAAGCGCTCATCGAGAGGATGTCGATCTCGCGCCAGCCATAAGCCATCGCGAGCGTGTGGACCTGTCGCAACAGCCGACCGGCCCACGCGGAGATCTCGTTCCATGCAAACGACACGATGTCGAAGATCGCTTCCCAACAATGCGCGCAGCCAGGACAAGCGAGCGCGAAGCTAATGTCTGCCTGCGGATCGCGCTTTCCCATCTCATTCACGATCGCGTCGACGACCTCTGACGGTAAACTGCCCGTCGACACCTCGACGCCACCACGTCGCTTCTCGAGCAAGCACCTGTCGAACAACGCATTCGCGACTGCATCCGGATTACCTTTGCCAACCACTGCCAGCAGATCCGCGCTGTTCGGCAAACGGCACTTGAATTCAAAGTCGCCAAAAGCGAACGAGAATTGATCCTCGGATTCGCTCGTGACGTCTGTTCTAACTTCCGACGAGTGAAACGCAATCTCGAGACTTGCATGACACTGCGGGCAGTTCGTCAATCCTGAGAAATGCGGACCAAACAACTTCTCCCGGAACGCCAGCAGCATCGCGTCGCGTTTGCCGATGTTCATCCGCTCCAGATCCGCGCGCGTCGCTTTTGGACAACACACGGAGAGCAGTGTGAGAGCGCGCTCAGCAGGCATCTGAGACGAACCCGCTTCCCACACTGCTAAAATTTCCCTCGCTGACAGCGCTCGCATCATTCTCATTCGGGACGGCTACAGAGGGGCGGCCACAGAGAGCCGCCCCTACAAAACGTTCAACCCTCCACTAATTCTCGTCGCGTTTTTGTAGGGGTGGCCCTCTGTGGCCACCCCTGCGTTGTTTCTTACGCCGCCGGCACGGTGAACGTCGGCTCAGCCGGCTCAGGAACTTCCACATCTCGCTCCCAGCCTTCGTTCTCCAGCTTGATGTGCTGGATCGCGACGGCGTTTGCATTGGCGTCGAAGTCCGGCAATGCCTGAAACTCCGAAGCCCAGCAGCGATAGACCTTGTACGAGAGCGCTAGCTGCCCTGCTTCGTTATAGACCTCGATGATGATGTCTTTGCGAAAGTCTTTCAGCGACACTTCGCTGCCCAAACCGGCGCCGAAGTTCCACACCTTGTTGGCCCACTTCTCAAACTCGGTATCGTGAGTGACACCGCGCTCGAGCGTGATGGCTTCGTACTCCGTCCGCCCTGGCGACTTGCGACTGCTGCTTGGATCACCACCTTCACGATGCTTCACGACTTCAGTGGTACGTTTCAACGAACCCATCTTGCTGATTCCCGCGACGTAGCGACCATCCCACTTGATGCGGAATTTGAAATTCTTGTAGGGGTCAAAGCGTTGCGCGTTTACAGTGAACTGTGCCATTAGAGTGCTCCTTGAGAAATTTGATCTGAATAGGTCCTACTGGTCCGATAGGAACTATGTCTGGATTTGTCCGGCCATCTGCTGGAGTTGGATCACCACAAACTCAGCAGGCTTGAGCGGTGCAAAGCCGACGATGATGTTGACGATGCCGAGATTGATGTCGTTCTGTGTCGTGGTTTCCTTGTCGCACTTCACGAAGTACGCATCTTTCGGACTCTGTCCCTGAAACGCACCCTGACGAAACAGGTTGTGCATGAACGCGCCGGCATTCAGTCGAATCTGCGCCCAAAGCGGCTCGTCGTTTGGCTCGAAGACCACCCAATGCATGCCTCGATAGAGACTCTCTTCGATGAAGAGCGCAGTGCGACGCACCGGAATGTATTTCCAGTCCGACGGGCTGCGATCGTCGCCTTCAAGCGTGCGTGCTCCCCAAACCACGCGACCGGCCGCAGGCATCGCGCGCAGGCAGTTGATGCCGAGTGGATTGAGCTCGCCGTTTTCGTTGTCGGTTAGCGGAACGCTCAACTGCGGCACGCCGACGAGATTTGCAGCGAGGCCCGCGGGTGCTTTCCAGACACCGCGTTCAGCATCAGTGCGCGCCATCACTCCGGCGACTGCGCCACACGGAGCGAAGTCTTCAAACTGTCCTCCGCGCAATGGATTTGGTTGACGCAGACGAGGGAAGAACAATGCTGCGTAACTGCTCTTCGTCGTGATGTGCTCGTCCAGATGGTCCTTCGCATCGTCTTTGTCGTTCCACTCCGACGGTGGATCGACGATCATCATCGCGCGTCGTTTTTTGCAGTAAGCGGTTGCTGCCGAGATGAGAGCAGGACTCGTGTTGCCCTCCGGAGTGTATGGTGGGATGCAAAGCAGGTTGAAGAGATCGGCTTTGCGCAGTGCGAACATGCCTTGCTTGGCATCTTCGAGACCTGGACCAGTGAAGTCGTTATCACCCAATCCACCGCCCTCGACTGCACGGCCGGCTTCTACGACTTTGGAGTTGGTAGTGTTGGGCTGAGTTGAATCATCAGGGTCGTCACCCCATAGCGGCAACTCAGGAGTTGGATCGTCGTGGGCAGCAGGCGTTGTGCCAGGCAGTGTGCCGGTCACACGCACGAGGTTCGATTCGTTTTGCAGCACGCGATCGACCTGGCGCACGCTACCGGGCGCTATTGACAGGTTGCGGAACACTTCGACCACACCGGTCGCATCGTCACGCACAGACAGGTTGAACACGTCCCCTGCGTCCGCAGCAACATCGTGATCGATACGAGCACGCAGTTGGTTACCCCACGTGCCCTCCCAGCTCGCCGCGAGATTGAGACCATGTGCGTCGATCGTAGCCTTGGTCCTCGGCGAGGCACCGGCCACTGCAGCATGAGCTGCGGTATTGACTGAAGCAGGTGTCGCACCGCCGGCGGCTGCGGCAGTTTCTGCTGCGTCGGCAACAGCATCAGCAGCGGCCTTGCGATTCGCCTCTGTCTCTCCTGCTTCTACTGCACGCGCCGCGGCCGCGACGGTTTGAGGTGTTGCACCCGGCGCTGCTGCGGCTGTTGCTGCTGCGTCTCCCGCAGCGCGCGCTCCAGCGCCGGGATCGGAGTAGAGCCGGACGATGATGGCCTGACTGCCGCCGTTCAGATAGAAATCCTTGACGGCGAAACCGAGGCTGCTCTGAGCCCAGAGCCCGCCGAAGATGCGCTCGAAGTCGGCGTAGCTATTGATCGTCACGGGCGTGTTTGTTGGACCACGGCGAGCGCGGCCGATGAATGCCGTGATGGAAGTGGCAACCCCGGTGATCGTCCGCACGCCACTGGGGATCTCCTCCACGTAAACGCCCGGATAAGTTAGTGCGACTGGCATGAGTAACCTCCGTTTAGGGTCTGTTAGTCTTTGGTCTTTTGAGCGTCAGCTAAGAATCTTTCTGTGCCTTCGTGGCTCATCTCACGAGCTTTTCGATCTCTTTTAACCGGTGCCCATTGATGCGGTAGTGAGTTTGCAGGTCTTTGCCCCGTCTCTCGAGAACAAGTGCTTCGGCAACAAGTTGGTCCAGGGCAGCTTTGACTATCGCTGATCGCGTCTTCATTTTTTCCTCGGGCAACCACCATTCAGCAATTCCCGGTAGGGTATCCTGAGCATCGGGATGCTCGAGCAGGTAGTCGAGAATCGCTCGCGCGATGTGCGATCGCCTCACCTCATACATTGAATCACCCTGCGCTCGGCGACCACTGAGCAAGGATTGGGCCAGATAGATATGTTGGTGTTTTGGGGGAGTTGAGGTTTAGAAGCAGGACTCTTTTGTCCAGGTGCGGGTGCGGAATGTCCTACCAAATCGCAACCTAAATTCTTTAACCACAGATTACACGGATTCATTACACGGATTTTTTTAGAAATCCGTGTCATCCGTGTGATCTGTGGCGGATTTTATTGGAGGCTGGTCTTGTATCGGGCGACGTCGATGTGATGTTTCTGGATGAGTTGCCAGAAAGCGCGGCGGTTTTTCTTTGCGACCTGTGCGGCCCTTGTGATGTTGCCTTTGCACGCGGACAACAAACCCTGAATGTAGTCGCGTTCAAAGCGCGCGATCTCTTTCGCTTTCGCTTCCTGCAGTGACTGCTGCCCCCCATTTCCGGCCGCAGGCGAGATCAGCAGATCGCGCGCTTCGAGCACGGACCCTTCACACAAAACGATCGCGCGCTCAATCACGTGTTCCAACTCACGCACGTTACCGGGCCAGTGATGGACCATCAGCAACTGCATTGCTTCTTCAGAGAAGTCGTTCACCTCTTTATCCAGGTCGGCCGAATAGCGCGCGAGGAAATGGCGTGCGAGGAGAGGAATGTCTTCACGCCGTTCACGAAGCGGCGGAAGAATGAGTGAGATGATATTCAAGCGATAGTAAAGATCCTGTCGCACTTTGCCATTCGCGACAGCTTCTTCCATGTTTAAATTGCTGGCCGCGATGATGCGCACGTCTGCGCGGCGAATCTTCGTCGAGCCCAGCGGCCGGTATTCCTTCTCCTGCAGAAACCGCAGCAGCTTCACTTGCGCAAACACCGGCAGGCAGTCGATCTCGTCCAGAAACAACGTCCCGCCATTCGCTTCTTCGATCAGCCCCGCTTGCAACGTCGTCGCGCTGGTGTACGCACCGCGTTCGTGTCCGAAGAGTTCATTCTCGACGAGCTCCGCCGGTATCGCGCCGCAATTGATCGGCATGAAGGGCCGGCCCACGCGCGAGCTGCCGTAATGAATGGCGCGCGCGTAAAGCTCCTTGCCCGTGCCCGTTTCGCCGGCAATCAAAACGTTGGCATCGCACTTCGCGATCATCGGGATCCGGCGTAACTGATCGAGGAACGCAGGGGCCCTTCCAATCACCTTCCTGACGCCGGGATGAGCTGTATTTATTTGCCCCGCACGCGCATCGTGGCCGTTTGGACGGATCCATTTCCACGCGCGCGGCAACACGTCCGGAGTTCTCAAAGGCAAGGTGACGAAGTCGACAGCGCCTGCTGAAAGCAGTTCGACGAGTTGATCGGGTTCACACGACTCGAGGACGACGATAATCGGAATGTTCGCCTGCCTGACGGATTTCAGCACCTTCGTCGTTTCGCCCACCGAGCCGGGAGCGACGATGAAGATCACGTCCGGATTAAGGCGTTGCACGACTCGCTCGACTTCACGACTGCAATTCGTCAGCGGCGTTTCTTCTACAGGGAAAATCTCCACTCGAAAGCGCTGCTCGAGGATCGCTTTCAGTTCTCCAGTCGAGTCCGTCGCGGGGCTGCCGGCGCCCAGCAAAAGGGCTCGTTCGAGGGGAGAGGTTAACTGCGACATAACGTCGGAAGTTCTTTGAATTCCTAAAAGTCGATTAGCGAAGTTTCGCTGGCTGCGCAGTCAATGAGGTGGCTTTGCGTGGAAATGCGAAAGGACTGTAGACGCTTTGATTTAGACCCTCACGGCTATTCATTGACAACTCCTGGACGACTTTCAATTCAAGTGGTTTATTGTCTAAACTTATCCAAGCCTGTTCTGCGGAGACCGAAGCGAGGATTTAGGAAGTTGTTGGCCATTGGGGGAACCAGAAAAGGTTTCAAAAAACGTGCGGCCGAAGGCTGGAAGGAGCGAAAGGTGCAAGGACCAGCAAGGCCTATTGAAGAACTCAGCGCGTATCGAGGCCGCAAAAGATAATCCCGAGTGCCCGCGTAAGTCAACAGATTTAATTTCGTCGCCATCAATTTCACACAAATATTAATTGGCTTTGAATGAACTTTTCCTTCGACGTTGATTATGACAATTCAGGTGTGATTTGTGTCTAACCGTGCACTGAGGAGCGACTCAAACGCCAATCTTGGATCGCGTGAGTACCGTAACGCGGTAGCGTCGGGTGCGTGTTTAGCATGCATATTCTCGCGTACTGATGCACCACAGTCGACCCGACGCTACCGCGTTACGGCCTACTGACGCGATCTAAGCCGCGCTCTTGAGCCGAGCTTTGACGCAATATGACTTGTGTTCGGAAGCCGCTCGGATTAATCTATGCGGCGTATCCGCAAACCTCTCTCCAATTATTTTCATCTGTAATCTTTAGTCCGTATCTCCCCCAACCATGTCATGCTTCGAGCAAGGTACAACCTGAACGGTCACCCGTCTTTGAAGGGAGCTACGAAAATGAGAGTATTCTGCCCCGAACACAAAAGAGGATTTTTCGCCCCTCGGCAAAGTCCCATTAAGTGTGAAAACCGCGGCCACCTCCTCGGCGAGATCGACTTCGAAGGTCAAAGCAGGTCGCCCGTCGAGATCCAGTGGCAGTACTGCTGCAATTGCGAACACTTCTGCCCGGTCGATTTCGACGAGTATGCCTTGCAGCGCTGTCCAGTCTGTACCCGCAAAAGCTCGCTCCTTTATCTGTGCGAGCGCTGCCACGTCATCAGCTTCGAATCCAACACGCCGTTGCAGACGAAGAATTTCACGCTCACGCCCGAGGGCGCACCGCAACCATCGTGTCCCGGCTGTTTGCGACCGGCTTCCGCCGATCTGCATGAACACACTTGTGACGAGATAAACGCGTCTTTTGTGACCGGACTCAGTTCGTGTCCGATTTGTGACGAACGGCTCGACATCGCTCCAGCGTTTCCTGCGCTCGTAGCGCAGTACTTAAAGCGGACGAAATCCAGTAACAAGGTCAGCGTGACTTTCGACTATGAGACGGGAGCGTTTGTCCCAGTCGAGGATGGTGAATTTGTGATCGTCACAAATGTCGATCAGAACGCGATCGTGTTACCGCGAGCGGCAAAGTTTTCGACGAAGCGTGATTTCTACGAGTTCTACCAGGACTACTACCACTGTCCGGATCCGGATGCTGGAGAAGTGCAGATCGTTGAGCCCGCGACGGTGGTGCGCGCGGGCAATGGATGGACACTTGAAGCACCCGGCATTCTCGAAGTGATTCGCGAACAGCCGAAGAAGAGGATCGTTCCCGCGCCGGTTCAGCAACCGGCTCAGCCCGCGATGCAGCCACCTGCTGCGGTGCCCGTTGCACCGCGCATTGAACCGCCGCTTGTTCGCCGTGAAGAAGAAGCTGCTCCGCCAGTAGCGACTGCCGCGAAAGAGGCTGTCGCTCGACCGTGTCCTGATTGTGGCTTAATGGTTGAATCGAAGTACGCGTTCTGCTGGAAGTGTGGCCACCCGATGGAGCAGGCACCCAAGCCGCGAGTTTCGGATCGTAAAAAGCCCGGCACACTGCTTTCGTCTGCGCCACTCGATCTGGACGAGGACGAACTCACCATGCAACACGAGTCGCAGCCGTCAGGTTACAGGAGGTTTGTATATTCGACCGCAAGCAGAGCGGAACCTACGGGCACAACGAGAGGTTCGGTTCTGAAGCTGATCGGCATCGGCGCAATTGCTTTTATCCTCGTCTCACTGGGCCTCTTCGGACTGGTCCGTTCCGGCGCGCCGACAGCTACGGCTACAGTCACGCAACCCGCGCCGCAAACAATGGCCCAACCAGCGACACAACCTGCTCAGAGTGTCACGTTCACGACAGAAGTCTCCAGTGCAGCGCCGGCTGAAACCACGACGCAGCAAGTCAATGGTCCTGAGGATGAACTAAAAAAACTTCGTGAGAGGCGAATTGCGGCGAGTGCATCCGACCGGTCCAAGATCTTTCAGGCGTTCGTGAAAGTCGAAAAGCAGTATCCGCGTGATTACAGGTTTCCGTATGAGCGGGCGAAATTAGCTGCGAAGGGCTCGCGACCGGCTTCGCGCAACGCAGCCTTCAAGGCGTTGAATGCTGCCGCTGAGAAAGCCATCAACACTGGCAAGGCAACCGAGATGTTGAATGGGTTGGAAAGTGATAAGAGTGGCGACTTCAGCGAGCTCGCGCAGGGACGTAACGAGTGGAGCCGTCTGGTCGCCGCGTTGAAACGAAAAGATCCAAGCCTGTTGAGTGAATAATTAAAAACCGCAGATGCACGCAGATAAACGCAGATCAAATATTCGCGTTTTCTGCGTGCCTCTGCGGTTTGTTTTTAGTGGCCTTTCTCGTTCGCCGAGCTGCGATCGATCAGTTTTGAAAATCGGCTCTCTTTTCCATCTTTCGTTTTTTCCTGATACAGGAACGCCAGGTTGTTCTCATCAAAGCCGGTGAAGAATTCGTCCCAGCTAATCGCTTCCAACGAATCGCCACCCGAGTAACCCGGATAGTCGATTCGCAGCAAGCCTGGGCTATTCTTACTCTCCGTGTTCTTCACTCTCGCCGGATGACCACCTCGTTCTTCTACCCAACGACGAATCTCGTCGTGATCAGTTGTCGTTTTCGATTCTGCTGATTCCTTGGCCATAGTTTTCCCCTCCTAGTTAACGACATGGTTTAGAATCTCTGTCCGTTCTTTGTGTCAACACAATTACATGATTTACAAAAATCACTCGAAACGAGAGCCAAATATGAAATTCCTTATCGCGCTGAGCGTCATCATCGTTGGCGTACAGCTAACATCAGCGCAGCAGGTCGTGCGGATTACTGAACCATCGGCTATCAATCCCGGCGAAGTTTCCATCGCTATCAATCCAAACAATCCTGACAACATGATCGCGGCTTCGTTTCAGACCGGACGCCCCCCAAAGCCGCGCGCGGGCAGTTATCACTACGTCACTTTCGACGGCGGCAAAACCTGGAAGACTGTCGACACGCCGAACCCAGCTAACCTGGTCCAGGGCGACGACGTGCTCGCCTTTAGCAGCGACGGCGTTGCGTATCACGTGCACTTGTCGTTCGACGGGATTCGTCTGGCGCGGCCTGTGCGCGCCGAGAACGGAATGATTGTGAACGTGTCAAAGGACGGCGGTAATACGTGGACTGACGGAACCGCCGCCATCAATCACATCAACACGGTAACTCCGTTTGAAGATAAACCGGGTTTAGTTGTGGACAATGCGCCGGTGTCGCGTACGAAAGGTAATGTCTATCTTGCGTGGACGCGGTTCGACGTGTACGGCAGCGCGAATCCCGAGCATCGTTCGCAGATCTATTTCACGCGCTCTACCGATCAGGGCCAGACGTTTTCCATGCCGTTTCGCATTTCCGATTCGGGCGGCGATTGCGTCGATAGCGACAACACTGTCGAAGGCGCCGTGCCTGCGGTTGGCCCAGCGGGCCAGGTTTACATCGTGTGGGCGGGACCGCTCGGCTTGGTCTTCGACAAATCGCTCGATGCCGGTTTGTCGTTTGGAAAAGACAAGGTGATCGGCGACATACCGGGTGGTTGGGACTTTTCGATCGAGGGCCTCGGCCGCGCCAACGGAATGCCGGTGACCGGAGTCGATCTCAGCAACGGTCCGAACAAGGGAACGCTTTACGTCAACTGGATTGATGCGCGAAACGGCGACCCCGACGTGTTTGTCATGTCGTCACGAGATGGCGGTGACACGTGGACCACGCCGGTGCGCGTCAACGATGATGCGGTCAAGAATGGCAAAGCGCAGTTCTTCACGTGGATGGCGGTCGATCCGGTGGATGGATCGGTGAACATTATCTTTTACGATCGACGTGAAAGTGCAGGCACTCAAACGCATCTGATGCTGGCGCGAAGCGTCGATGGTGGTCGATCGTTTGTAAATCACAAGATCGATCTGGCGCCGTTCGCGATCAACTCGCGAGTGTTTTTCGGAGACTACAGCAGTATCTCGGCGTATGGCGGACGCGTGGTGCCGGCGTTCATGCACTTCGTGAGTGAAAGCAATCTGGCGATTTCGGTAGCGCTGTTTCGCTTCAAACCCGGAACACAGGAAATCATGAAGTAATCATGTAAATCCTGTCTAACTCGATCGCCCGTTGCGCGAGCACCCCGCACGATTTCACGAGTTCTATCAAACCTGCGAAGCGCGGATCGCGCGTCAACCCTTTCCGATACCGGAAATAGATCTGCTGCACGATGACCGCAATCTTCAGTAATCCATAGACGAAATAGAACACGGGATCATCAATTCGACGGCCGGTGCGCTTCTCGTAATGGGCTAACAACTCGGCGCGCGTGAAACTGCCCGGCAGGCTCGTTAATCCAAACCCATATCGCTGCCACTCTTCCGGATCGGTCGTCTCGACCCAGTAACCGAGGCTGGTCCCAAAATCCATCAGCGGATCGCCGATAGTCGCCATTTCCCAGTCGAGTACCGCGACGACACGCTCGAGATCTTCAGGCGAGAGCACGAGATTGTCGTACTTGTAATCATTGTGAATCAGCGACGCTCGTGGTGATTCCGGCGGCAGATGTTGCGCCAGCCAATCGGCGAGTTGCTCGATCGATGGAACGTCGTCCGTGCGAGCGTTGTAATACCGTTTGGTCCAGCCTTCGACCTGACGCTTCACGTATCCTTGCGGCGATCCGAGCTCGCCCAGCCCCGCGGCTTCGTAATCGACCTCGTGTATTTCTGCGAGAGTCTCGATGAACGTCCGCGAAAGACCACGCATCACTTCTTCGGAGAGATCGAGGCCGCGTGGCGGCTGCGCGCGCAAGATGACGCCCTTCACGCGCTCCATCACGTAAAACGGCGCGCCGAGTATCTGTTCATCTTCGCAAAAGAGGAGTGGCCGCGGGACTTTGTTATAGACCGGATGCAGATGGGAAAGGATGCGATACTCGCGGCCCATGTCGTGCGCGGTTTTGATCTTCGCGCCGATCGGCGGACGCCGCAGCACCAGTTCGCGATCGCCGAAGCGCAGTAAGTAAGTGAGATTTGAAAAGCCTGCGGGAAACTGTTCAATGGTCAGTGGTGGCGCGAGTCCCTGCAGATGTTCCGCTAAATACTCTAAGAGGCGTTCGCTCGGCAGCTCCTCACCCTGCCGCACAGGATGACTCCGATCCACTTTAGACAGGATTTCAGGATTTTTCATGGATTTACATTTACATCACTTAAGATCCTGTAATCCTGTCAAATATTTTTTGAGCACGCTTCGCGCGACAACTGTTTTGTGCACCTCATCCGGTCCATCGTAGATCCGCGCCGCGCGTTCGTGCCGGTACCAGTACGACAAAAGCGTCGCATCAGTCAGTCCGAGCGCGCCGTGCACCTGAATCGCGCGGTCCAGCACCTTCTGCAAGATCCCCGCTACGAAAAACTTGATCAGCGAGATCTCTTCACGTACGGCCGCAGCGCCTTGCCGATCGATCGCGCGTGCCGTTTGCAACACCAGCAGGCGCGCCGCACTGATCTCCGCACGACTCTCGGCGATCCACTCCTGTACGTTCTGCCGGCTTGCCAGCAACACACCCGGCGACAACTCTCGGCGCGCCGCGTAGCTGCACATCAGATCAAACGCTCGCTCGCAGATCCCGATCCAGCGCATGCAGTGATGAATCCTTCCGGGTCCAAGCCGCTCTTGCGCGATCGTGAATCCCTCCCCTTCCGTTCCGAGCAGATTGCTCTGCGGCACGCGACAGTCTTCGTATCTGACCTCCGCGTGGCTGGCGTAATCGCTGCCCTCGTCACCCATGACGTTGATGTTGCGCACGAGGTTGAACCCCGGCGTGGGGATCGGAACGATGATCTGGCTCGCGCGTTTGTATTTCGACGCCTGCGCGTTTGTGACAGCCATCACAATGGCGAAGCTCGCTCCCTCAGCAGATGACGTGAACCACTTGTGACCGTTGATGACGTAATCGTCGCCGTCCTTCACTGCCGTCGTGCTCATCCATGCCGGATTCGATCCGGGATGCTCGGGCTCAGTCATCGAGAAGCAACTCCGCACGTCGCCGCGAGCGAGAGGCACGAAATACTTTTCCTTCTGTTCGGCAGTGCCATGCGCCATCAGGATTTCCATGTTTCCGATGTCAGGCGCCTGGCAGTTGAACAGGTAGTGACCGATAGGCGTGCGGCCGAGCTCTTCGCTAACGAGAGCAAACTCGGAAAGCGTCAGGCCGAGGCCGCCGTGTTCGCGCGGTAAGTGCGGCGCCCAGAGGCCCATCGCTTTGACTTCTTCGCGCTTCGCAGCTAAGGCAGGTACGAGCTCGCGGAATGGACGTCGCAGAAAATCGGACTCGAGTGGATAGACTTGCGTGCGCAGGAACTCTTTGATGCGGTCGATCACGCCGAGCAGTTCCTCGTTGAGATGGTCTGTCATTGTTGTAGAGGTGGCCCTCCGTGGCCACCCCTACAATAAATTCGATTGGACAATGCGACAAGCCAGGCGCAAGGTTCAGCGCTGCTCGAGCTGTTGACGGCTGAGTGTCCAGCGGTGTTGCACGAGCTCGCTCGTCGATCGATCAAGCGTCTTGTCGCGTGAGAGTGACGCGAAGATACTCATCAACTCTTTCCCTTCCGCGCTGGTCGGCGCCTTTGCTTTCCGCAACGCCACGATTTGCGAAGTAAGCGCGTCAGCCATTTGCAGCTTAAGCAGGTAGTTGCGCGGATATTTCTCTGATAACTCGTGCGCCATCTTGATGGCATCGCTCCAGCGTTTCTCTCGTTTGTAAAGATCGATCAGCAGGACGCGAGCGACATCGCGTGCCCACTGACCTTCGCTGGCAACACGTTCGAGCGCTTGCAAGCCGCCCTTCTTCGAGCCACGCACGCCCATCGTTGCCGCAATCATCTTTGCCGGCAGAGGCAACGAACCCACGATGTAGTTTTGCAAACCGATGGTCAGTTCTGCATCGCGAAAATCCGGCGAGAGCTTGAGGACCTCGCGGTGATGGTCCACCGAACTCGAACCCGAGCGCAACGCCACCATAAATTTCCGTTCGACTGAGGCTGCGAAAGCCGCTTCGAGACCCTCCGCGGCGCCGAGAAAATAAAGCGCCTCGATGTCGCGCGGATTCTTGCGCAGCCGGGCTTCGGAAAGCTGTTTTGTACGGCGGATCCAGTTGCGGAATTCGTCAGTCTGACGGCGATCAACTTTTGTCTTGCCGTTGGTATATGCGTCTGTGCTGTAGAGAGTCGATTTGAGCTCCCAGGCTTCGTTCAACTGCTGCACCCATAAACTCGAGGCATAACACTGCGCACCCGCTGGATGGTCCGGCGCGATGTCGATCATTTTCTGACAACGTTTGCGTGCGCCTTCGTAGTCGAGGTTATGGAGTGCTTCGTTTCCTTCGGCACGCAAGGTATCTAGCTGCTTCTGGGCCGAAACAATAACGAGCGTAACCAGTGTGATGAGAATGGAGGCAATGGTCTTCATGTCTTCCTCTGCGTATCTGTGCCTATTTTATACCGGAGAACTTTCGACCTGGAGGACGCAGAGATCTTCGCGAAGTTCGACCACCGTTTGTGCACAGAAGTGACAGTTAATTAACTGCCACACCGGGCAGGGAACGACCAACCCGTCCTCTTCTAAAGTCTCATCATGGTATCCCGGCGACAAATCTACTACCTCAGCCGCACGATCATCTGTCTCACCGGACTGTTCTCGATCGGCTCACTCTTCCTCCCAGTCTCGAATCCCCTGCTCATCATCGTCGACATTCTCTTTCGGACTTACCTCATATTTCTCGGCACAGTCATGGCCCACGAGAGCGTGCACGGTCATCTTGGTCGCACGAGAGCCGCGAACTTCTGGTGGGGACGTATTGCCTTGCTGCCCAGCATGGTTCCGTTCACGAACTTTCATAAAACTCATCGGTTACACCACGCACACACAAATCTGCCTGACAAGGATCCGGACCACTTTATGAAGTCGCGCAATTTCGTTGAACTCTTTCTGCGCGCGCTTGCGATGCCACATCACTGGTTCTTCTGGTTGCGCCAACGTGGTTGCATAAAACGCCGCGATTTGATTGAGCTAGCGCTCAACTATATCGGTATCGTTGTGGTCTTCTCTGTGGTCCTTGCCTTTGCCGGTGCCGCGCGATTGTTCTGGGGCATGGTCCCGCCGCTGATACTGGTTTCGCTTCTGCTCTGGTATCCATTCGCGGTGCAGACGCACGAGGGTTTCTCAACCGCATCCGCCCATTCACGCTCGCACAACTACTACGGTCATTTCATGTATTGGTTCTCGCTCGGCCTTTCGATGCATCGCGTGCATCACCTCAGCCCACGGCTATCGTGGATCGAGTTGCGGCAGTTCGTTGAACCGGTTCCGCGAGGATTGGCGCGGTGGCGTCCCCAGCGCGATGTTCAGTTGGAAGTATGAATGCGAGCGCTGAAATGAGAATGCCGCTTTTGGACGTGGCGTTCTATCTGCTGGATAGCGTTCGCTCGCCGCAAGACTTCACGTTGATTTTTCACTTGCGCGATCAGCCGGATATCAATCGTCTGGAAACAGGCGCTAGAAGCGCGATGAACCGCTTTCCGAAAAGCGCTTCGTGTATAGACGGGCAGCGGTGGGTTTGGCGCGCCGATACGGAATTCAAAATTGACTGCACAGCAACACTCGAAAGCTTTGTTGACGAACCATTCGATCTCGAGCATCAGCCACCTATCAAACAAGCGTTGATTGGAGCACGCCTCGTCACCAGGTTTCATCACACCGCTGCTGATGGTTTGAGTGCTGCATTGTGGTTGGGCCATCAACTGAACGTCGCCTGCGGAATCGAAACAGTCGAGCGCGAGCGAGCACCATTTATCGATTTACCTCTGCGCCGGCTCTCAACTTTTGTGCGTCGCAGTCAATTTGCGTTCGACAAAGCGTCCGATCCGCTGTGCACCTCTTCCGCCGAACGTTCAGGATCGAGACGTTGGCTCACAATTAACTTCCCTTCTTCGGCCCTTCGGAGCGCTTGCAGACGAATGGGCGGATTCACGTACAACGATCTGCTCGCGACGTGCGCGCTCGAAGTCTTTTCGCACTGGAACGAGTCGCCGAAATTCGACGACATGCGGGCGGCCACGGAGGGCCGCCCCTACAATAAAATCGGGCTGTGGCTCCCGATCAATATTCGCCGCGAATCAACGGTGGGTTTCGGAAACGGAACGAGTCGCATTCGTCTCTATGCTCGCTATAACGGTGCAACTTCGCTCATCGAAAAAGCTCGCGAGATTCGCCGTCAGGTTTCATGGACCACCGAACACGGCGAATGGGTCGTGCCTGAGATCTCCTGGTTAACCCGGCTACCTCGTTCGCTAACGCGTCCTGTGCTGCGCGGCTATCTCAACCGGCCCTCAGTTGATATGGCAACCGGCGTTTTCTCACACGCCGGCAGTTGGATAGCCAAGGCAGGCGAGGCATTTAACCACGTCGAGAAAATCGAGTGTGTGGGCCTACTGCATTCACGGCAAAAGCTCGCTGTAAACGCAGCCACCCATCACGGCGAGACGTGGTTGACCTTTACTTACGATCAACAGCAGTTGAGCGGAGATGACGTTCGACGCCTCGCCGAACTCTACAATCAGCAAATCGCATTGGCGCAGCAGGAGTTGTTATGAGAGGCGTAATCAATGATACTCTGCGAAGTGTTATCGGTTGGACCATCACGGCCGCCGGTCTACTGTTGAGTGGCTGGCAGCGGCTTCGGATGCTGTTTTTTCGCTTGAACCAAAAGCGACTGAAGCGCAAGTACCGGATCACCAGTGACACACCTGTTTTGTCTTACAGCTCACAGTCACTTCAAAGCGGGGCGGGGAAAAACGTGCGGTTCGCCGAAACCTCCGGCTCGACCGGCGCACCGAAACGAATCCCATACACAAAGCAGCGTCTGCTCACCCTCAAGCTAACCTTCAGCGACATGTTCGCGCGTGCTTGCTATGCGTTCAGAATAGAGCGCATCTCCCTCTACGTTTTCAGCTCGTTCGAAACAGACGCCTCGCTCACGTCGATATTACTCGATGAACACCGCCTGCCGAATTATCTGTCTACACTTCAGGCGCCTTACCGACTTCAACATCATCCGTCCATTCGAGCGCTTGTCTCAAAATACGGTGCGGCTGCGGTGCGATTGTGGATCCTGGCCATTTCCAACCCGGGCGTGCTTTACAGCACGAATGCCTCAACGATTTCGACTTTTCTCGACGGACTCGCAAACGACTGGACGCGAAGCTCTGAACTCATAAGAGACTGGTGCAAACACCCTGCAGCATTTGATTCAGACGTTCATCGCATCGCTCGCAGACTGCAATCGCGTCATTGCGATCAGCGACTAAAACAGATAGCAACAAGCGACGTGCCTCTTCCGTTGTATGTCTGTGCGCCCGCAGTTGAAGCTTACATCTGCTGGACCGGCGGTTACGTGAAACCCTTCCTCGACCGTCTCGCCACACATCTCCCGCCGTCTCGATATAAACTGATTCCGATGTATTCGATGTCTACCGAGACCGTCGAAACACTCCCGTACTTTCGCGATGAAGACATCACATTCTTTCCAATCGCCCCGCGCGTGTTCTACGAATTCAGCGACGATTCGGAAAACCTGCTGAACGTAGAACAACTCGAGCCCGGGAAACTCTATGCGATGGTCGTCAGCGACGCCTACGGATTGCGACGTTATCAAACTGACGATCTGTTCCTTTGCCGTCGCAAAGTCAACAGACTGCCCGATCTCGTTTTTGTGCGGCGTCGCAGTCTCGAGTATTCCTTCACTGGAGAGAAATTGACTGCGGAACAGCTCAGCGCAGTCTTCGAGAAACTGCGAGAGATGTACCCGGCGTTGACTGCCGAGAAATTTCTGACTTGCGTGCCGTCGCAACCCACGAATGTACTTCCTTATTACCAGATGCTTGTGATCGGCGATCAGCATACCCAAAGTGCTCACGAACTGTTGGCCGCCCGTTGTGATGAACTGCTGCGTGAGATGAATTGCGAGTACAAAAGCAAACGAGCGAGTGGCAGGCTCGGACCGGTAAAGGTTATGGACCTCGGAACCAGAGAGTTCGCTCAGGCGGTCGCGGAGGGCAACTGGGAAACGCAGTTCAAATTCCTGCCGCTGACACTGCATCCTTTGCTGTCAAACTCCCTCACGCGTGTCTCGTAAAAATACGCGAAGGCGGCCCATCACGTCGTTTATGCAGGCGTAAGGTCTGGCCTGCCGGTTGCTCAACTCCACCACAAACCTTTGCTTTCGGCGGGAGCGAACTATTCCAAGGGAGGGGTCATGAAAGACGAGCAAGTTCGAGAACTCTTATACCAGGCACTGGAAACCGAAATCGGCGGCGTGCAGGTTTACACGACCGCGCTACGTTGCGCTCAAAACGAAGATCTAAAGAAAGAGTGGGAAGAGTATTTAGAGCAAACCAAAAACCACGTAACGATCGTGGAAGACATTTTGACGAAACTCGATCTGGATCCGAACGAGGAAACACCGGGCCGGAAAGTGGTCCGAACGATCGGCGAAGCGTTGGTGGAGTCCATGGAATTGGCGCTGGCTGAAGACAAGCCTGGTGCAGCGCAACTCGCGGCTGCGGAGGCTGTCGTTTTAGCGGAAACCAAGGACCACCAAAATTGGCACCTGATTGGCGAAGCGTCGAAGAAGGTCAAGGGCGAAGTGGCCACGCTGCTCAAGGAGGCGTACGACAAGATTGAGCACGAAGAGGACGAGCACTACTACCACACGAAGGGTTGGGCGCGCGAACTCTGGATCGAATCGCTCGGCATGAAGGCCGTGTTGCCACCGCCTGAAGAAGTGAAAAAAGTAGACACAGCCATCGGCGCGGCACGCGCGGAACAGGCACGAACGAAGATGGCTTCGAGTTAAGTTTGTCGGCGGGTCGAATGGAGGCCAACGCCTCGATTTTGGGGGCAACGAAGAAAGGCGAGTGAGTTGTACCACTCGCCTTTTTTCTTTCGCGACAAGAGAGACGCGGTTTGCTTTTGTGCCTCTTTGTGTCGAATCGTGTTATTTTTTGGAACTCATAGCGCGATGGTAAGTGAGAGTGCACAACAAACCTGGCTCTCCCGCTGGAGTTTCCCATGTACCTGCGAACTATTCTTTTCTCGACAATGATGTTGCTGTGCTTTGGATCCGCGATGGCCCAACGGCCCGGGCCTGAGTTTTGGCGGCGAGTGAGTTGTGAACCACTGGAGCCCAGAACAAAACTCGAAGCGCTCGAGGACAGGCACAGCACGGTCCTGATCAAAGGCTTTACGCGAATCACGACGGTTGAAGTGCGTGGCGTGCGGATCGATGCGGTGGAGATGCGCGAGCTGGGGAACGTCGGCCGCGCTAAAGGCATCATCGTCGTCTTGCGCGAGGGCGGCGAGCGGCCCAATGAAAATCGGGCCTTCGTAGACTACGAAGAGATCGACTCGCTGCTGAATGCGATCGACGCCGTGGCGCGCGTGGATGAAACGGCGACAAAGCTGGCGGGCTTTGAAGCGCGGTACAAAACGCTCGGCGATCTTGAGATTGGCGTCTTCCGTCAAACAAGCAGAGGAACAGCGGTGGTCATGACGACTGGTCTCTGCGATCGTGCAACCCAAACCCTTTCGCTCGACGACCTCGGAAAAGTCAAGGCGATGATCCAGGAGGCGAAGATGAGGCTGGACGAGATCAGATAAACCGCAGATTTAGGCGGATAAACGCAGATCTGCGTTCATCCGCGTGAATCCGCGGCTCAATCCACAACCCGCACTCGAGTCTCGGCGCCGTTCGTTCGGATCTCGGGAACGTACATCGCATGGCCCAACACTGGTAGCGCATGAAAGTCGCCCGGCGCTTCAGCTCTCATCTCGTAACTGAGTTGCCATATCCCTTCCGGCAGACGATCGATAAACATCGCCACTTTCCGGTCGCGCAACTCCTGGTAGACCCAACGCGTGCGGTCCGTAAAACCACCACCTGACTTCAGCTCACGAATGTAGAGACTCTCGCCGCTCCGAATCTGCACCGCCTCCAGTCCCGCCGGCTTGAGATCCTCGAAGAGCAGGTACTCGTAATTGTTCTTTGCTTCGACAGTCAGCACGACTTCAATTCGATCACCGCTCTTCACTGTCTCACCGTCATTCACCGGCACTCGTTCCGAAACTATTCCTTTCAACAGCGTCGGGTGATTTACGAGTCTGAAATACTGGCGCCGCACGAAGATTTCATTCCCGGCCGGCTTCAAAGGCTCTTCCAGACTGAAAAACTCCGCTGCCGCTGAAAAGTAAAGCGGGCCGTTGCCACTGTTTCTCACGATCGTGATCTCATTCACGCCGTCGCGAATCAGTTCGCGTGAGATCGCAAACTTGCTCGGCGCGCTGAGTGCGTCGTCAGCCGTGATCTGTTTGCTGGCGACAGGAGTTCCATTCACCACCAACTGATAACCGAGTGCCGGCTGCACTTCGCCACTGACGCGCAAATAGTCATTCAGCGTCAGTACAACGATCGCGGTGTCGCGCGTGTTGCTCCACTGCGCGCCGCGCCTGTTCTTCACCAGCCAGTTCGTCACCGGCTCAATTAGCTTGTTCTTCGGATCGATGGCCAGTAGTGCGCGGAGTGCAAACGACGTCGCTTCGACACCGCCATCGGACCAACGCCAGTAAATTCCATCTTCGCCCCAGTGCGCCGTGCCGATGACTGACGGATCCGTCACTTGCTCGCCACGCTGCACGATCGAAGTGTCAGGCGCTGAATCAGTCTTCACACCGTTTTCGAGATTTGCGATCAGCGTCTTCGCGCGTTCGTGATCGCCGTACTGATGTGCGGCCAACGCAAGCAGGGCGCGCGTGTAGGCGTTCAACTTCTCGCGGTTCTTCCAAAGGTTGTCGAAGGCTGTGTGCTGAAAGTCGCCAATCTCGGTTTGCTTGCGCATCGCGTGATAGACCGCGAGCGAATGCAGCATCCACGCTTGCACGTCGTAACTGTTTTCCTCTTCCACTAGCTCCTTATCGAGATAGCCCGCCGCACGCTCGATCACTTCCGGCTTCACGTCGATGCCGGCCTGTCGCGCGAGACTCATGCCCCAAACGACGTAAGCCGTCATGAAATGGTCGCTCTCGCCTTCCTTCCACCAGCCCCAACCACCATCGCTATGTTGAAAGTCGTAGAGACGATCCAAACTCTGCTTCGTGATCGCTTCGAGCTCCTTCAGATCCTTGCGGCCTTTCGGATGAGTTGCCGCAGCACTCGACTCTTCGATGCCGCCAAAGATCTTGTCCATCGCTGTCTCCGGCTTCAAACCAAGATCGCGTAGCGTCTTCGCCGTGATCACCGCGGGTAGAAACCGGCTCATCGTTTGTTCAGTGCAGCCGTACGGATAATCGATTAAATACGGCAGGGCATCGAGCATCGTCGTCGCCATGCTGGGCGCGATCTGAACGGTGAGATTTGTCGAACCGGCGCGACGTTCTTTCGGAATGTCGAGTTTGACGGAGACACTATCGCCGCGCATCTTGCCCGACCTGGAAATGAACTTCTCGATGCCGTGCTCGAAGACAGTGAACGTCTTTTCCATTGCATCCGCGTACTTGCTTCCACGCGCTTCGACTTTCAGCTTCGCCTGGCTCGCGTGCTTGACCGCCACTCGCCAATCGACTCTTGTCTCACTGTTTGCCTTTACTTCGACCGGCGCTTGCTCACCGTCCACGATGAGGCCTTCGGCATTCAGTGCCGGCGCAACCGTCATCGCCTGGTCCGTGTTGTTGTTGATAACGGCAGACACCGTCACCTGATCGCCAACAACAAAGAACCGCGGCGCTTGCAAGCGAACGATGAGCGGCTGCTTGGTCCTGGTCGACGAGTTGCCGATGCCGAATTGGTTGCCGGCGGTTGCGACGCGAGCAGTCGCGGTCCACGTCGTCAACGAGTCAGGATATTTCACCTTCACCGTTGCGGTGCCGTCAGCGTCTGTCTTCACATCCGGCAACCACAGGATCGTCGAGCGGAAGTCGCTTCTGACTTGAACGGCGGGTTCCTGTGTTGCGGCGTTTGAAGTCGCGGGTTTTGCACTTGGCTGAAGCAGCGCAAAGACTTCGTTGCTCCGTTCTTCTATCCGCAGGTTGCTTATTTGTTTCCGGGCTATAAAGCCGTCCACAGCCACCGACTCCGAAACACTGTCGGCCGCGCCCGGTCGAGCACCCGCCAGCGCGGCTACCTGAGCAAGCCGCTGAAACGCCACGCGCTCCTCATCTTCATTTTTTGCATCCGCATCTTTGCGATCGCGTAGCTGGCCGGGCTCGACTTCGACGAGCCGCACGTAGTTCTTTTGACTGAAAGTGCTTTGAGTTTGCACGACGTGCGCGCGTTTGCGGCCGTAATAGAACTCGCGCGGATCGCCGGCGTAGTCCTGCTGAATATACTTGACTGATTCGTCGACCAGGCCCAAAGCGATCTCCGCCGAGACAGGACGACCGCCGGCATCTTTCGCGACGATGGCGAGGGTGCCTTCCTCTCGCGGCTGGTATTGTTCGCGGTCCGCGTTGACGGCAACAGACAGGAACCGCTCCACCGGCGGCACCACCACCTGCTTCGTGTCCATAAACGCCTGCGCGTTGCTGATCATCACGGCGTTGAGATAGATGTTGGGCACGTGTTTCTCTTCGATTGGCAGCTCGATCAGCTTTGCGGTCCCGGTCACATGGATCACGCGGTAGCTGAACAAGTCTTCGCCTTCCACGCTGAAGAGAACGTAACGATCACTCGTCGGCACCGAGATCATCACGGGCGCGGTCTGGCCCGCGCGGAAAGTATCTTTGTCGACGACGATCTCGACGCCCGCGTGTCGATAACCTAACTCGGTCGTCGCATTCGTGGCGACGAACACATACGTCTCTGCTTTGACTGGCGGCAGAAATCGATCGCGCTTCACGTCCACACCCTGGCTGCTTTGCCATGAGACACGATAGTAGCCTTCGCGTTCAGGGGTGAAATTGAGTTGGGCCACACCTTCGCTGTCAGTTTTTACTGTCTGCGTCAGTATGTCGTCATGTTGATAACCGCGAAACTTCAATCGCCATGGACGCTGGCCTCTTGGGACGAGAGGAGGAAAGCCGTCAGACCTTTTCAACAACTCGCGCAGCTCTTCACCTTGCACTTCGCGACCGCGCGGATCGATCCAAACTTCCCACCAGTAGTCGCGCGTAACTTTCACCACCCCTTCCGTTTGAACGGGCTGCTCGTTCGCATCGAGAGCTTTGATGTCTACAGTGACTTTATCTGTGGGACGGTAAATGTTCTGTGCCGGGCGCGGGTAAACGTAGTAACGCTGGCGAGTGACACGCACGTTATCGCTCGCAATGATCTCGCGGCGCGATGAATCGACTACACGCGCTTCGACGCGAAACTCAAAATCCTGATTGTAGTTCTCGCGCGGCGTGTCGAAGCTGAGTTTTGCTTTGCCGGTGGCGTCCGTTTTGATGGTCTCGCGTTTGACGATCGAACCCTGACCGCCGTAGTTGCGGTATGGATTTTCGAAGTCGCTGTAGTACCAGGGATACTCACGGCGCGGATACCAATAGTGATAAAAAGGATTCTGGTAAACGACGACTTCGACGGACGCGTTGCTCACTGGCCCACCGAAGTAATAATCAGCCTGAATCTCTACTTCGACTTTCTCGCCCAGTCGAAACGCTTTCTTCTTACCATCCTGCTCGGGCGTTTTCACCTGGACCTTGAATTCCGGCAGCTTGTATTCCTCGAGCCGGAAGAGTTTTGCACTCCCGATGTTTTGCGTACGATTCTGGTCCCAAAACTGGATGTTGTATTCGCCGAGCGGTAACTGTTCACCCAATTCCAGCGATCCCCACGCGCTACCGAAAGTGTTGAGCGTGGCCTTGCCTTCCGTGACTTTCGTGCCGCGCGGATCGGTGATCTCGTACTCGACAACCTCGTTCGCCGGCGTCGCATAAGCGCCATTGTTCAAACGACGTGCAATGAACTTCCACTGCAGAGTTTCTTTGGGACGATAGGCGGGTCGATCGGTAAACGCATAAATGCGCCAATGCTCGTTCTCTGATCGGCCATACGCGGTACTCATCGCGAACGCCTGCCTGTCGTTGCTCACGCCCGCGGCGAACAGGTTCCGCGAGTCGGAGATATTTTTGAGCGTAAAGCGGGCGAGTCCATCCGCATCCGTTGTTTGGCGAACGCGGCGCCAACGCCACTTGTCTGCCTGGTAGTAACTCTCCCAAAGCGCGATGGTTGCATTCGGGATCGGCGCACCCGTGAGCGCATCCGCGTAAAACACGAGCGCCTGGCTAGCGGACGACTTGAGCACGAGCGTCGCGTCTGAAACAAAAACGAGATCACGCACCGCCATTGAGCCGCTCTTTGCTTCGAGCAGATAAGCTCCGACCGGCAGCTTGCCATCGATTCGAGCTTGCTCGCTGTAAGGTTTATGCTCTTCGCTGTCGTTGATGTTCTTGGTCCACGTCTTGACCGGCACGCGACCGGCAGTCGACATGTTCTGGGCCCACGGACTGAACTCGCCTTCACCCTCGTCTTGTTCCGCCAACGATTTGTTAAAACGCACGTCGCGTGTCATATCGATTTTGTAGAGTGCAAAATCGACGCGACTGACATTGCGCGTGCTCAATGCGAACTGAACTTCGGAACCGGGCAGGAAGATGTTCCCGACGCCGATCCCGACCGACGGCTCAGTGATGTTTTTTATCTGCTGCTGCGCCTGGTCGAAATAACGCGTCTCGCCTTTCGGAAACTCTCTGATGAGGCGGCGGTACAACTCGAGTGCTTTCACGTAATCGGGTTGTTGTTGCCATTGCCCGTCCTCGAACTGTCGCAACGCGCCGTAGTTGTTCATCCAGTCTGCGTAGTAAAAGAGCGCGTCGTCGTACCAATCTGTTTGTTTGCCTGCTGTGAGTGCGTCTTCAAATTCATCGGGCACGCGCTGGCGTCCGGCCCAATCGCCACCCCCGGCGTAGCGCATGGTCATCGCGATCAGAAAATGAATATGCGCGGTGTCGTTCGCCGCGACGCTGATCTTCAAAGCGTTTTCCAGCACGTCGAGTGGAATGTAGTTGCCGTAATAAGTGTAGAAGTAATATTCATCGGCGCGTGGCGGGTGCGCAGCTCTGAAGACGAGCTTGAGATAGCGTTCACGGGCGAGATCCAAATCGCGCTGACCGGCCCACCAATCGAGTGCCTGTTGGTAATGGGGCCACGCTGCGCCCCAGTTCATCTGGCCCCGGCGCGTCCAGAAGAAATCGCCGAGTGACTCGTGAGCTTCGGCCCAGACGACGTCGCGATCTTTTTCATTGTCGGCGGAACGTACGAGCTCTTCGAGTTGCTTCCGGGCCTGATCGAATGGCGTCGTGTCTGACGTCTGTGTCGCTGCATACGCGCGCCACGAAGTATCGGCGAGGCGAAAATCAACCCAACGCGCCATGGCTGCGTTCAGTCTGTTCTTATCGACCCGGGAATAGAGCTCGTGGGCGCGCGCGTACGAGCCTTGCGCATACTGCGCCTCTGCTTCGCTCCGCAATTGCGAATAGTCGGGTTGTTGCGCGAACGCGTTGAAGATCAGGAAGGTCAGGATGGAGATAGTGATGGTTTTCATGGCTGGTATGGAACGGTTGAAGTCGAGGAGACTTGCACCCACAGATTACGCAGGTGATACAGATTTAGCGGGTAATCTGTGGATAGGAGCTAATTAGACAACAAATAGACCGCGAAGGATGCCAGCCAGTGTTCGCCGGCGTAGTCTCCGCTCGCAACGTGTGCGAGGGCGGCTGCTGCGTGTTTATCCGCTGAAACAGACAGGGCGTTGCGGGCGGGATCGTTAGCAGGGAGAGCAGCCGCGATGCTTTTCATGCACCACGCCCGACTGAGATTCAGACCATCTAGATGCACCAGCTTCGGATCCGTTCGATCCGTAACGATGGCCGGCTGTAACAACGCGGCCGGATCACCTTTCGCAACTCCCGGCAGGAACTTGTGAAACCAGGTCGCAAACTCCTGCGGCTTCATGACGCGGCGCATCAAGTCGGCTTCCATCAACGCGGGAGAGAAGAAGTCCTCGCCGCCCGGCTCCCACGCGCCGGGGTAGTTTGTATCGTTCGCAAAATAGGTGCGGCTGCGTTCATTCAACAACGCTTCCAGTTCACGATCGCCGGCGGTCTTTGCATAGTCGAGAGCGAACGCCAACCCAAACGCAGTGTTGGGATGAACGCCGGTACGGATCGGATAAGTCTGCTTCGGCAGAAAGTTGCGGTACGACTTTGCAAGTATCTCCGCGAGGGGCTGGAGATTCTCCGCCCATTTCTTCCCGTCGGGGTCATTCCACGAATGCAGCTCTTCGGCGAGTTTCAAGGCCCACGCCCAACCGTAAGTACGCTCGAACGACTGCCGGTTTGCCTGCTTCATGTAAGCGACTTCGGCCTGGATGTTTTCGGCAGTGAGGTTTGCGCTGAGCGCGTCGCGTATCTGAGCCGACTCGGGCAGAGTTGGGAATGATTTCAGCAAACGCACGAGCATCCAGTGACCGTGCACGGACGAATGCCAGTCGTAACAACCGTAAAAAGCGGGATGGAGCGACTTGGGACTCTGCACCTCCGTGGCGTTGTTGATGACGTGTTCAGGCTTGTTTGGAAACTCTCGAGCCACACACTTCAACGCGAGCGCGGCGAAGTGTGAAGCCTGTTGCTCGGTGAGAGATTTGGTCGTGTTCATCTGGGCACTGGCGGCGATTGGCAGCAGCAATATGCAAAGGAGGATTATCGTTCTAATCATCAGGTTTGACGGGATTGACATGATTCGATTCAAGATCAGTAGCGGTGCGATGGCCTGCCGATGTGTATGTGTGGACCAGTGGCAGTGCCCGGAATTGCGGAGCGAAACGCCAGGTACGGGATTCCGTTCTTTTGCAGGAAGTCCAATAGCGCCCGGCCTTCCATGCCGTCAGGGTGAAGCTGTATGTCCATGGCGTTGCGATGGTCCAGGCGCCAGCGTTCGTGAATTGCTCCCTGTCCAAACACCGCGATCGGCAGTTGCTTTTTGAACGTGTCCGAGAAGAACCGCTGAACCTTCCACGCCTCACTTAAATTCCAACCTGGCCCGCCCGTAAAACGCGTGAACGACGCCGTTCGCACCAGACCCTGTTTCGCGAGACGCAGGTCTTTCCCGATCTGTTCGTCGGCGGCTGTTTCAACCAGCACGCCAGCGATTTGCTCGTCGGCGCTGGTCATTTGACGTCGAGTTTCCGACACCTTCTCTTTCGCGGCGGCCACCGCGCGCTCGTTCTCCTCAACCTGGGTCTTTGGGATTAAGCCTTCGGCGAGAAGTTTTTTCGATAGCGCGAGCTTCTCTTCGGCTTTGGTGACGTTGCCTTCGTAGATGGCGAGCAGTTTTCCGAGACTCGACTTGTAGTCTTTGGTGGCGTTGACGAATTCTTCGCGAAGCTTGGCGAGTTCAGTCTGCGGAGCTGGAGGCGTCTTCTTTTTGGTCTTTCGCTGGGCGGAAACATCAACCGAAAGCACCGTGACGACAAGCACGATCAACCACGCCATTCGGTTGCGCTTAATCATTTCAACTACTTCACCAGCGTGCCAGTGCGGCTCCAACGAGTGTTCACAATGAAGTCCGCCAAAAATCCCCAGCCGGTGGGCGGTTTACTCTCGTCGTAGGACCAGTAAACAAACATCGCACGGCCAATCACCATATCGCGCGGCACGAATCCCCAGTAGCGACTGTCTTCGCTGTTGTTGCGATTGTCACCCATCACGAAGTAACTATTCTCGGGAACGACGAGCTCCTCCTTGCCTTCGAAAGCGGTATATTCCCGCGCTCTATACTCGGCAGTTTCGTCGTCAGGACCCGGCCGGTAATAAACATCGTAGAGTTCGCCGGGCTTGCGCGGTGGATCGTCGACGATCTCCAACGGATCTTTCTTGTTATGGTCACGCGCCTCGATCTTGTGTTCGGGCACTGCCTGACCGTTGACGATGACGCTGTTCCCATCGAGCCGAATGCGATCACCGGGGATGCCGATCACTCGCTTCACATAATTCGTGAGGATGGGCCGGTTGTCTGGTCTATCGTCGAGCTCCGGACGGTAAGGATTGCCGGGATACTTGAAGACGATGATGTCGCCGCGCCTGATTTGTCGCTGCGGCAGAATCGGCAGCGTATCACCGGGCGCGAAGATGAACTTGTTAACGAGCAGATGATCGCCAATCGTGATTGTGTTCTGCATCGAGCCCGTGGGCACCTTCACTGCCTGCACGATGAAGGTCATGCCGAACAACGCCATGATGACAGTCACAACCGCTGACTCGAAATAGTCGCGCCAGACAGACTTCGGCGGGCCCTGCGGCTTCACCGGTGGCAGCGGCTTCTTTTCGTGACCATTGCGGCTGAACAATCGGGCAAACGAAAAGGGCTTCGCCTCGGTCGTAGTGTCCGGTTCGTGAGTTTCTATATTGTCAGTGGTTTGGTTGCTGCCCATTAAAAAACATCCTAGATACGTTACAAGCGGCGGTCAAGTTACAAGATTAGAAGAATTTTTTCCGATTAACTACGCAATGTCACCAGGTTCGCAGGCCGGTTCGTCCGCAGACTCCATCACCACTTCGGATTCAACGAGCTTCATCTCTTCAAGCGCCGCCCTTGCGGCGGCGGCTTCCGCGGCCTTGATTGAATGCCCCTCTCCTTGGATGCTGCCAGCGTCCCACGAAACCTGAACGTGGAATATACGTTGATGCGGCGGGCCGAAGGTTTCGATTACCGCGTAACGGGGCGCGGCGCGGCGTTCCGCCTGCAAACGCTCCTGAAGCATCGTCTTGTAATCGGAATTGGCAGCACTCAGCGGGTCGGCGCCTTCCAACTCATCACGCAACGCGTAACAAACAAAACGAGTCGCGGCTTCGAGACCGCCATCTAGAAAAATCGCACCCGTTATTGCTTCGAACACATCGGCCAGCAAAGCGTTCTTTTGCCGCCCGCCGCTCTTTTCTTCCCCACGCCCGAAGCGTAGAAACTCGCCGAGATTCAAATCCTGCGAGGCTTTGGCCAACGTCGGAGCACTCACGAGGCGGTGCTTCATGCGCGAGAGCTCACCCTCCGTGCCACTCGGATATGAAATACACAGGTAGTGTGCGACCACGAGTCCCAGCACGGAGTCGCCCAGAAACTCGAGTGATTCGTTGTGAAGTTTGCGTGCCTGCTGTTCGTCTCCCGGAGCAACTTTCTCGTGCGCCCAGGAACGGTGGGTGATGGCGCGTTCGAGCAAAGCACGATCTTTGAAGTTGTAAGTTAGAACCGTTTCGAGGAGGTCCAGATCAGGAATCGTTTCGGGATTTTTCAAAACGCGCGGAATTATACCAAAGAAGAGGGGTGGCCACGGAGCGCCACCCCTAAGTGTTGTCGCGGAACGATCGTTAAAGTTAGTTGCGCGGCTTGTCGGGCTTGCCCGGAGCGGGTTTGGTTCCCGTCGCCGGAGTCGCAGCCGGCTTGGTCGGCGTGCCGGTTCCCGCTGGAGTGGTGCCGGGCGCGGTCGTACCGTTCGTACCGTTGGACTGTGCCGATCCCGTGTTGCCCACTGGAGTTGAAGCAGGTGTCGATGCCGGCAACGACGTGAGTGGCGTCGGCTCGGGCGGCAACGGCTTCGACAGAATGCCGGCGATCAATTGGTTCAATCCGGTATCGGTATTGTTATTCCGATACTTGTACCACTGGGTCAGGCTGTCGTTCCAAACCGTCTTCTGAGCCGTGTAAGCAGCATCGGATCCAGCGAGCGCAACCGCGCGAGCGTAGCCGTCAATCATGCGATCGACGATCTGATTGATGTTCGCGAGCGCCAGCTTGCTTTCGGGAGTTTCATCCTTGCCGCCGTACGTTGCTTTGTACTCTTCGGACATCTTCGCATACGGCCCGGTTTCGTACGCGCCGGCAATGTAAGCATACGTGAAAGGCGATTTCTTCAAAGGCGTCTCAAACTGGGCAGCCTTGAGCAAGTTTTTGAGCGCTGAGGCCGGTTCCTTTTCAAGTGTCAGCGCGCCGACGGTAAAGTTCAAATAAGCGACGGCGACATCACGGCCGGCGAGGGGCTGCCAGTCTTCGATAGTCTTGCCTGAGTCGAGCGCCGCAAGCGCCTTTCGCGCATAGTCCAGAGACTCAGCAGTCAATGCGGGGTTTTTCAACGGTACAACCAGGTAACCGTTGGCGCCCAAATGAACCATCACCATTAAATTGTCTGGTTCGGCAGTGAGAATCTCTTTACCGAGGGCATAAGCCTCGGGATACTTTTTATCGGTGTAGAGAAGCTTGATGAAATTAATCTTCTTCGAGCCTTCTTCGTAGGCTTTGGACCACTTGCTCAAGTAGTCGATGATCTTTTGCTGAGCTTCAGTGGCCTGACCGGCAGGACAACCCAAATATTTCTTTGCGTCCTCATACGCTTTGGGCTGATTGTCTTTGCGGTTCTGAAGAAAGGATGCATACAAGGCGTCCTTGCCTTCAGGTGAACATGGATCTTGAGCACCAGCAGTCGGTTGCGCTGGAGCAGCTTGACCACCTTGCGCGATTAGATTCCGCGCTGCCACCGGCAGAGCGAGTATCGCGACCGTGGTACCAATACTTAAAAATGATAGTAGCTTTTTCATCAGTCGTTCCGGACCTCCAAAATCGTTTTTAACAGTCGCGCCGAAGGACCCAGCCCATTAAGTCGCCACGGGAGCGTTACGATGCGCATTGTACGAAAACCGGTTGCCGATCTTCGCATTTAAGGGGAAGCACACTCGGTGCCAAACATACTTGGGTCAGAAGAGCGCCCGCAATCTTCCTGCAACTTTATTAAACGTGTCAAGGCGCTAAAGTGCGTCGCGACAAAAACATTAAAAAAATTGCGCCGGAGGAACCACTCCGGCGCAAACGATTCGAAACAGTAATTGTTTTCAGTTGTTACGGTTGAATACGGCGTGGTCGTTGTGCGCCTGAGGCAGCAGTGCTGGGAGTTGGAACAGTAGTGCTCGGTTTCGTCGCATTCTGCTGCGCATCGACGGGTTTCTTTTCAAGCGGCATCAACACGCGTTTGACTGTGTTGCGCGGTTCGGGCGTGGCTGCCTTGACGGGCGCCGGCGCGGTTGCTGTTGCAGTTGCAGGCTGAGTCGTCGTGTCGTTCGCTTTTGTCGAGTCGGTAGTCTCTTCGCCGTTCTCGGCTGCCGCTTCAGCGTCAGCAACTTCCTTCTCTTCGTCGTCAAGAGTAGAGGCAACCTGGAGGTTGATGGCAGTACCGAAGCGATGATTAAGCTGGCGATAAATCTCACCCGCCACAGCTGCTGGAAGATGGCGACGAGCGTCAGTTCCCTGCGTAATTACAACGACCGCGAGACGCGGGTTCGCGAGCGGAGCATAAGACGTAAACAGGCCAACCCAACCGCCCTGGCCGATACACGTGCCGGTTTTTCCGGCCACTGTTTGCGTTGGATCGTAAGCCCTGCGGCCCGAGCCGTAATTAACCGCACCCACCATTCCGGGGACCATGCGCTGCCAGACGTCAGTCGTGATGTCTAGCTGGCGACGCACTTTCACGCTCATCTTGTTCCGTTCTTTGACACTGTGTGGGACTTGCGGAACGAGCAGCCGGCCGCCGTTGGCCATTGCTGAAACGAGCGTTCCGAGTTGCAGTGGTGTGACCTCGAAACCGTCTGCATGTGAAAACATCCGTCTCTCGAGGATACCGGGTTTGACTTCCGGCAACTTGCCGGGAAACTCAAACGGCACATTGATGCCCGTCTTCTCGCCGAGACCAAGCTCGCGAGCGTAGTTGACCATCTTATCGGAGCCGATCTTGGTGCCGACCTGTTGGAAGAAGGGATTATCGGAGTGGGCCAACGCGGAAGTTAAATCGATTCTGTATCCATCGCTCACGGTGTCGACGGCCGGGATTGCATTTTCCGAAAGTCCGGCTACTCCGGTTACGAGTTTGATGGTGGAGCACGGCTTGAACCCGCGGCGGAGCGCCCATTCCTGATTCACGATCGAATAGACGCGACCGGTGAGCGGATCCATTACGACGACTGTGCCGGCGTGATTGCCAAGAGCATTAACAGCGACACGCCTGACTTCCGGATCTTCTCCGGTGAGATCATCCTTCGAGATGAACGACTGAACTTCGTCGCGCATCGCTTTATCCAAAGCCATCTGTCGTGCGATCGCGGCTCGGCGCGCCGCTTCCGCGCGGCGTCGGGCTTCGAGAATCGCGCGTCGATTTCGTGCTGAAGCGCGACGCAACTCAGCCGCGCGCTCGCGTTTAGTTAGCGGTCGATGGAGCCTTCGTTCGAGGGCCTTGATCGACGCAGCTTGCTCGCGTGCTTCGAGTGCGCGTTGGCGGCGAAGGTCACGAGCTGAGAGTCGACCGCCGCGACCGCGACGTGAACTCCGCGCTACTTCTCGGCCTCGACCTCGCCGTGATGTCGAGCGGTCACGTGCAGATGATTTTCTACCTTTTTGAGCGCGGGCGCCTCGGCCCGCAGAGGGTTTCTTTCTCCCGAACACCGTCCCAGAAAAAGCCAAACAAATTAGAATGAAAAGAATAAAGACAAACCGTCGGGACTTGGGGGAATAGAAATCTGGAGTCATCAGGCCTCAGTACCTTTCTTTAGGGATTACTCACCAACTGGTGAGTGCGTGCGAATCCTCTTTTCCATGTTCGAGAACCCTTCCTCAAGTGAAATACCTTTTGCAGTTCTGAGCTTTCTCAAAAACGCCTCTTTTCGTATTTCGACAAACCTTCTGCTGCAACATTGAGGGCGGGAAGAGTTTCCCTAACGGGAGGTCTCTGGGGACATTGATTTGAGACCGCCGCAAATATAACATCAACAGCTACTTGGGGGCAATGAAAAAGTAATCGATTATACATATTTCGCTGGAACGCAAAGTGCTACTGCCATCGGGCTGTTCCAGTTTAGGGTTTCGACTCGTGCGGACCCCTTCGTCGTCAGGACCTTAAAGTAGAGATAAACGCCGAAAGCGTTCGTTTCTCCAGACGACAACGTCTGATGCTCATACGCTCCTCTTAGTTTCCGATGAGATTCCGAGCCCAGATTCAAAGTTTCCGAGCCCGGCTCCTGCTGCTGCTGGCCTTGATGCTGGGTTTGACCCTCGGCATTCAGTACTACTTCAACCTCCGCACCGTCCGCGCCAACGCGCGCATGATCATCGAACAGGAACAAGCCATCATGACCGGTATCGCGCTGGGTTTGAAGAGCCTGCAGAGCGATCAGTACCTCGACCAGATCATTGGCGGTCTCCAGGAGCCTTTGCTGAACCAGAAGAATGTCCGCGTCAAAAATATTCTGGTGGTAGATGACGACGGTTACGTCCTCGACAGCGTTATCGCGGAATTCAATCCACGCGAGCGCGACGATCAAACGACGCGGTATGTTCAGTTCAAAGACATCCAGCTCCTGCCGCTGAGAAGCGCGGTCCAGCTCACGAACCAGCACGAACAGCTTCCCTCCTGGATTCCGCCGCAGACGACTACTGACTTTGGCCAGGCCGGTGCTTTCTATTTTCCAGTGCAGACCGACAAGGGGCGCCGGTTCATCATCGTCGTGCTCGACTCCGCGAATACGCTCACAAACGTTTTGGAACGACAAGCGTCACGTTCTGCGCTTTACACGCTCGTCGTGTTGTTTGTAACTACTTTGGTCACCGGTTTCTTCGTGTGGCGCTTCACTCGTCCCATCAAGGAACTCTCGACCGCGGCGCGAAAAGTCGCGGGCGGCAACTTCGATGTTCAGGTGCCTGCCGATCGACGGGACGAGATGGGCACGCTCGCCTCTGCGTTCAACGAGATGACTGCGAAACTCGGCCGCGCTCGCGAACTCGAGACTCAGCTTCATCAAGCTGAGAAAGGCGCAGTCGTCGGACGGCTCGCGGCCGCGATCGCACACGAGATTCGCAACCCGCTCAACTACATCAACCTCACGCTCGATCACCTTCGCTCATCGTTCGCGCCAAGCGATCCGGACAAGCGGGCGACGTTCGTTCAGCTTGCGGATCAGTTGAAGACTGAAGTCGCGCGTATTAATCGTCACATTACCGACTTCCTGAAGTATTCGCGGCCCTCAAAACTCGAGCTGCAAAAGGTGGACCTTCGTGTCGAAGCTGAGGACGCGTTGCGGCTTGTTGAAGCAAGGGCTGAGGAATGCGGCATCGAGACGAAGATCATTCAGGACGGAACGCTGCCACCCGTCGTGGCAGATCGCGAAGCGCTGCGATCGGTTTTCACTAATCTTGTTATCAATGCAGTCGAAGCAATCAACAGCGCAGGAGGAAGCATCTCGATCAGGCTTTCGAACACAGACCCGAACTTTGTTAAGGTTGAAGTCACCGACAGTGGATGCGGGATTGCGGAGCAGGATATTTCGAAAGTTTTTGAACCATATTTTTCAACGAAGGACACGGGCACTGGTCTCGGCCTCGCGATCGTGAAAAAAGCAGTCGACGATCACGGCGGCACGATCAGCGTCGCGTCAAAGGAAGGCGGCGGTACGACGTTCACGATAATGCTGCCGGCTAAAGAGAAATAGAATATGCCACGAAAAAACATTTTGGTTGTAGACGATGAGAAGTCGCAAAGAGAAATTCTCGAGTTGATCCTGGCCGACGAAGGTTATGACGTTACGACGGCAGCTTCCGGCGAAGCAGCGCTCAAGTTTGCGAAAGATCGACGTTTCGATCTGGCGCTGACGGATCTGAAGATGACGGGCATGGACGGCATCGAGTTGCTGCAACATCTGCTCGCCTACGACTCTTCCATCATCGTGATTCTGCTCACCGCGCATGGCTCGATCGAGTCTGCCAAGGAAGCACTGCGGCGCGGCGCGTTCGACTATCTTGAAAAACCATACGACAAGGCTGCGCTGCTGGAAACGATCAATCGCGCGCTCGATCGGCTCGACGCGATCGACACGGAGATCATCTCCGCGTCTCCGAAGATGGAGTCAGTGAAAAAGATGATCCTGAAAGTCGCGCGGTCAAACTCGACGGTCTTGATTCGCGGCGAATCGGGAACGGGTAAGGAGTTGATTGCAAGAGCAGTTCACAATCAATCACCGCGTTCCGACGAGATGTTTCAGGCAGTGAACTGCGCTGCGATAAACGAGAACCTGCTCGAGTCGGAACTGTTCGGACATGAGAAAGGATCGTTTACGGGCGCTCATGCCGAGAAGAAAGGTTTGTTCGAGATCGCAGACCGCGGGACGTTGTTTCTCGATGAGATTGCGGAGCTCGACGTCGGCATTCAAGCGAAACTTTTGCGTGCGTTGCAGGAGCGAAAGATCCGGCGTGTTGGTGGTACTCACGAAATCAATGTCGACGTGCGGGTGATTGCGGCGACGAACAGAGACTTGCGGGCAATGGTTGCTGACGGGCGTTTTCGCGACGATCTTTATTACCGCATCAATGTGTTGTCAATCGACGTTCCGCCGCTGCGTGAGCGACGTGAGGACATCCCGGTTTTGATCGATTACTTCCTGAAGAAGCATACGAAGAACGCGTCCCATCCGGTGAGTGGTCTAACGGCTGAAACGAAGAAGTTGATGAACGACTACAGTTGGCCCGGCAACGTAAGGCAACTGGAGTCGGCAATTGAACGCGCCCTGCTTTTGAGCGAAGGCGACCTGATTACGTTGGAAGATTTGCCGACGGAGGTGCGCCAGGACGTTGGTCCAGCGACGGACGGAGCGTTCAAGTTGCCGGCCGAAGGGATTAACTTCGAGGACGTCGAACGCAACCTGATCACGCAAGCGATGGAGCAAACAGACTACAACATCACCAAAGCCGCCAAACTCCTCGGCCTAACGTTTAGAACACTTCAGTATCGCCTGGAAAAGTTCGGCATCAAGAAACCCGACGGCAATGACGGCGACGAGAGCGAATAGTCTTGGCAGGCCACAAAGAAGCACAGAAAGCACAAAAACTTTATTGCCGCTCCTGTGCTTCTTGTCTTTTTTGTGGCTCACTGCCTCTTCGTGGTAGATTCTGCACATGAGCACTGCTAAGCAAGAAGTTCACGCTCTGTTAAGTAGATTGCCGGATGATTGCTCGCTTGAGGACATTCAATACCACCTCTATGTCATCGAGAAAGTGCGTAACGGGCTCGAGGCGGCTGATGCTGAAGGTGCGATTCCTCAAGAACAGGTGGAACAACAGTTCGGCAAATGGCTTACCGAGTAAAGTGGTCACCACGAGCTGTTGAAGACCTCGAAGCAATCGCCCAGTACATAGCTTTGGACTCCGCGGCCTATTCCAGAGCTGTAGTCAAGACAATTCTGGAAACCACACGCAATTTCTCGCGCTTTCCGTTCGCAGGTAGGATCGTGCCTGAGTTCAACGATGAAAGTACGCGTGAATGGTTCGCTTATAGCTATCGAATCATCTATCGAGTTGACGAAAACGTCGTTACGATTGCTTCTATCATTCACGGCAAGCGTTTGTTGACCGTCGAATAGACTTGGTTTCTCAAACCTGACGAGTTCCACGGTGTGAGGCTGTGGGAACTCACGTTGGCCTCAAAGACCCTACGTGCAAGTGTGGGACGTTTCTACGTTCCAACACCGTAATCCCGATCTTGCACGGAGGCCAATCATGAAATCTCCTATCATTCTATTGCTCGCACTGTTGAGCTTTTCACTGTCATGCTCACAAGCGGCGCGAATGGACTCACAATCTGTCGAATCGAAAGCGCCGCAGACCACCGGTGCACCACCGGAGAACTCCGGCGCGCCTCAGAAAGTGTCGCTCAGCGATGTAGACAAGGCTGAGTCAACGGCCGAAGCTGTCGACCGGAAGATCATTCGCAACGCCGATATCACGGTGGAAGTTGCTTCACCCACCGAGACGCAACACCGCGTCACCACCATTGCCGAATCGCACGGCGGGTTCGTCGTCACTTCGGAGGCCAAACAACGCGAGAACATCGATCCGGTAAAACGAACGGTCGACATCAAGCTCGTGGTCCGAATTCCCGCTGCACAGTTTGGGTCCACGCTCGAAGAGATCAAGACACTCGCGGGCAACATTCCCGAAGCACACGTAACCGGTCAGGACGTCACCGAAGACTTCATCGATCTCGAAGCACGCATCAAGACGCAGAAAGCTCTCGAACTCCAGTTTCTCCAGATAATGAAAGACGCACGTGAGGTCGCCGATGCACTCGAAGTTCAACGCCAGATCGCCGAGGTGCGAACCGATATCGAAAAACTGGAGGGGCGCAAACGCTTTCTCGAAAACCGTTCCAGTCTTTCGACTATCACCGTCAACATTCAGGCGCCGAAAGTCGTAACCGTCAGCACAACCGGTTTTCGCAGCAGTTTGCGTGACGCTGTTTCCGACAGTCTTGAAGTGGCGTCGGAGATGATCGTCTTCTTTGTTCGCTTCGTAATCGTGATGCTTCCGGTGCTGGTGTTTGTAGTCTTGCCGTCGGGTTTCATCCTTCGCTACTTGATGCGCCGCGCGAAAAGGATGCGTTTAGCCGCAGCGCTGTCGACTCCGGCTAGCGAATAGAATTTCTGCGCAAGCCCTCTGCGTTCTCTGCCGCGTGTGCGTTAAACTGAACTCCATGCGAAAAGAGAACGCAACGCCGCAGAGAAAAATCGCTCTGGTAGTTTTATGTCTACTGGCGGTCTCATGTTCGAAGTCCGCCACGAACCCACAAACAACCGGTGGCACCGAAGCGCCGACGATCGCCTCGACCGACGTCGTTAAAGCGACCCCACAGGAGGCGACGCTCGCGCGCGGCGAATCGGGTGACCTTTTAGTGTCCCTCAAGATCGCCAACGGTTATCACATAAACGCGAACCCTCCGAGCTATTCATACTTGAAAGCCACCGAACTCGAAATCCAACCCGCGGCTGGAATCGTCGTCGAATTTTTGACTTACCCCAACGCGCTTACGAAGAAGTTCTCGTTCGCCGAGAAACCGCTGGCTGTTTACGAAGGAGAGACGACTGTGAAGGCGCGGCTCAAGGCAAACAACGCCGCCCAGCCCGGCAAACACAACCTTTCGGCGAAATTGCGCGTCCAGGCATGTGATGACAAGGTTTGTTATGCGCCCGGTGCGCTCGATCTGCAGTTGCCGGTGAACATCAAGTGAAGACGTTATGGATAATCATCTCTGCCGCGTGCGGCGTCCTCGCCGTATTCTTTGCGGTTCAGGCGGATTATGAAAAGGCGTTTGTCGCGGCGACAAGCGGCGCGATTTGCTGGTTTCTAAACTATCGCCAACAACTACGCGAGTCGCTGGCGACGCACGAGCAATCTGAAAATGAGGAGTCTGATGAGGAAGTACGTTCTTAACATCGCGGTTTCATTTTTAATCTGTCTATCGTCACAGGTGTTAGTCAGAGCGTCGGACCAGTCGGACGTTCGCGCAACGGTCCAAAGTGTCTTCGAACAGTTGAAGGCCCACGACTACAACAGTCTTTACGAGCTCCTGCCGGGTTCTTCGCGCAACCGCATGTCGCGCGATCGATTTGTGAGCGCGCTTCAGCGCGCGCAGGACTTTTACCAACTCGACCGGCTGGAAATCGGCGCGACGAAAGTAATGGGCAACCTCGCCGTCGTCGATACCGTGCTGTACGGGCGAGTCGTCAGCCCGATCCAGGCGGAAGGAAAGATCGTGGTCCAACAGTATCTTCTGCGCGAGGATGGAAAGTGGCGTGTAGCCACTGGCGATCAGTCGACGGTGCGGAAGTTTTTGGCGGGGAATCCGGGGTTCAGTAAAGGTTTCAAGATCAGTCAGCCGCGGATCTACATCAAGCAAAATGATCGATGGATCGAGTTCAACCAGCCGCGCGGCAACCGGCGTTAGTCTTTACAGGATTTGCAAGATTTTTCGGGGTAAAGTTCAACTCAACAGCAGCAGATCGTCGAAAGAAAGTTGCGCGTCATCGACAGGCTCTGTGTACTCGCCGTGACGAATGCGGTGGCGCGGCACGTCGAGAGCTTCGCGCACGGCGTCCAGATGAAAGCGGATGAGGCGGGGCGTTATCCTCACTGAAGGGATGCGACGTTTTGCAGCAAGTCGCCGCACGGTCGATTCACTGACTTGCAAGTATGCGGCGATTTGTTTAGCGGTGAGAAATTCCTCTCGCTCTTCCATAGCTCACGATATTCTCGCGCAAACACGCAAAGAAAACAGCTAAAAATCAAACCACCTTTGCGGCTGTGCGCCTTTGCGCGAGTCTTTACTGCTTTGGCGGCAACGACAGCGCCACACGATAAACCGCAGCACCATCGATCTCCACGTCCTTGCTCACTGCTTCAGCGGCGTCAGCCTTAACACTCACTCGATACTTGCCCGGGTCCGGAGAAAGCCGAAACTTGAACGAACCAGTCTCTGTCGTGATGCGCGCGTCAATCTTTTTGGTCGTGCCGTCTTCGAGTATTCGTGCCAGCTCCACTTTCGCATTCGGCACGCTTCGTCCGGCGGCATTGAAAACACTACCGCTGAGAAAAGCGATCGAACCTTCGTCGATCGTCAGTATCAAACGGTCTCCCAGCGAGCGAGTCTTGCCGGCCTTAACCTCGATGTCTTCCATCGAACCAATGCTCAAGCCCGGCTTCCGAAACGTAAGCCCGTATTTACCCGGCGTCAGCCGCGAAACGACGAATTCTCCGTTCTTGTCAGTGGTGACTCGCGTGACCTCTGTTTCTCCGCGCCTGACCACAACCGCAACGCCGCCGGGCGTGCCCGTTTCCACGCGCACCTTCCCTTTGATCGAGCCCAGCGACTTGTCCTGGGCAAACGACACGGTCGCCGCGAGAAATGTGATTGCCACGACAAACAGAGTTTTCTTGAATCTCATATCCAATCCTTTACGTACTAGCCTTCACGTACTAGTGCCGGCGGGTTACACACTGTTGAGACGGTCTGGATGATATCACCGTTTGCTTCCGCAGGTCGCGCCCGTATAATCCTGAACGGCACCCCCAGGAAAGAGCATTAATGCCAAAAATTTCGGCGGCTTTTATAGCGCAACTATCCCTTCCTCTCCTTCTGCTCGTAGCGCCAGCTATGCCCGGCGTCCCGCAGACGCAGGACCCGGCGGCGACGACCCAGCGGCCGCGCAAAGTATTTCCCAAAGAGCAGGAACCGGCAGATATTTTGCGCTTCGAGACGGATCTCGTTTCCGTCGACGTCACGGCGATGGACACCGAGGGACGTCCGGTCCGTAATCTCCGCCAGGAAGACTTCAAACTTTATTCCGACGGGAACGAACAACCGATTTCGTTCTTCCAAATCGAGAAGCGGCAAGGTGAAGCACGACCGCTCGCGATCGTCTTCGCGCTCGACGTTTCCGGCAGCATGACTTCGGAAGAGATCATGCGACTGCGCGACGCGCTCCAGTCGTTTTCAAATCATCTCTCCAGTCACCCGATGGTCTATTCCGTCATGACTTTTGGAATGCGCGTGAAAACGGTGCAGAAATTCACGTCTGATCCAGGGAAACTGGATGACTCGCTCAAGCGAATCGCCAAGGATTCGCCCAACGGCCTTTCGACGCACACTTACGATGCCGTTGACGACGCGATCCGAATGCTCGTCCGAAGCGCGCCGCGCACGCGCGAGAAGCGACTGATGAAACGCGCGGTGCTCGTCGTGACTGATGGTTTTCCCGTGGGCGACACAGTGGCGCCGCAAACCGTGATCGAACGTGCGAACGCAGCGGACGTGAGCGTTTTCGTGGTTACACTCCCGTCGTACTCTCGTGTCATGGCGTCATCGGCGCAAACTCCGTTGCCGACTCCACTCGACGTCAGCGGTTTGGCCGAAATGACCGGCGGCAGAAATGTTTACGCAAACGATAACGACTACGCGCCGTTGTTTCGCGCGCTGGCGGAGGAAGTCAGTTCAGCATACGTGTTGGCGTTTTATCCGCCCGAAGAAAAGCGGAGAGATGGGCAAGTGCACACGATCAGGGTTGAGGGCCCACGCGGATTAACGTTGCGACAAAGCCGCTCTGAGTATCGAGCAGCGAGCCGGTAAATGAATTTCCGATTGCCAATTGCCGATTGCCAATTTTCGGTTGTCGACCTCACCAAAATTGGCAATTGGAAATCGGCAATCGGCATTGATTAGTATTCGTCTTCGTCCTCGTCTTCGTCGTAACCTTCCTCTTCGACAATGTCCAACTCGACGGGATCGAGTCCAACAACTTCCAGGTCAGTTCCACATTCTTCACAAGAAACAATTTCGCCCTTGTCCGTGTCCAAATCAACGTGGACATCGGCGTCGCATTCAGGGCAAGTTCCGGTCGGCACAGTTTAATCCTCCCCGCTTTATGTGAGGCAGGGTACACCCCAAGCCGGGAGAGCACCTCTACCTGTAAGCAACCAAATCAATCTACCCGCCACCGCTGGAATTTGCAACAGTCTTTTTCTCGAAAAGTTGGCCCAGCTTACGTCACTTTTTTATGCCGAAAGTTTTCCCCATAAAGGCAACGAGGCGAAAATCAAAAATTCTCGTGCGATAGCGGCTGGCTTCGTCTCCAGCGAACGATGCAAACAAAGTTTGGAACAGAATCGTAGAACGGCAGTATAGTGTTCCGACTGGACTTCGCCACCACGTTGAGTTTGATGGGGTTCCCAACCCAGAAAGTATTGAAATGAACATAATCACGCGCCCGACAGCGGCTGTTTTGCTGGTACTGTTCTCAACTTTCCTTACCGCGACCACCGCCGCTCAGCAAAAACGTCACACACCCGCAAAGACACCGCCCAAACCGGCTGTTGCGCCGACTCCCGCGCCGACATTCGACACGCTGATCCCCGGCGGTTCATACACGCTTTACGGCGAGGTGCGAGGTGTGGGCCAACTGGTTCGCTCCGATTCGATAAACGAACTGCTCGAGCCCATCTTCAAACTCGCTGGACCACCGAAAGAATTCAAGACCATCGTCAAGTGGCTGAATGCGCATGCCGACGAGCTCATGACCTCTCGTCTACTGGTAGCCACCTGGCCCAAGGCGAACGAAGTGCCCCAATCGATCGTGGCAATTGAGTTCGCTTCGCCGGAGGAAGCTGCGCGATTCGCGAAGCCGTTGAATCAGGTTCTGCCGACTATCCTGCCGCCCGCAATGGAGAGTGTGCCGGAGCAAACGGATAAGCCAGTCACGCCTGACAACATGAAAACAGTCACGCGCGAAAGACCAAGTTACTACTTGCAACAAGCCGGTTCGCTGATCCTGCTTACGCCAAGACCATTGACGCTCAAGCAGCTCAAACCCGCCGGCAGTAAACCGCTGGCTGAAGAGCAAAACTTCCAAGCCGCCCGCAATCGTCTCAACTCCGAACCGCTGTTCGTATACATCGACTTGAAGGTAATTGAAAAAGAGCAAGAGGAGCGATTGAAGCAGTACGAAGAGGAGAGAAAAAAAGCTGAGGCGGAAAGAATGAAGGCCGCTGAAGCAGAACCGCAGCAAGCCGAAGAACCGCCGCCGCCTGAATTGAGCGATGAAGAGAAAGCACGCATCGCCGAAGAGATGGCCAAACTCCAGGTCGCTTCTGAGCAGGCTAAAGAAGCCCCCACTCCCAATCAACTTTCGAGCGCACTGTCCGAACTGAGTTCGTCGTTTTTCACCGGAGTGACAGACTGGCCAGAGGGAATCGGTTTGG
>JBKPPH010000282.1:0-12875 GCA_046733535.1 Acidobacteriota bacterium
ATTTCGATCGGAACTCCAGGTCAATTGGGGCGGGTCACGTTTGAGGGCACGCAGGGACAACAAGCGTATGTCCGCATCACAAGCAACACGATGAGCCAGGTGACCGTCAAACTGCTGAAGCCAGACGGCACCGTGCTCACGAGTTATAATGCGTTTCTCGCTACCAACTTCAATCTTAGCATTCAAACGTTGCCGACGACCGGCACATACACGGTGACCATCGACCCGGCCGGTGCAATCACGGGTAGCATGAATGTGCGAGTGACGAGTACAACCGCCTGGTTGAATTCGCCGCTTGACTGGTTGAGATCGTTCTTCGCTTAATTAGCGATATCTCGGGCGGTAAGCCGGGGGTGTTATCATCCGGCTTGCCGCCCCACTCTCAAAGATATCGAAGGACATTATGGACACCATTCGCATACTCAGAGGACTGATGACTGGGGCCGTCGTCGGGGGAATTCTTGCCATTATCGCGGGCGGCGCTTTTGGGAGCTTGATGGGTGCACTCGCGAGCCTGCCGTCTCTCGGCTCGGAGGCTAAAGTCAGAAACGAAGCGCTCAGGTGGGCCATCTATGGCGCATTTGCCGGCATCACTCTCGGTTCTATCGTCGGAGCCATCGTCACAGCAGTTGTACGAAAGCTGAATGGTTTTATTTTGGGGGCGACAGTGGGGGCCGTGATACTGGCTGTCGCGGGCATGATATTAGGCTCGATTAGAACTGGCGGCGAGGCCGTGAATACTACCCGCGTTATCGTGTTGTCATTGGTCGGAGTCATTATCGGAAGTCTCGTCGGAGGATTGCTGGGATGGATGATCACTCCTTCCGCCCGCTTGCTTCGTTGAACTCGCCGCGTGTCTTAAAACTCCTCCCACCGTTCATACCTAAACTCTCATCCGTGTCATCCGTGTAAAATCCACGGCAAATAATTAGGTCAGGATCTCTAACCTGTGGAGGACGATTTCGAATGTCACAGTTAGATCCCGCACACTTCGATTTGTTTCTGCTCCGCAATTTTCTGGACGCGGACACATGCGCGAAACTGAAGACTGAACTGAACCTGTCTCCCACGACGCAAGCGCCTGTTTATATCCAGGGTTCCGAGGAAACGATTCATGAAACGGTGCGGAAGACCACCAGCCTTCACCCTTCCGGCGAGACCTTCACGCAAATGCATGAGCGGTTATTGCAACAGAAGTCGTCACTGGAAGAACACTTTGGTGAGAGTCTGACTGATTGTGAGCGGCCGCAGTTTCTGCGTTATGACAAGGGCGACTTCTTCGTTCGTCACCAGGATGGCAACACGAGACAACTCGATTTCGATCACCTGCGCATCCGCCGGATATCGATTGTTGTATTTCTGAACGACTCGTCGATCGAGCCGCAAGCTGACTGCTTTTGCGGCGGCGCGCTTACTTTTTACGGCGAGAAGCATGGAGAGCGGAGCTTTGAACTTTCAGGTGAAACCGGACTGCTGGTCGCTTTCCGAGCCGACACATTTCACGAGGTCCTTCCCGTTACGAGTGGCGAACGATTCACGATGATCACTTGGTTCAGATAGCTACGAGAAGCACGCTCATTTTTGTTGACACTTAGACCAATTAGCATTACGCTGCGCGCGTTCCCTCGTTAACCGAAAACCCTTTACCGCAACGGTCTGCCCCGTTGTCGGCTTTCACTTAAAACTCAACGCTCGAACTATTCGAATGCCTCGACCTTGAGAGTTATCGGCGCGATAACGGCCATAACCTCCGTGGGAGAATATTCATGAAGCACAAAGACAAAAAGCACCACTCCAAATCCGGCAAAACAGGTGGTGGCGTTATTCCCGAGATGGCTCCGCGCTCGCCGGATAAGCAAAGACAGGTGCGACCAGAGGTTCACCCTGAAGTAGCGCCGGAAACTTATTCTGAAAAGAAGCCCGAAGTTCAACCAGAGATCGCGCCGGAAGCACGGCCGATTCCGGAGGTCGCGCCGGGCAGGCCTTATCGACCTGTGCCTGAGATTGCACCCGAAGTGAAACCGGTTGCGCCAGGTAGGCCTTCCCGGCCTGTAACTGAAGTTGCACCGGAAATCGTGCCGGAGGTTGCACCAGGTAAGCCTTACCGGCCTGTGACTGAAGTTGCACCGGAAATCGTGCCGGAAGTTGCGCCAGGTAGGCCGTACCGGCCTGTAACTGAAGTTGCACCGGAGATACGACCGGTTCCCGAAGTCGCACCGGAGATACGACCGGTTCCCGAAGTCGCACCGGAGATACGACCGGTTCCCGAAGTCGCACCGGAGATCAAACCGATACCTGAAGTCGCTCCGGAGATACGACCAGTTCCGGAAGTCGCACCGGAGATCAGCACACCGAGACCCGAAATCGCACCGGAGAAAGTGCCCAGGCCGATTCCGGAGATCGCACCGGAGAAGAAGCCGGTTCCAGAGATTGCGCCAGAGAAAGCACCGCGGCCGATTCCGGAGATCGCACCCGATCGGATTCGGCCGGAAGTTCAACCGGAGATAGCACCAGAGACGAAGTACTGATGCGGTGAGCGACTTTCAACTTCGGAAGTCGGGAGTGGCGCTTGGATACAGTCGGTACCGTAACGCGGTAGCGTCGGGTGAGTCTTCGATATGCCATATTCTTCGGGTACTCATAGATCACGTCCACCCGACGCGACCGCTTACGGCACTGACACTATGCAACCGAGACTCCTGAGGCAAAGCCCGTTACCTGTACCTAAGTGACGACAGAATCGCTCAAACCGGTTGCACTCATCAGCATGCCGACGCTCTCGGCACGCTTCCCCTCATTTCAGCTTGCCTTGCTCAAGCCCACTCTCGAGCGCGCCGGTATCCCCGTGCAAACCTTCTCGCTCTTCATGTACTTCGGCACGTACGCCGGTTGGCGTGTCAACGAAACACTCTCGGACGTTTATCCGTGCATGGTCGGCGAGTGGCTCTGGACCAAGGCAGCGTTCGGTGACTTCGCCAACGACGACGAATACTTCGAGATCTATCGCAACAATCTTAAAGCCATCTGCAATAAGGCTGGTTGTTCACTCGAAGATCTGCGCCGCCTGCGTGAAACAGCGGCGCCGGCATTCATCGACTTCTGCATCAACAGCGTCGATTGGAGTCGCTTCGGCGTGATCGGGTTCTCGGTCGTGTTTCAACAAACGCTCGCCAGCATCGCTTTGGCACGTGCGCTGAAGGAGCGTTATCCGCAGATTCCGATCATGATGGGCGGCGCCACGTTCGAAGACGACATCGCCGAAGAAATCATGAAAGGCTGCCCGCAAGTCGACTACATTCACTGCGGCGACGCCGACGAGACACTGCCGCAAGCGATCCGTCGTTTGTATGCAGGGCAGTCGATGCGAGGCATGCCCGGCATGATGTGGCGCGACAACGAGCGCGTGGTTTTTGCCGGACGCGCGCCTAACCTTTCAGACATGAACAAGACTCCGGTGCCGGATTTCGATGAGTACTTCTACGCTCGAAAAGAGGGCGGCTACGAACGATACGATCGAGCGCAGGAGGTCCTGCTGCCGATTGAAACCGCGCGGGGCTGTTGGTGGGGCGTGAAGAACCACTGCACGTTTTGCGGCTTGAATCGTGCCGGAATGGATTTCAGATCCAAGCGAGTTGAAAACGTCATCGAGCAACTCGACGAGCTATCGCGACGCTACGGCATCCTCGATTTCAATGCGATCGACAACATTATCGAACCTGAATACATCGACAAGTTGTTCGGCCAGCTCAGCGAGGCCAACACCGACATACGCATCCATTATGAAGTTCGTCCGAATCTTTCACGCGCGCAGTTGAAGCACATGCGCAAAGGTGGACTGTTCTCGATTCAGCCGGGTGTTGAGAGTTTCTCGACGCACATTCTCAAGCTGATGCGCAAGCACACGACCGGCGTACGTAACCTGGAGCTGATTAAGTGGTCCACTTACTACGGCATCAACAATCTCTACAACATCCTGCTGAGGTTTCCGGGTGAGACGGCGGAAGACTATCGCGCGCAGTGCGACGTGATCGCGAAGATTCATCATTTGCAAGCGCCGTGGGCCATCGCGAAGGCGCGCGCCGATCGCGGGTCGCCGATGTACACCGAACCTGAATCTCAGTCAGTGACGCGATTGGTTCCGTCGCCTTGCTACGACTACTTGTTCCCGAAAGACCGGTTCAACCTGAATCGCGTTTCATACTACTTCGAGCATGAGATGGAAAACACCCTCGACGATGATGAATATGACGACATCTTCGAGGCGGTCGGAGTTTGGCAACATCGCTGGCAACAGCGTCCGCGGCCGTATCTTCGTTATCGAAAGGCGTGGGCGACGATCTTGATCGAGGATGGGCGCAACTGTTCTCAGCGCGTGACGACGTATTCTGATGATTACGCGGCGCTATACGAGTACTGCTCGGATGCCCGCAGCCGGAAGGAGATCGCAGCCCGGTTCGAGGACGCATCGTGGGTTGACGGGGCGTTGGAGGAGTTCGTCGCGCGAGATTTTATGATCCATCTCGATAATCGTTATCTCAGCCTGGCGCTGCCGGAGAATCCTTACGTTTAGACAGGATTGACAAGATTGAGACAGGATTTTTATTCAGAGCGCGCGGAGCTGTTGGACATGCTACAGCGGCGCGCGATTCTTTATCGCTCGCCGACACAGCCCGTGCTTTCGCGAGACGGCACGTCTGCGCGGTGGATGCTCGATTCTCTGGCCGTCACACTCTCGCCGCGAGGAGCACAACTAGCCGCGCGGTGTGTGCTCGAACTCCTCAAACGATTCGACGGTCGCCAAATCGCCACCTATGGGCTAACCGGTGTTCCGATCCTGCAGTCTTGTCTCCTTCAGGACGATCGGTATCGTGGTCTATTGGTCCGCAAGGAGCGAAAGCAACACGGTTCGTTGAAACTGATCGAAGGCCCTACCGATCCAAACGAACCCGTGATCCTCATCGACGATTCAGTAAGCTCCGGCACCTGCATGAACGAAGGCACCGAGCGGCTCGAAGAGGCAGGCTTGCGCGTCGAGGGCGGCATTTGCCTCGTGCGTTTCGGATGGTACGGCGGGTTTGCGCGCATGCAGGAACGCGGTTACCACATGGAAACCGTCTACGACATCTGGGACGATTTCATCGCCCACATGGACGATGAAGAAAAGCCACTCGCTAATCCCTCGAAATGGTTTCCCGAGTTTCAGTGGTCCAACCAACACGCGCCTGAACATCTCCATCCGGCAAAGCTCGCGCGCCTCGTCGTACGTGAATATTTATCGTCAGGCCAACTTTTGCGGCCGCCTGAATATCTCGACGCGAATTACGATTCATCAGGCGGCGCGTGGGTCAGTATTCGATCGCGTGCAAACATCTACCGGCGGCACGCTCGCAGCGGGTTCTGGCACTTCCCAGGCGAGACGTCTCAGTCAGCGGCAGACGTCGTTATGGCTTCGCTAAGCACGGCCGCGGACCTGCCGCGCGGCGAGGAAGGATTGAAGATAGTCGACGAAAGCGCGTTTGCGGTTACGTTTTTCAATGGGCTCGAGCGTTGCAGTCCGGGTCAACTGGACAACGATCGCTACGGGATCGTGGTGCGGAGTCTCGAACGGCGCGAAAAAATGGGCGGCGCTTTACCGCGCATGCCGGGCATCGTGAATGAGTGGGCGCAGTTTCAACATGCCCGCATCAAGAACGCAAAGCTCGTCTCGTTCGAACCATATGAGCTCTTTCGTCACGATGTTGTGAAAGTAGTCGAACCGGAAGCGGCGTGGCAGCCGACTGGCGTTCCCGCGCCGCAACAACTTCCGTGGCACAAAGACGAAGAGATTTGCGGCCGAATCGCCGAGCGCGCTCGAGATCTCGTGCTGGCCCATCTGCTCAATCGTGCGGAAACTACTTCGACACTCGCCGATGATCTCCTTCCAAAAAACGTCGATTCGTTTTACGTGACGATCTACATCGATGGTCGTTTGCGCGGCTGCATGGGCCAGTGTGTACGCAACCTCGATGACGATCTAAAGAAGATCGTGGCAGCAGCGCTTCATGACGAGAGATTCGCACAGGCAGCTCCAACGGATGTTGATTCAGTCGCCGTTACCGTTTCGTTGCTGTTTGATCGGCTCGAGCTCGGAGAGGCGTCCGCGGAAGAAGTTGTTAACTATTATCGTCACGGTGAGCAGACGCTGATGGTCTATCAGGGCGATCGCGTCGGGCTGTTGCTGCCGTTTGTCACCTCTTTCTGGAACCTCAACGCGGTGGCGTTTGCCACAGCCGTGATCGAAAAGGCCGGTCTAGTTGAGCCGCCGTACTACTGGTCCCGGTTCGACTGTGCGACCTGGTTTGCGGGCAGCGAAGGTGTGTCGCCAACGATCGGCGGCTTTGTATCGAGAAAGGATGACGAGTCACCAGTTGACGATCTCATCGCTCGTCATAGCCGGTTACATCTACGGTATCTGCTGAAACACTTACGAGAAGACGGGACGTTCTACTCCACTTACCAGCCGTTTCATAACAGGCTTTATGAGTCGGTTGATCCGCCGCGGCAAGCACATGGAGCATGGGTGTTAGCTCGCGCACACAAGTTCTTCGGCGATGATGAGGTGAAGAGGGCAACGGACAAAATCATCGATTCTCTGTTGGCAAAGGCGGCTCGCGAAGGAGATGAAATCTGGCTGCAACGCGAGGACGAAACTGCTTCGGTTGCGGAAAGCTCGTTCCTGCTGTTGGCGCTCTGCAACGTGACCGAGAATGATCCAAGACGTTCATTCATAAACGATCTCGCCGCTACTTTGTGGAACCGTATCGAGCTGCCTCATGGACGTATCTCCACGCACCACAGCTCCGACAATCCGTCTCCCGATGCTTATCAGGATTATTTCCCCGGACAAGTTCTGCTCGCACTCGCCGTTGCCTGTGAACAGAATGTCTCAACCGTCGACGAAGAACGACTGCGCCGCAGTTTTCAATACTACCGCCATCGCTTCCGTTACAAACGACACTTCGGCCAGGTCACATGGTTAATGCAAGCCTTCAGCAAGTGGTTCGAAGTCACGCGTGAAAAGCATTTTGCCGATATGGTGTTCGAGATCGGCGATTGGCTAACCGGTTTTCAACAGGACAAGACCGGCGCCTTCATCAACGATCATCAATCAGACACGCCGGGATATACGACTGCTGTTTATCTGGAAGGCATAGCCGCCGCGCTGCCGGTTGCGGCATCGGAGACGAGCTATCAAAAGTATTTCGATTCGTTCGCGCGAGGCGTTCGCTTCCTGGATGGATTGATCATTCAGGAGCGAGATCGACCGCTACTTCCCAATCCGGACTTCGCCATTGGCGGTCTGCGGCAGGGGCTGAATTACAGCGAAGTTCGCACGGACTTCGTCCAGCATTCGCTCTCAGCCATGCTCGAATTCAGCCGCGGATTTCCGCAGATAAACGCCGATCTGAAGTTAACGACTTTAGATCTGTGTTCATCCGCGTCAATCCGCGGCTAATTGACTGCGCGGCCCTTTTCACGATTTAATCAGCCCGCATATAAACTATCCCGTCTATTTCTTAGGAGAAACATAGCTAAGTGAGTCTCTTGCTTGAGGGAAAGCGCGCGTTCATAACCGGTGGAACGCGTGGCATAGGTGCGGCGATCTGCGAAGTGTTTGCTCGCGAGGGTGCGGACATGGCCTTCAGCTACAACTCGCGCGACGATCTCGCCGCCGAGATGAGCCAAAAGATCGAGGCCCACGGGCGGCGCGCGTTTAATGCGAAGGTCTCAGTTGTCGATCGCGTCGGCATGAAGAAGATGACGCGCGAACTCGTCGAGAAGTGGGGCGGGATCGACATTCTCGTCAACAACGCCGCTATCAATCGCGGAGATAACTTCGCCACCACGACCGATCGAGCGTGGGATGAAGTGATTCATACGAATGTCGATAGCCTGTTTGCAGTCACCAAACCGATCTACAAGCAGATGATCCGGCAGCGGAAGGGGATGATCCTCAACATCACTTCCATCGGCGCGATGCGTGCTTTGCCCACCGCCGTGCACTACGCCACGTCGAAGGCCGCGATGATCGGTTTCACAAAGTGTTTGTCTCGTGAAGCAGCGACGTTCGGAGTGAGAGTCAACGCGATTGCAGCGGGTATATTTGATACGGACCTGGCCCAGGCCCTTCCCGATCGGTTACTGCAGATGCACGATTTCTGGACCTCGGCAGGCCGGCTCGGACGTCCTGAAGAACTCGCCGAATATGCGGCGTTCATGGTGAGCGAGCGGAATAGTTTTATGAATGGTGAAGTCGTGATCGTCGATGGCGGTGCGATAACTTAGCCGCAGATTGACGCAGATAAACGGTGATCAGCGTTCATCAGCGTCAATCTGCGGCTTCTTTATTTGTCGTTGAAGCTCACGAAGCGTTCGTTGCATCTCACCTAACCGCCTGAACGCCGCCGTTGATCTCAACCAGTCTTTATTATCAAACGCCGGAATTCCCGAGATCACCTTGCCCGCCGGAATGTCGTGACTGGTCGCACTCTTCGCCGTGAGCACCACGTCATCGCCAATCGTCAAGTGACCCGCGACGCCGGCCTGGCCCGCGAGAATCACGCGGCTGCCGATGTGTGAGCTTCCCGCGAGCCCCACCTGCGCGCACAGCAACGAGTCTTCGCCGACCGTGCACGAGTGGCCGATCTGCACGAGGTTGTCGAGCTTCGTGCCGCGGCCGATGCGACTCTCTCCCACCGAGGCGCGATCGATCGTCGTGCCTGCGCCGATCTCCACGTCGTCTTCGATCACGACTCGTCCTGCCTGCGGAATCTTCAACCAGCGTTTCTCTTCGTCCTTTGCGTAACCAAAACCGTCGCAACCGATCACTGCATTGTTATGGATGATCACTCGCTCGCCGATGATTGTTCGTTCGCGCAGTGCGACGCCGGAATGTATGACCGAGTTTCTTCCGATCGTGACGTCTTCGTAAACAGTCACGTTTGGATGAATCCAAACTCCTTCGCCGACAAACGCGTTGCGGCCGATCACGACGCAAGCGCCGATACTCACGCGTGGAGCAATGCGCGCGGTCGGATCGATCACGGCTGTCGGATGGACGGACGGCTCGAGCTCCGCGTCGGGATGAAAGATTCGCAGCGCGCGCGTGTAAGCGAGATAAGGATCTCTTACGCGCAGTATCGAGATTTGTCTGTCCGTTTGCGCGTCTTCACTCAGATAGATGGCGGACGCGCGTGTGGTGTTGACGCGCGGCGTGTAACGAGGATTCGCTAGAAACGTGACGTGTCTTTCGCCGGCTTCGTCGAGCCCCGCGGCGCCGGTGATCTCGATATCATCCGATCCTTCAATCCGTGCGCCCGTCAATTTCGCAAGTTCAGAAAGCTTCATCTTGTTAATCCTGTCTACATTATTGATACCGGATCGATCTCCAGGTTGATTGAGCGCAAATTCACACCGCTCTCAGCAACCGCCTTCATCGCGGCATCCGCCACCTCGCGCAGGTTCTTTCGACTACGCGCCTTAATCAACATCTGAAACCGGTGTTCGCCCTTCAGTCTTGAAAGCGGCGCGGGAGCTGGACCAAGTATGCGGCACTTCCGGTCCTGGTTAACAACGTCAAGCTGTCTCCGAAGCTCCAGGCTATCAGCACGAACGCGCCCGAGATCCGGCCCGTGGATCAGCAGGCTCGCAAGCGCCACGAACGGCGGATAAGAATGATTTTGCCGGTACCGTAGCTCTTCGTCGTAGAAGCCTTCGTAGTCCTGCGCGCACGCATGTCGTAACGCGTAGTGATACGGATGATAAGTCTGGATCAACACTTTTCCAGGACGATCGCCGCGACCCGCGCGTCCCGCGACCTGAGTGATCAGTTGAAACGTTCTCTCCGCCGATCTGAAATCGGGCAAAGCCAGACCGGCGTCAACTGAAACAACTCCAACAAGCGTCACGTTCGGAAAATCGTGGCCCTTCGCCAGCATTTGCGTGCCGACGAGTGTATCGATGCGTCCGGCGCTGAAGTCGGCGAGTGATTGTTCGAAAGATTTGCGACGCGCGGTGGTATCACGATCTATTCGCGCAACGCGCAGGGCGGGAAAGAGCAGTTTCAGCATCTCCTCGAGTTGCTCGGTGCCCTCGCCGACGTAATAGATGTATTTCTTCCCACATGAAGGACACACGCGCGGCACTGCTTCACGATGGTTGCAGTAATGACAAACGATCACACGCAGAGCGCGGTGATACGTGAGTGTCACATCGCAGTTCGGACACTGAATCGTTTCGCCGCACGAACGGCACAGAATGAAACTCGAATACCCGCGCCGGTTGAGCAGGATGATCGACTGCTCATTTCGCTCGCGAGTCTCACGAATGGCTTCGAGCAACTCATCCGAGAACACACGCGGTTTTCCGTGTCGCGCAAAGACGGTTCGCATGTCGATGATTCGTGCGGCAGCCATCGGCCGCGCGGCGATTCGTTCGGGCAGGGTGAGCAATTGATACTTGCCTTTGCGCGCGTTGTGAAAGGATTCGAGCGAAGGAGTTGCCGAACCGAGGACGACGGTGGCCGATTCTTTTTGCGCCCGGACGATCGCGACGTCGCGCGCGTTGTAGTAAGGCGACTCTTGTTGTCTGTACGACGATTCGTGTTCTTCGTCCACGACGATCAAGCCGAGGTTCTTTACGGGTGCGAAGACTGCCGAGCGCGTGCCGATCACGACGCGCGCGTCGCCGTTTCTCACACGCGTCCACTCGTCAAATCGTTCTCCCTTCTGAAGCGACGAATGAAAGATCGCGACCTGATCGCCAAAACGCGCGCGCAACTGCCGCGAGAACACGGGCGTCAACGCTATCTCGGGTACCAGCATCATTGCCGAGCGACCGACGTTGAGCGCTTTCTGCATCGCGCGCATGTAGATCTCCGTCTTGCCGCTGCCGGTCACGCCGTGGAGCAGGAAAGCTGAATAGTCGCCGGAGTTCATCTGCTGTTCGATCTGTTCGAGCACTGATGCCTGCGCGTCAGTGAGCGTGTGATCGTCTTCGACTTTGAAGCGAGTGCTCGTGTTGAACGGATCGCGGCGAATCGCTTCGTCATAGACTTCGACGCGCGCTTTCTTTTCGAGTGACGAAACCGTCGAAGCACTGACTGATGCGGTTTGCAGCAACGACTGCAACGACATTGGACCGCTACGTTCGAGCGTGGAGATGACGCGTCTTTGTGCGTCGGTGAGTTTTTCGTCGCTCGATTGGAGTAGTCGAACGAAGCGGCGGAGCTTGGGTTTCGCGAAGGACGCGGTCCGTCGTTTGGGAGTCATGCCGGGAGGGAGCGCGGCTTTGATTACTTCACCGATCGGGCACGCGTAATAGTCGGCGACCCAGCGCGCGAGTTGCAGGATCTCGGGACTGCAAACAGGAGCAGAGTCGACGAGGGTTTGCGCGTCTTTGATGTCGATCTCCGCGAGGTCTTCGGGAAGTTGATCCAGCAGGTTGACGATGTACGCCGTGACGACGTTTCGTCCGAGAGGCACTACGAGCCGCGCGCCGATCTCCGCGTCAGCACTTTGTTCGGGCGTCAGCCGGTACGTGAAAGTTTGAAAGACGTGAAGCGGAACAGCCACTTCAGCGTAGCGCGTGACTGTGGTGGTGGCGTCGTGAGGTGCTTTTTCTACGGCAGTATTGGCCACGGATTCCACAGATTAACACGGATCAGGTGTTCTGATCCGTGGTAAGCGGTGAAGATTTGCGGCTATCAAGATGATCGCGGACCTGCTTCAGATCTTCCCACGTCTCGCGTTTCTTCGAAGGGTCGCGCAGGAGATACGCCGGGTGAAACGTCGGCATCACCTTGATGCCTTTGTAATCCTGAAAACGCCCGCGCAGCCGCGTGATACCTTCGCGTGTGTCCAACAGGTTCTTCATCGCGGTATTGCCGAGGACGACGATCACTTCGGGTTGAACCGCAGCGATTTCGCGCAGCAGAAACGGTTTACAGATCGAAGCTTCTTCAGGAGTGGGTGGACGGTTGCCCGGCGGGCGGCAGCGGTTGACGTTGCCAATCAAAACCTCTTCGCGTTTCATTCCGATGGCTTCGATGATTTTCGTGAGTAACTGTCCGGCGCGCCCGACAAACGGACGTGCCTGCGCGTCCTCATCCGCACCCGGTGCTTCGCCGACAAACATCAACCTCGCTTTTCGATTGCCTTCCGTGTGGACCACGTGCGTGCGTTCGAGGTGCAGTGGACAGCGAGTGCAGGCGCCGATCTCTGCATGGATCTGTTCGAACGTTTCGGTGGATGCTTCTAATTTCTGCGGTGCTGTAGCGATATCGCCGAAGAGCGATGTCGGGGCTTCTGCCGGTGCTGGTGGCTGGATCTCGATCGGCGGTGCGACTGTAGGCTCGCATCGGATTCCTTCAACACCCAGAACGCGCAGGTGCTCGAGCTGTTTTTTGGTTTCCGCTAGGAGATCTAATAGTTCCATATTTTATTAGACAGGATTACAGGATTTTTCATGATTGACATGTTCAATCTTGAAAAATTCTGTAATCCTGTCAAACGCCTTTTCGAATATTCACTATCAAGTCGAGGAGGCGATCCGCTGCTTCGCTTTTCGACATCACCGGCAGTTGCACCGCTTCTTCAGTGTCCTTCGTGATGATAGTGATCGCATTCGTCGTCGAATCAAAACCTGAACCCTCGCGCGTCACGTCATTCGCGACAATCACATCCAGCTTTTTGCTGCGCAGCTTCTCTCTCGCGTTATCGACTACGTTCTCGGTTTCCGCCGCAAACCCGATCACCAGCATCCCGTTCGTACGCGCGGCCGCAACTTGCGACAGCACGTCGGGCGTTCGTTCCAACGTCAACGTGATCGCATCTTCT